>NZ_JBNHFI010000004.1:0-338382 GCF_059090085.1 Arthrobacter sp. K4-10C | reverse complement strand
ACCCACAGGGGCGGGCAGCCCGATCAATTCAACCAATCAAAAAACAATCGGTATCAACAAACTTGGCACACTATTGAGTTCTCAAACAACAGACACACCCGGCACCACCCAAACCACACGGTCCAAGATCGCTCCGGAGCAACTTTTCAAACTTACCGGCTGGCTTCACTCCTGTCAAACCGGCGCCCGCGACCTTCATCAGCTTCAAGCTTCTTGGTCGGGTTTTCCGGCTGACTCTGTGGACCAGCGCGGAAACTAACTTTACCACCACTTGCCCGGGATGGCCAACTCCCGGCTAGACCCAGCCAGGTCAGCGCGCGGCAAGACACGGAACAGCCCGGAATCACACGGACCCCGGGCTGTTCGAGTGGTTCGAGCCGGCAAACTAAGCGATGCCAGTTACGCCCGGCCCCGATACTTCCGGGGCACCTGCACCCGGCTTGAAGTATGCTGCGCCAAGCGGAGGCAGGGTGACCGTCAGCGTGGCGGGCTGCCCGTCCTGGCCCTCGTCCGTGGCCTTGAGCTTGCCGTCGTTCAGAACACCGGATCCGCCGTAGATGGCATGGTCTGTGTTGAGTACTTCCGTCCACTGCCCCGCCGTCGGGACTCCCAGGGTGTAGCCGACGTGCGGCCCGCCCGAGAAGTTGATGGCGCAGACGAGTGGGTTGCCGTCCGCGTCCCGGCGGATGAAGGACAGAACGTTGTGGTCCGCGTCTCCCCCGTTGATCCACTGGAAGCCGCCGGGCTCGTTGTCCCGGGTGTAGAGCGCCGGTGTGCTCTTGTACAGCTCATTTAGATCCTTGGTCAGGAGCTGCAGGCCCTTGTGTGCGGGAATGTCCGCAAGCCACCAGTCGAGACCGTGCTGCTCGGACCACTCGGCTTCCTGGCCGAACTCGGTGCCCATGAAAATCAGCTGCTTGCCGGGGTGCGCCCACTGGTACGCGAGGAAGGCGCGGAGGTTGGCGAGCTGCTGCCAACGGTCGCCAGGCATCTTGCGCAGCATCGAACCCTTGCCGTGCACGACCTCATCGTGGCTGATCGGCAGCAGGAAGTTTTCCGTGAAGGCGTAGACCATGGAGAACGTGACGGTGCCGTGGTGCCACTTGCGGTTGACGGGATCCTCGGATGCGTATTTGAGGGAGTCGTGCATCCAGCCCATGTTCCACTTGAGGCCGAATCCCAGGCCGCCATGGCTGGTAGGGGCTGTAACCCCGGGGAACGCGGTGGACTCCTCGGCGATCATCACGGCACCCGGGTGCGTCTTGTACACCGTGGCGTTGACTTCCTGCAGGAAGGAGATTGCCTCCAGGTTTTCCCGGCCGCCAAAGCGGTTGGGCTGCCACTGGCCGTCCTCGCGGGAGTAATCCAGGTACAGCATCGAGGCGACTGCATCCACCCGCAGGCCGTCGATGTGGAACTCATCAAGCCAGTACAGGGCGTTGGCCACCAGGAAGTTGCGTACTTCGGTGCGGCCGAAGTCAAAGATCAGGGTGCCCCAGTCCGGGTGCTCACCGAGGTTCGGGTCGGCGTGCTCGTACAATGGCTCGCCGTCGAACTGGGCAAGGGCCCAGGCGTCCTTGGGGAAGTGCGCAGGGACCCAGTCCAGCAGCACGCCGATGCCCGCCTGGTGCAGCGTGTCAACCAGGTACCGGAACTCGTCGGGGTGGCCAAAGCGGGACGTGGGCGCGAAGTAGGAGGTGACCTGGTAGCCCCAGGAGCCGCCGAACGGGTGCTCCGCCACGGGCATGAACTCCACGTGGGTGAACCCCAGCCATTTGACGTAGTCCACCAGTTCCTTGGCGAGCTCGCGGTATCCCAGCCCCAGGCGCCAGGATCCGAGGTGCACCTCATAGACGCTCATTGCTGAGTTGTGCGGGTCCCGCTGGGAGCGGGCCTCCATCCATTCGTCATCCTTGAAGGCGTAGGAGGACTCCACCACCCTTGACGCCGTCAGCGGGGGAACCTCGGTACCGAAGGCCAGGGGATCGGCCTTTTCCACCCAGTAACCGGCTTTCGTCCGAATTTCGAACTTGTAGCAAGCGCCTGCCGCAACGCCGGGAATGAAGAGTTCCCACACGCCGGAGGAGCCCAGGGAGCGGAGGGAGTTCTCGCGTCCGTCCCAGGCGTTGAAGTCGCCCTTGACCCGGACGGCCTGGGCGTTCGGAGCCCAGACGGAGAAGGAAACGCCGTCAACGTCTCCCAGTGATGATTTGTAATGCCGGGCGTGGGCGCCCAGCACTTCCCACAGTTTCTCGTGCCGGCCCTCACCGATCAGGTGCAGGTCCACTTCACCGACAGTGGGCAGGTAGCGGTACGGATCGTCCACCGTCACCGGCTCGGCGCCGGGGTAGGTGACCGACAGCCGGTAGTCAGGCACATGTCCGTGCTGAAGCGGTTCCAGAACCGCCACCCACACCCCGTGGGCTTCATGCTCCATGGGAGTTTCGCCTGCGGAGGTGATGACGCTGACTGCTTCCGCAAGGTGCTTCACGGTACGGATGGTGACATGGCCGTAGTCGTCCAGGTGCGCGCCCAGAACCGAATGCGGGGCGTGGTGTTCACCGTTTGCGATCTTTCCCAGGGTGCCGTCGTCCACCTGCAGCGGCGTCCCTGGCCGGTCAGTTCGTGCTGAGCCTGTCATTTCGTTACCTTCCGATGCTGCCCCGGCGTGGTCGCCGGCGCTGTTACCGCTAAGGAGCCGCCTGGAGGCGTTCACAGGGATCGCCAGCCAGTCGGGCCTGTTACGCATTTCATAAACTACTTCGTACAGTGCCTTGTCCAGCCACAATGCCACAAAGAGTGGCGCGTTCCGGTCCACTGTTCCGGGCGTGACGCTCGCGTACCCGGCCAGGAACGCGTCAGCGCAGTCATCGACCCAGGACTCAGGCACCTGTGCGCCTTCCTGCTCCCGCTGTGCCGCTCCTGCCGCATAGTCGAAGGACCGCAGCATGCCGACGACGTCGCGCAGGGGAACGTCGGGGACGTTCCGTTCGGCGATGGGCCGGAGAGGTTCACCTTCGAAGTCGAGGATGGCCCACCGGCCTGGTCCATCCGGCGCAGGAACCTGCAGGATCTGGCCCAGATGGAGGTCGCCGTGGATCCGCTGCAGCGGTCCCGTGGACACGCCGTCGAGGCCTTCCAGCAGTGCCTCCAGTTCTTGGTCGTAGGGCCCGACGGCGGGACCGGCTTCCGCCCATGCCTGGCGGACGCGCTGTGCTACTCCCGGCGCAATTACCTTGCCGGGTTCACTTTCGGCGGACTGCCCCAGGGCTTCAGCGAGCCGGCGGTGCACGGTGGCGGTGGCGGCACCGAGGGCCTTTGCCTCTGCAGTGAAGTCCGTCCCGGACCGGGCGGCATCCACGGCGAGCCGCCAGGCGTCCCGGCCGCCGGCCAGGAACTCGTGGGCCACAGCCAACTCGCCCTGGACCCGGCGGGTACCCTTGTCTTCGGACGCCGTCCTGCCCTGCGCAAGCCATTCGCCGCGCACCCATCCCAGGGTGGCAGGCACTTCGGAAGTCCCGGCGGACGTCAGTGCCGAACCCACTTCGACCTCCGGATTGGCGCCCTCGGACAACACCCGGAAGAACTTCACGATCGCGGCCGATTCGCCGTCGTCCACTATGACTGAACTGTTGGACTGCTCCCCGGACAGGACCTTCACAACGCCGCGCGCTGTGGGCAGCCGGTAGCTTCCGGCCACCTTGAAGCCTCCCGCCGTGCCGCTGGGGGCCTTTGTTTCCTGCCGGATAAGCTCCAGCCAGCCGCCGACGAAGTCGGGATCGTGGACGGCGTCGTAAACCCACGGCCGTGACGGGTCTGTCCCGGCAGCCTGGCCCACAAGCGCGCGTTCCATGCCTGCGGCGGGCGCGGGCCGGAAACTCAGCGGAACCTGGACCACGGTTGTCCGTTTGCCGCCGTCCGGACCATGCGTGGTGATGTTCAGCAAAAACACGGACAGCGCTGCGTGCTTTGCGGGGTCCTCGAGCCCCAGGCTTCCTGCCTGGGACATCTCGAAGTCGGGGGTCTTTACCGGAAACCAGCGCTGCCTCGGCAGCCATTCCTGGAGAAGCGCGGTCAGGGCGGGGGTGAGAATAGGCTGGTTCATGTCACTCCTCTATCGACAGGATGGGCATGGCCTGGGTGTAGGGCGACGACGGGTTCGAAGACGCCGCCCGCACGCGCAACCAGAAGAAATCGTGGCTGCCCAGGGTCAGCGTCAACGTTCCGTCGTCGTTGATTCCGGGGAACGCCTGCCCCCCGAAGACGTCCCGCAGCCCGCGCCCGGCGTACTCGGGAACCCGCAGCCGGGCTGCCACGGGGTGCTGCGAAAGGTTGAAGGCGCACAGGATGGTTTCCCCGTCCAGTCCTGCGCTGTTGCCATCCGGCAGTTCCCGGAGATAGGCAAGGACGGCATCGTGGTCGGCCTCCAGGTGCCTGAACCCGCCCAGGCCGAACGCCGCATGGTTCTTGCGGACGCTGAGGATCTGCCGGGTCCAGCGCAGCAGGGAACCGGAATGGGCGGCTTCGGCCTCCACGTTCGCCATGCTGTAGTTGTACACCAGCGACTGGATGGGAGGCAGGTACAGCTTGCCCGGGTCCGCGTGGGAAAATCCCGCGTTCCGGTCGGGGTTCCACTGCATGGGCGTGCGGACCGCGTCCCGGTCTTCCAGCCAGATATTGTCCCCCATGCCGATTTCGTCCCCGTAGTACAGGAACGGGCTGCCGGGCAGGGACAGGAGCAGCGCGTTGATCAGTTCAATCTCCGCACGCGAGTTGTCCAGCAGCGGCGCCAGCCGGCGCCGGATGCCGATATTGGCCCGCATCCGGGGATCGGGCGCGTACCAGCCGAGCATGGCCGCGCGTTCGTCGGCCGTGACCATTTCGAGGGTCAGTTCGTCATGGTTGCGCAGGAAGGTTCCCCACTGCGCGCCCTCCGGAATGTCCGGGGTGTCCTTCATGGTCTCGATGATGGGCGCCGCCTTCTGGTCCCGGAGCGCGTAGTAGAGGCGCGGCATGATCGGGAAGTGGAACGCCATGTGGCATTCCGGAGCCTCTTCCGTGCCGAAGTACTCCACCACTTCGTTGGGCGGCTGGTTTGCCTCGGCGATGATGACCCTGCCGGGATAGCTTTCGTCCACCATGGCCCGCAGTTTCCGGAGGAACTCGTGGGTGGCCGGCAGGTTTTCACAGTTTGTCCCCTCCTCCTCGTAGAGGTAAGGGATTGCATCCGCGCGGAAACCGTCGATGCCCTGGTCGAGCCAGAACCGCACCACGTCGAAGAGCGCGTCGATCACTTTTGGGTTTTCGAAGTTCAGGTCCGGCTGGTGGCTGAAGAACCGGTGCCAGAAGAACTGCCGCCGGATGGGGTCGAACGTCCAGTTCGACTCCTCGGTATCGACGAAGATGATGCGGGCATCCTGGTACTTCTCGTCCGTATCGCTCCACACGTAGAAGTCCCCAAAGGGGCCCTCGGGGTCTTTGCGGGATTCCTGGAACCACGGGTGCTGGTCCGAGGTGTGGTTCAGCGGCAGGTCGATGATCACGCGCACCCCACGGGCGTGTGCCTCGGCCACCAGGCGCTTGAAGTCGCTGATGGTGCCAAACTCGTCCAGGACCGAGTTGTAGTCCGAAATGTCGTAGCCGCCGTCCCGTAGCGGTGACTGGAAGAAGGGCGGCAGCCAGAGGCAGTCCACACCCAGCCATTGCAGGTAGTCCAGGCGGTCGATGAGCCCGGAGAAGTCTCCGGACCCATCGCCGTTGGCATCCGCAAAAGCCCGAACCAGTACTTCGTAGAACACAGCCTTCCGGTACCACAGCGGATCATGCTGAAGGCCCGGGGCGTTGAGCTCGAATGTGCTCTTGGGAGTGAAGTGCTGGCCCGAACTTTGCGGATTAAAACTCACTGATGCATTCTCCTCACGCTCAGGATGTGCGCGGGCTCAAGATGCGGGTCGAGGCGCACGTAGTTGTACTCGCCCCACTCCCAGCTTTCCCCGGAGAGGAGGTCGTCCACATGGAAGCCCCCGTTTGCGGTCAGGTCCTGCGGGTCGAGCTCAAGTGCGGCCAGGTCGAGTTTGACTGAGCATTCCTTGGTGACGTGCGGGTCCACGTTAACCACCACAATGAGGGTGTCCTTGGAACCGTCTGGCAGGGTCTTGTGCTTGGAGTACACCACCGTGGCATCGTCCGTGCTCTGGTGGACGGTCAGGTTCTGCAGGTCCAGCAGCGCCGGATGGTCCCGCCGCAAGTGGTTCAGCCGGGTGATGAGCGGAGCCAGCGTGCGCCCCGATTCGGCTGCGGCGTCCCAGTCGCGTGCCTTGTATTCGAACTTCTCGTTGTCGATGTACTCCTCGGCTCCCGGCCGGGCCACATGCTCGTACAGCTCGTAACCGGCGTAGACACCCCACAGCGGGCTGGCCGTGGCGGCGAGCACCGCCCTGATCCGGAACGCGGCCGGGCCGCCGAACTGAAGGTAGGGGGTGAGGATGTCCGGGGTATTGACGAAGAAGTTGGGGCGGAAGAACGCCGGTGATTCGTGGCTTACTTCGTGGAAGTAGTCCTCGATTTCCTTCTTGGTGTTGCGCCAGGTGAAGTAGGTGTAGGACTGCTGGAACCCGGCCCTTCCCAGGGCGTGCATCATGGCCGGGCGGGTGAACGCCTCCGCGAGGAACACCACTCCCGGGACTGCCTTATTAACTTCTCCGATCAGCCATTCCCAGAACCACACGGGCTTGGTGTGCGGGTTATCAACCCGGAAAATCTTTACGCCGTGGCTGACCCACAGCAGGACAATCCGCAGAATTTCATTCGAAAGGCCCTCGGGGTCATTATCGAAATTGAGCGGATAAATGTCCTGGTACTTCTTGGGCGGGTTCTCGGCGTAAGCAATACTGCCGTCAACGCGGGTTGTGAACCACTCCGGGTGGGACGTCACCCACGGGTGGTCGGGCGCGGCCTGCAGGGCCAGGTCAAGGGCAACTTCCAGCCCCAGTTCGTTGGCCCGGGCCACGAAGGCGTCAAAGTCGTCGAACGTGCCGAGGTCGGGATGGATCGCATCGTGCCCGCCTTCCTCAGCCCCGATTGCCCAGGGCGAACCGGGGTCGTTCGGGCCGGCAACCAGCGTATTGTTGGGCCCCTTGCGGTGCTTCACGCCGATGGGGTGGATGGGCGGCATGTAAATAACGTCAAAACCCATGGCTGCCACGGCGTCCAGCCGCTTAGCCGCAGTGCGGAAGTTTCCGGAGGTCCACGTGCCCGTGGAGTGGTCCTTGACGGCGCCCTCCGAACGTGGGAAGAACTCGTACCAGGCGCCGCGCCCGGCACGGTCACGCTCAACATTCAACGGGTACTTCTCGGAAACAGTCACCAGTTCGCGGATGGGCTGGCGGGCCACGATGTCCGCCAGCTCGGGGCCAAAGCCGGCGCCGAGCCGCTCCTCAGTGCTGAGGAACTGGTTTGCCAGTGTGTCGGCCGCCCGGCGGAGGGCGTCCCGGTCCGCCTCGCTGCGGGACTCGTCGCCCGCGGCTTCGGAGAGCAGCGCCGCCCCCTCGGCGAGCATCAGTTCAACATCAACGCCGGCGTCGATCTTCACCTCGGCGTTGTGGTGCCACGTGCCATAGCGGTCGTGCCAGGCTTCGATGAGAAAGGACCACTGCCCGGTTTCCGACGGCGTGAGGATGCCTTCCCAGCGGTCGGTCCCCATGCCGCGTTCCCCGCGCGGCGGCGTGAGCCGGACGCGCTGGCGCTCGGCACCCGACGGGTCCAGGAGGACGGCGCTGACGCCGAGCTGGTCGTGTCCTTCCCGGAAACAGGTGGCACCCACCACGATTCCTTCGCCCGGAAGGGCTTTGGCCGGGAACTTTCCACCCTCAACGACGGGCTGCACGGCAGTGATCGGAAAACGTCCGAACCGCAGTCCCTCGGTGATGGATCCCCTTGACATTATCTCTGTTGCGGCACTGGTTCCTGAGTTAGTCGTCACAGGCTCGACGTTAGCGAGAAATGCCGAAGATTGCTAAGGCTGCTCACTAATTCCGCCACGCCGCACGTCATTTCCTCCACTCCCTTGTCATTTACCCAAAAGAAACCCAAAGCTGGTTCCGGCCGCCCAGGTTGTCCGTTAGTGTGACGCAGGTGAAGGCAATCCGCAGGTTTACGGTCCGTACAGTCCTCCCCGAGCCCATCCGTCCGCTGGCACGGCTGGCGAGCAATTTGCGCTGGTCCTGGCACCGCCCCACCAGGGAACTTTTCGCCGGACTCAACCCCCGGATCTGGGAAGAAAGCGAACAGGACCCCGTCGGATTCCTTGGCATGGTCAGCAGGGAAGAGTTCCAGCGGCTCGCAGCCAACCAGTCGGTTGTGGAGCGGGTGCGCGCAGCCGAACAGGACCTTGACCGGTACCTCGAGGAACCGCGCTGGTACCAGGGCCTGGGCCCCGACGCGCCGGCCTCCATCGCGTACTTCTCCCCCGAGTTCGGCATCACCGAGGTCCTGCCCCAGTATTCGGGCGGCCTGGGCATCCTGGCCGGCGACCACCTGAAAGCGGCCTCGGACCTGGGCGTGCCCCTGATCGGCGTGGGCCTGCTCTACCAGGCCGGCTACTTCAAGCAATCGCTGTCCCGCGACGCCTGGCAGCAGGAGACGTACCCCGTCCTGGACCCGGACGGCCTTCCCCTCACCCTGCTGCGTGAGCCCTCCGCGGACGGCAACGGCCGGCCGCTGCAAATCACCCTGCCGCTGCCCAACGGGCGCCGGCTGCTGGCACACATCTGGCGTGCCGACGTCGGACGCGTCCCCCTCCTGCTCCTTGACTCGAATGTGCCCGGCAACGATGACGCCGCCCGCAGCATCACCGACCGGCTGTACGGCGGCGGCGGTGACCACCGGCTGCAGCAGGAACTGCTGCTGGGCATGGGCGGGGTCAAGGCGCTGCGCGCCTTCCAGCAGCTGACCGGCTCGGCTGCGCCCGAGGTGTTCCACACCAACGAGGGCCACGCCGGCTTCCTGGGCATTGAACGCATCCAGGAACTCATGTCCGGGGACCAGGCCCTCACGTTTGACGAAGCCCTGGCGGCGGGACGCGCTTCCACCGTGTTCACCACGCATACCCCCGTTCCGGCCGGCATCGACCGGTTCGAAATCGCGCAGATCTCCCACTTCTTCCAGGCCGGCCTGGCGCCGGACGTGCCGGTTGACCGGATCCTGGAATTGGGCCGCGAGAACTACGCCGACGGAAACCCGGCGGTGTTCAACATGGCCGTGATGGGCCTGCGCCTGGCACAACGCGCCAACGGCGTGGCCAAGCTGCACGGCGAGGTATCACGGGGGATGTTCTCCGCACTGTGGCCAGGGTTTGACCCCTCGGAAGTGCCCATCACGTCGGTCACCAACGGCGTCCACGTGCCCACCTGGGTGGACAGCAGGATTGCCAAGCTGGCCCGTGACCAGTTCGGCAGCGAGGCTGAGGCCAATGGCCGCTGGGACCTGGCCTACAACGTCAGTGACGCCGATGTGTGGGCACTGCGCCGCGAGATGCGGTCCGCGCTGGTGGATGACGTCCGCCGCCGCCTGCGTGCCGCCTGGAAGAAGCGCGGTGCCGCCGATGCCGAGCTGGGTTGGACGGACAACGTCCTGGACCCGGATGTGCTGACCATCGGGTTCGCCCGCCGCGTCCCCACCTACAAGCGGCTGACCCTCATGCTGCGGGAGCCGGAGCGGCTGAAGGCACTGCTCCTCCACAAGGAACATCCCATTCAGCTGGTCATCGCCGGCAAGTCCCATCCGGCCGACGACGCCGGCAAGAAGATGATCCAGGACCTGGTCCGCTTCACCGACGATCCCGAGGTCCGGCACCGGATCGTGTTCCTGCCCAACTATGACATTGCCATGGCACGCACCCTCTTCCCGGGCTGCGACGTCTGGCTGAACAACCCGCTGCGCCCGCTGGAGGCCTGTGGGACGTCCGGCATGAAGGCGGCGCTGAACGGTTCGCTGAACCTGTCCGTCCTGGACGGCTGGTGGGATGAGATGTACGACGGCGAGAACGGCTGGGCGATACCCACCGCCAATAACGGTGCCTCGCCGGAAGAACGCGACGACATCGAGGCGGCCGCCCTGTACGAGCTGCTCGAAACCCAGGTGGCGCCGAGGTTCTACGGCAGCACCGTTTCGGAAGCTGCGGGGGCCGCCGGGCCGTCGACGTCTGAAGCGGAAAAGGTGCCAACGCACTGGGTGTCCATGATCAAGCACACCTTGTCCCACCTGGGCCCGGCCGTCTCGGCTGAGCGCATGCTGCGGGACTATGTGAACATCCTCTACCGCCCCGCCGCCGAAGCAGGGCGGAGCGCCATCGCCGGGTCGTACTCACAGGCCCGCGCGCTGGCATCGTGGTCAGCCAAGGTCCGTTCCGCCTGGCCCCAGGTCCACGTAGAGCACGTCGACTCGGTGGGCGTCTCCGAGGACCCGCAGATCGGGGACACGCTCCAGGTCAACGCCTATGTGGCCCTGACCAGCCTCACCCCGGATGACGTGTGTGTTGAGGTGGCCTACGGCCGGGCTGAGGAAAACGACACCCTGTCGGACATCACCCTCATGGAGCTGCAGGTGAAGGAGAACCTGGGCAGTGGCCGCCACCTGTTCAGCGGCTCCCTGGTGATCGACCGCTCTGGCCCCTTCGGCTACACCGTCCGGGTCCTGCCACGGCATGAGGCCCTGGCGTCGAAGGCGGAGCTGGGCCTGATCGTCAACGCCTGACCCCTTCCGAACCCGGCCGGAACCGACCCAGGAGGACCCCATGACCGAACGTACAGTGGCCGACGTGATCGTGGACAGGCTCACCACCTGGGGAGTGAACCGGGTCTTCGGCTACAGCGGCGACGGGATCAACGGCTTCATGGGGGCGCTCCGGCGGGCGGGCGGGCGCGTTGAGTTTGTCCAGGCCCGGCACGAGGAAACAGCGGCGTTCATGGCCGTGGGCCATGCCAAGTACACGGGCGGCGTGGGGGTGGTGACCTCCACGCAAGGCCCGGGCGCGGTCCACCTCCTCAACGGGTTGTACGATGCCAAGCTCGACGGCGTGCCGGTGGTCGCGATCGTAGGGCAGCAAAGCCGTACCGTGCTGGGCTCGGGCTACATGCAGGAGATTGATCTGGGCGCCCTGTTCAAGGATGTCGCCTCCCAGTTCGTGCAGCTGGTCAGTGCACCCGAGCAGGTGCCCATGGTCCTGGACCGGGCCTTCCGCACGGCCAAGGCAACCTCCTCGCCGTGCGTGGTGATCGTCCCGCATGACATCCAGTCCGCTCCCGCACCGGAACTGGAGCAGCAACACGGCATCGTGGTCACCGGACCTTCGTGGAGTTCGGCCGCCAAGACGCCCCGGGAAGAGGACCTCGACGCTGCGGCCGCCGTCCTGAACTCCGCGGACAAGGTGGCCCTGCTTGTGGGCCAGGGCGCCCGGCACGCCTTCGATGAGGTGCTGGCCGTAGCGGAAAAGCTCGGTGCCGGCATCGCCACCAGCCTGCTGGGCAAGCCGTATGTGGATGAGACGCTGCCGTTCGCCGTCGGGACCATGGGGCACCTGGGCACCACCGCCAGTGCACACCTGATGGGCAACTGCGATGCCCTGCTGATTGTGGGCTCCAATGATCCGTGGACCGAGTTCTACCCGCCACCCGGGGCAGCCCGTGCCGTGCAGATCGATATCGACGAAAAGAAGATCGGCAACCGCTACCCCGTGGAGGTGGGACTCGCTGGTGACGCAGCGTCCGCCCTCGCTGCCCTGGACCGGAAGCTCGAGTACCGCCCGCGCAGCCAGTGGCGCTCGGACGTAGAGCAGGAAGTCAGCCGCTGGCGCATCCTCGCCGCGGACCGGGCCGCCGTGCCTGCCCTGCCGGTCAACCCGGAACGGGTGGTCAGGGAGCTCAACGGCAGGCTGCCGGAGAATGCCCAGGTGAGCGTCGACGTCGGAAGCTGTGTGTACTGGTATGCCCGGCAGCTGGTGTTGCCGCCCGGTGTCCCTGCGCACCTTTCGGGAACGCTCGCCAGCATGGGGTGTTCCATCCCCTACGGGATCGCCGCCAAGCTGGCGCATCCGGACCGGCCGCTGGTGGCCCTGGCCGGGGACGGCGCCATGCAAATGGCGGGCGTCGCCGAACTGGCCACCGTCGCCCACCGCTGGCAGCAGTGGCAGGACCCGCGGTTCGTGGTGTGCGTCTTCAACAACCGGGAGCTGACCGAGGTCACCTGGGAACAGCGCGAGTCAGAAGGCGAGCCCCGGTTCCCGGCCAGCCAGGAGCTCCCCGATTTCCCGTTCGCCGGGTACGCCGAGTTGTTGGGCCTTTCGGGCATCCGGGTGGAGGACCCGGAGCTCCTCGGCGACGCCTGGGACCAGGCGTTCGCCGCAGACCGGCCCGTGGTGATCGAGGTACTGACCGACCCGGAAGTTCCGCTCCTGCCTCCCTTCCCGGCGGGCAGGGAGAAGGCGGAGAGTATGCGCAAGGGGCTGGCGGCAGAGGACGACGGCGGCCGGGCCTCGGAACTGCTCGACACCTACCTGTCACAGGAGGAGCCTGCCGGCGGCTGAGCGCCGCTAGAGCAGGACGGCGGTGACGGCCAGGTCCTTGCCCGCGTAGCTCTCCGCGTCCTGGAGGATCTCGCAGATGATCCCAAAGGACCTGTCGCTCCGGAACGGGGCAGCCACCTGCCAGAGGACGGTGACCGGAGCGTTTCCGTTGTCCGTGATGGCGTCCGCGAAGTCATGCAGCGAATCGTTCAGGGCGTCAAGGTTGACCCCGTAGTGCTCGGGAAAGCTGAGGACTTCGCCGAACGTTTCCAGGACTGCGCGTTTGCTGTCCGCAGGGGGGACAACAAGGCTTCGGCGTCCGGCGTCGGCCACCTGTTCCTGCAGCTCCTCCAGGGTCCAGGTATCGCCGGAATAGATTTTCATGGCTTTGCTCAGCTGCCTTCCGCTATGAATTTGAACGACTCGTAATGGTCTTCTGTGTAGTACTTTTCGCCGCCGTCACCGGCCACGATCCGGCGGGCGCCCCGGTCGGATTCCCCGGGTGTTGGCACGGTGTACTCACGGTAGTATCCCCTGTCCTGCCGCGGCAGGATGCGCTCAAAGTTGCCGAAGGTCTGGTCATCCTGGCGGTACTGGTACGGGCCGCCCGCACGGATGAGTGCCAGGACTCTGCGGCCCTCGGGCGGCAGTTCCGATTCCCGGATGGACGGCAGCCCTGACGGGTTGCCGGCCACCGGGGCGGGTGCCGGCCCTGCCTGCCCGGACGGTGCCGTGGCGCCCGGTGTTGCCGTCACGCTGGACGTGGCGCCCGGCGTCGTGGTTTCCGTCAGCTGGCCCACGATGCCGGGCCCGCCGAACACCACCACGGCAAGCACGACGAGCGCACCCAGCAGCAGGGGCAGGAAGGATCGGTTGCGCATTCCGGGTCCGGCTAAGTGCGGTAGATGCTGATGGAGTTGGCCTCGACCAGGTCCTTCTCCCCCGCGGCCACCACCCCGCCCTGCCGCAGCTCGTGCAGGGGTGAGGTGGTCAGGCGGAGCTCAAACATGCGCGCAGCAGTGCCTTCAGCGGTGACGCGTGGCAGCGTGATCTGCACATCAGAGGTCCCACCGTTCACCACCACCAGGCCCGCTAGTTCCCCGTCATCCGAGCCGAGCAGGAGCTGCACCACCCGGTGGTGCGGATCGTTCCACCGCTCCGTGGACATGGGGTGGCCGTCCTGGTCGAACCAGTACAGGTAGGACTGTTCGTCCCGGACCGGGAAGTCGTGGGGCTGGGCGGCGAGGAACTCCTTGCGGAGCCGGATGTACCGCTTGGTGCTGCGCAGCATCTCGTGGGATTCCGGCGTCCGGGTCCAGTCCACCCAGGTGATGGCATTGTCCTGGCAGTAGGCATTGTTGTTACCCTGCTGGGTCCGCGCCAGTTCGTCACCGGCGGTGATCATGGGCACGCCGAGTGAAATGAGCAGCGAGGCCATCAGGTTACGGCGGGATTGGGCGCGCTTGGCCAGGATGTCCCCGTCCTCGGTAGGGCCCTCCACGCCGTGGTTGTAGCTGCGGTTGTCGCCGTGGCCGTCCCTGTTCTGCTCGCCGTTCGCTTCGTTATGCTTCCGGTCGAAGGAAACGAGGTCGTTCAGGGTGAAACCGTCGTGGGCGGTGATGTAATTCACCGACGCCAGGCGGGATCGTCCGGAGGCGTGGAAGAGGGCTGCGGAGCCTGACAGGGAGTCGGCGAGCTTGGCGACGGACCCGCCGTGGCCGCCGTTTTCGAGTGCCGCCCGGTCCGACAGCCAGAAGGAACGGAGGGCATCCCGGAAATGGTCGTTCCAGTCCACCCAGCCGACCGGAAACCGTCCGGTTTGCCAGCCGCCGTAGCCCACATCCCAGGGTTCGGCAATCAGCTTCACGTCCGAGAGGACGGGGTCGGCTGCAATGGCCACCAGGAACGGGTGCCGGGGGTCGAAGTCGTTGGCAGCATTCCGGCACAGCGTGACGGCCAGGTCGAAACGGAAGCCGTCAATGTGGAATTCGTCCACCCAGTACCGGAGGGAGTCCACCACCAGTTGGACCACCCGGGGCTCAGCGAAGTTCAGGCTGTTGCCGCAGCCTGTGGTGTCCACGTACTTGCCGTGCCCGTCCGTGCGGTAATAGGTGTCCTCACCCAGGCCCCGGAAGCTCACGGTTTGGCCGTCAGGTCCGCCCTCGGCAGTGTGGTTGTAGACGACGTCAAGGATAACTTCCAGCCCGGCGGCATGAAGCGCCTTGACCATGCTCTTGAATTCGTCCTGCACTGCTTTCGGCCCGGCCTCCTGCGCCGCCTTTGTGGCGTATGCCGGGTGCGGAGCAAAGAAGGCCGCTGTGTTGTAGCCCCAGTAGTTGGTCAGTCCCAGGTCCTGCAGGTGCGGTTCATCGAGGTGGAAGTGCACCGGCAGCAGCTGCACCGAGGTGATTCCCAGGCTCGTGAGGTGCTCCACAACGGCAGGGTGGGCCATGCCCGCGTAGGTGCCGCGGAGCTCCGGGGGCACATCCGGGTGGAGCATGGTCTGCCCCCGGACGTGGGCTTCGTAAATAATGGTGTTGCGCCACTTCAGCCGCAGCCGGTCATCGCCATCCCAGTTGAAATCGCCGGCCATCCGTACACTGGTCAGCAAGCCGTCCCGCTGGTCCACCGCGCGGCCGTAAGGGTCAAGCAGCAGGGGCTGGCCGCCGTCGTCCTCAACTTCCCTGGTGGGCATGGCCACCGGCAGAGACTGTTCCGGTGCCGCGGGACGGAACCCGTACCGCGAGCCGTAGGGCAGGTCCGCGATGATCCCGTGGTGGACGCCGGAGGTGACGTTGGGCAGCGCCTGGACGCGCCAGTCCCCGCCGGGCGGGATGTAGACGATTTCCAGGCTGGGCACTCCGGGGGCGTAGCAGGCCACATTGGCCCTGCCCCCGGCCCGGTGCCGCGTGGCGCCGGAATCCGCGCGCGGAACGCTGACACCGAGGGGAACTGCCGTGGAGGCGTCCATGGTGGAAGCGGTGTCGAAAAGCGGCATGACCATCACCTAAATAGTAGCCGCCACCGGCATTTGACCTGCCCGGACGCTAAACATGACGCGGGAAAGGCCCGCGGGGAACACGGGCCCCAATCTGTTGCCTACTTGGCTGCCCGCTGGCGCGAGACCTCGTACAGCGAGATGCCCACCGCCATGGATGCGTTCAGCGATTCCATCGCGGAGTCGATGGGGATGGAAACAATCTGGTCGCAGTTCTCCCGGACCAGGCGGCTCAGTCCCTTGCCTTCCGAGCCCACCACGATGCAGACAGGTTCCGTGGCCAGCGTTAGGTCCGGCAGCGAAACGTCGCCGTCGCCGTCCAGGCCCAGGACGAAGATGCCCATGTTCTTGAACTGCTTGAGGGCGTTGTTGAGGTTGGAGGCGCGGGCCACCGGGACCCGGACTGCGGCACCGGCGCTGGTTTTCCAGGCGGAGGCGGTAACCCCGACGGAGCGGCGCTCAGGGACGACGACCCCGTGGCCGCTGAAGGCGGACACCGAACGGATGATGGCGCCGAGGTTGCGGGGGTCGGTGATGCCGTCAAGGGCGACGAAAAGCGGCGCGTTGCCGATGTGCCCCTTCTGCCACTTGTCCACCGTTTCTTGGGCCAGTTCATACGCGTCCGCGTAGTCGTAGGGCGGAATCTGCAGGACCAGCCCCTGGTGGACGGCGTCATCGGTCATGCGGTCCAGTTCGGGCTTGCCCGTTTCCAGGAGCGGGATGCCACGCTCCGCAGCGAGTTTCAGGGATTCCTTGACGCGGTCATCCATCTCGATGCGGATGGCGATGTGCAGTGCCTTGGCGGGAATGCCGGCGCGGAGCGCCTCCACCACTGAGTTGCGGCCGGTGACGACTTCCTCGGTGGCCCGTCCCTTGGGGCCGGATTTAGCGGCTCCTGCGCTGCGGGCACCGGCACCGCGCTTGGCGGCGGACCGCTCGGCGAGCTGCTTGGCCTTGTGCGCCTTATGGTATGGCCGGTCTTCCGCCTTCGGCGTGGGACCCTTGCCCTCCAGTGCTTTGCGGCCATGGCCACCGGTCCCGATGGTTGGGCCCTTCTTCGCTTTGACCGATCGGCGACCATTGTTGGCCATGATGTTCCACCCTTGATTGTGTTGACTGAGTCTGCATACCAGTCTACTGACCCGGGAAAAATCGAATGACCGGGGCGGCCGCGCAGCCCGGCTAGTCGCGCTTCAGGCTCCAGCTGGCCCCGTCCGCGCCGTCCTCAACCAGCACGCCGGCGTCGTTCAGCATGTCCCGGATGGCATCCGAGGCAGCCCAGTCCTTGTTGGTCCGTGCCGCGGCCCGGGCAGCGAGCTGCGCCTCCACCAGGATGCCCAGCGCCTCAGACTCCCTGCTGTTCCCGGCATCGGAACCCGCAACGGCATCGAGCCCGAGGACGCCGGTCATCACGGTGACCGCGTGCATCGCGTTCCGGGCCGCGTCGTCGTCGCCCTCCGCCAGGGCCGTGTTGCCGGCGCGCACGGCGTCGTGCAGGGCGGCCAGCGCACGTGGCACGTTCAGGTCGTCATCCATTGCTTCCGAGAATGCCTCGAGGCTTCCGCCGGACATGCCTGGGTTGCCTGCAGGGGAGGCGGCATCACGGCCGAAGCGGGCGGCAGACTTTGCCAGGAACCCGTCGATGCGTTCGACGGCGGCTGCTGCCTCCTGCAGCGACGTGGGGCGGTAGTCCAGCACCGAACGGTAATGGGCCTGGCCAAGGTAGTAGCGGACCACCCGGGGAGGGGCGAGTTCCAGCATTTCGCCGGGGCTGATGGTGTTGCCGATGGACTTGGACATTTTTTCGCCCTCGTAGGTAACCATTCCGTTGTGCATCCAGAAGTTCGCGAACGGATGTCCGGCCGCCTGGGACTGCGCCATCTCGTTCTCATGGTGCGGGAACCGCAAATCCAGCCCGCCGCCATGGAAATCAAACTCCGTGCCGAGGTACTTCGTGACCATGGCGGAGCATTCGAGGTGCCAGCCTGGACGGCCCGCACCCCAGGGGGAAGCCCAGCTCGCGGTGGCGGGTTCACCTTCCTTGGAACCCTTCCACAGGGCGAAGTCGCGGGGGTCCTTCTTTCCGCGGGGATCGGCGTCCGGAGCAGCCTGCATGTCGTCAATGTTCTGCCGGGTCAGCGCGCCGTACTTGCTCCAGGAGCGGACGTCGAAGTAGACGTCGCCGGAATCGTCCAGGGCGGGGTAGGCGTGGCCGCGGTCGATCAGCTGCTGGATCAGGGCGTGCATCTCGGGGATGTGGCCGGTGGCCCGCGGCTCGTAAGTGGGCCGGGAAACACCCAGGGTGTCGTACGCCTTGAGGAACTCCTGCTCGTAGCGGTACGCCAGGGCCCACCACTCTTCCTGGGCCACCTCCCCCGGTTCCGGCGTGAAATCCGGGGCGAAGGAGGCCTCCGACTTCGCCAGGATCTTGTCATCAATGTCCGTGACGTTCCGCACCACCGTGACGCGGTACCCGCGGTAGGACAGCCAGCGGGTGAGCTGGTCGAACGCGATGGCGGAGCGGATGTGCCCGACGTGGGGCATGCCCTGCACAGTTGCGCCGCAGTAGTAGAGGCTGGCCTTTCCGTCGACGAGGGGGACGAAGTTCCGGACTTCGGCGGAGGCGGTGTCATAGAAGCGCAGGGTCACCGCTCCAGATTAGCCGATGGCGCCGGCGGGCCGGGGGTAGACCAAAGCGGTTGCCACCGCGGAAATCCCTTCGCCCCGCCCGGTAAATCCCAGGCGGTCGCTGGTGGTGGCCGTAACGCTGACCGGGGCATCGGCGGCGTCGCTGAGGACCTGCTGGGATTCCTCGCGCCGGGGCCCAAACTTGGGCCGGTTGGCCACGAACTGGACCGCCACGTTGCCGATTTCGAATCCGGCAGCCCGGACGATCCGCGCCGCTTCGGCCAGGAGGGTGACCCCGGAGGCGCCGGCAAACTCAGGCCGGTCGGTGCCGAAGTGGGTGCCGAGGTCTCCAACTCCGGCGGCCGAAAACAGGGCGTCCGCCGCGGCATGCGCCACGGGGTCCCCGTCCGAGTGCCCCGCGAGGCCCCGCTCGCCGGGCCACAGCAGTCCGCCCAACCACAATGGGCGCGGCGCATCCTCCGCGGCGTAGGCGTGGACGTCCAGCCCGATTCCAGTGCGGGGAATGATCATGTGGAGGTCTGCCATCCCTACCCTTCCACCCACCGTGCGCCCAGGGGGCCTTCCAGCAGCCCTTCGGCCAGGATCAGGTCAAGCGGCGTGGTGATCTTCAACGACTGGGTGGAGCCGCGGACCACGTGGACTGCCGTGCCGGTCATTTCGACCAGCATGGCGTCATCAGTGACGGCTGCTGCCTGCTGGGGGTCAAGGGCCTGGGCAGCCTGATGGGCGCGCTGCAGCGTCCCCAGGCGGAATCCCTGGGGCGTCTGAACTGCGCGCAAATCTTCCCGGGGGGCGGTTCCGGTAACAACCTCCGGCGCCGGAGAACTGCTGCCGCCCGTGGTGGCTGCCACTGTCTTGACCGTGTCCACCACGGCAATCGCCGGAATGACGGCTTCGGCGCCTGCAGCGAGGGCGCCGGCAATCCGGTGGAAAACTGAGTCCGGCGTAAGTGCGCGGGCGGCATCGTGGACCAGAACTGCATCCGTGCCGTCCATGAGGGCACCCAGCCCCGCCCTGACTGAATCTGCGCGGGTGGCACCGCCGTCAACGATCGTCAGGAGGGGACCGCCGTCGGCAAGTTCTTCCCGGAAGTCCTCGCACAACCGGCGCAGTCCGTCATCCCCCGCCGGCAGCGCAATGCACACCTGGCTGCTGATTCCGGACGCGACGACGCCGCGCAGGGCATGCATCAGGATGGGTTCTCCACCCAGCGGCACTGCGGCTTTGGGCATGCCGTAACCAAGCCGTTGCCCCGAACCTGCGGCCACCAGGATCACTGCGGTGACCAGGCGGGTAGGTGTTTCGCTCATGCCGACTAGCCTACGTCGGTGCGGGCCGCCGTGTCTGACACGACCCATGCCGGCTGTGCGCCGGCGCACGTTCCGCGGCGAAAAGAAACCCCGGCTGCACTTTCGTGCGGCCGGGGCTCAATTCTTAGGAAGCCAAAACCTCGTCGAGAACGCTTGCCGCCTTCTCTTCATCGGTCTTTTCAGCCAGCGCCAGTTCTGAGATCAGAATCTGCCGGGCCTTGGCCAGCATTCGCTTCTCGCCTGCGGAAAGGCCCCGGTCGTGATCCCGGCGCCACAGGTCGCGGACGACCTCTGCAACCTTGATGACGTCACCGGAAGCAAGCTTCTCCAGATTTGCCTTGTACCTGCGTGACCAGTTGGTGGGCTCTTCGGTGAACTCGGCGCGGAGCACATCAAACACGTGCTCCAAGCCATCCTTGCCCACTACGTCCCGGACCCCAACAAGGTCAACGTTTTCTGCTGGAACTTCAATGGTCAGATCACCCTGAGCCACCTTGAGCTTGAGATACATTTTCTCTTCGCCCTTGATGGTGCGCATCTTGATTTCTTCAATCTTCGCAGCACCGTGGTGAGGGTAAACTACTGTCTCGCCGACCTCAAATACCATGTGGACATTTCCCCTTTCCCGCAGACCAGTTTATCACGATTCAGGCATATGCCCGGCCGCGGAAAGGGCCCGGAACCGCGAAAATACGCGGAAAATGGGCCAAAGTAACCCCCTTAGACCCCTTGACGGATGCAGATAATAGTGCATCCCCGAAGCGCTGCCAAGGCCGATGTGACAGCGCCGAATCCTTGTTTGGGCGGCTTTCCGGATAGGCTATGCCTGAATATGTTTCAAGACTCTTGAGGAGTACGTGACGTGCGTTTCACTGCGACGAGCCGGGCCCAGCGCGGCAAACTGGCATTGACGGCTGCCGCCCTTGGCATCGGACTGCTGACGTCGGGCTGCGGGTACATCAATTCCCAGCAGACAGGCGAGCAGTACCAGGCGTCGGATGGCATCATCACCGACCTCGGCCCGCTCCAGCTGCGCAACATCCTGATTATCTCCAACGGCGAGGACCAGCCGGGCCGTGTCATCGGCGCCGTCTACAACTCGTCGTCGCAGGACGTGAAGCTTACGGTCAACGGCGCCGAAGGCTCACAGACTGAGGTTCCGGTCAAGGCCAACTCCTACACGCTGCTGAACAACGAGTCCGACGAAGCCATCCTGAGCACCACGGGCGGTATCCCGGGGTCACTGGTGGACGTCAAGATCACCGAAAGCGGCACCAACGTCAGCAACACGGTCAAGGTTCCCGTCCTGGACGCCACCCTGCCGGAGTACAAGGAATACCTGCCGGCCGGCAGCACTCCGTCGCCGACCAGCACTGCCACGCCGTCGCCGACTGCCTCCGAACTCGGAGGCGGCACCGGCCACTAGGCCGCAGAGGCAAGACGACATACAGAAGGGAGGGGCCGGCCGGCCCCTCCCTTCTGTATGTCGTATGACCCGCTGCAGCGGGTGCGCGCCGCTTACGGCTCGAACTTGTAACCGAGCCCGCGCACGGTCACGAGGTAGCGCGGTGCGGAGGGATCCGGTTCGATCTTGCCGCGAAGGCGCTTCACGTGGACATCCAACGTCTTGGTGTCGCCCACGTAGTCGGACCCCCACACGCGGTCGATGAGCTGGCCGCGGGTCAGTACCCGGCCGGAGTTGCGCAGGAGCATTTCGAGAAGCTCGAATTCCTTGAGGGGAAGCAGGACCTGCTCCCCGTCCACGCTCACCACGTGCCGCTCGATGTCCATCCGGACCGGGCCAGCCTGGACAGTGGAGGAGATCAGCTCTTCCGGCTCACCCTGGCGGCGCAGCACTGCCCGGACCCTCGCCACCAGTTCCCTGGAGGAATAGGGCTTGGTGACGTAGTCGTCAGCGCCCAGCTCCAGCCCCACCACCTTGTCGATTTCCGAGTCCTTGGCCGTCAGCATGATCACCGGGACGCTCGAACGCTGGCGGAGCTGGCGGCACACCTCGGTTCCGGAGAGCCCGGGCAGCTGCAGGTCCAGGAGCACCAGGTCGGCGCCGTTGCGGTCGAATTCAGTGATGGCGTCCAGTCCGTTGTCCACCACCTCCACTTCGAAACCCTCTTTACCCAGCAAATAGGACAACGGATCGCTGAACGACTCCTCGTCCTCCACAATCAAGATCCTGCTCAAGCGCTAGCTCCTCGTTCTTTTGCGCCGGCGGCGCGGGGTACTTGGGTGACTGACGGCAGTTCGGTCCCCTGCCGTGCCGGCTCCTGCACAGGGGCGGCGGGCGGAAGGTCGTCGTCGCCGTCCTGCCCTTCCATTTCGGGCAGGCGGAGGGTGAAGGTGGATCCCTGCCCGGGCTGGGACCACACGGTCACCTCGCCGCCGTGGTTGGACGCGACGTGTTTGACGATGCTCAGGCCAAGGCCGGTGCCGCCCGTATGGCGGGAGCGTGCCGAGTCCACCCGGTAGAAGCGTTCGAAGACGCGTTCCTGCTCTTCGGCGGTGAGGCCTTCGCCCTGGTCTGTGACGGAAATGGAGACGAGCCCTTCTTTGGACCGGACTCCGATTCCCACCCGGGTGTTGGCCGGCGAGTACCGGATGGCATTGTCAATCAGGTTGCGCAAGGCCGTGACCAGCAAGTCCTGGTCCCCGAAGACTTTGCCCTCGGTCCGGCCGCCCACCACGATGCTGATGTTCTTGCTTTCCGCGGGCAGCTGGGACCGGTCCACTGCTTCGGCGATGACGGCATTGACGTCTACGGGTCCGCCCTGCTGGGTGACGCTGGCGCCCTGCAGCCGCGAGAGTTCGATGATGTCCTGCACCAGTGCGGCAAGCCGGGCGGACTCCTTGTGCATGCGTTTGGCGAAACGGCGGACGGCAAGTTCGTCGTCCGCGGATGATTCGAGCGCTTCAGCCAGCAGGGAAATGGCCCCAACCGGGGTCTTGAGTTCATGGGAGACGTTGGCCACGAAGTCGTTGCGGATCTCCTCGGTGCGGGTGATCTCCGTGCGGTCGTCCGCGAGCAGGAGGATGTACTCCTCGCCGAGCATCGCTGCCCGGACCTGGACAATGATGGTTCCCTGCCCCAGCGGACCGCGCGGCAGTTCCAGCTGCCTCTCCAGGATGACGCCGTCGCGCCGTACGCCTGCTGTCATGTCCAGCAGTTCCTTGTGGACCACCGTGTGGCCGCGGACCAGTCCGTAGGCGTAGGCGGCGGGGCTGGCACGCACCACGCCGTCCACGGCGTCCACCACCACAAAGGCACGTCCGACGACGGCGAGCACTTCCGCGGCGCCTGGAGGCAGTGCCAGCTCCTCGGCGTCCACGTCCAGCAGCCGGCGCTGTTTCTCGCTGACCCGGTAGGCGAGCACGCCAAAGGTGCCAAGCGCCAGGCCGACGAGGCCTGCGACCAGGCCGATGAGCATAGGATCCACAAATCCACCTTATGCGCTTGCACGGGCCCATCCGGCGCGTCCGTGCGCCTTGCGCCGACGGTTCAACTAACGTTCACCTGCAAGGGCCTAACCGTTTACCGGATACTGGCAGAGTAACCAGTTGGAGTGCCGAACGGCGACACAATTCCTGCTGCCCGGAAGCGGGCCGGCAGGGGTTCCAAGGAAAGGACGCCTACGTGCGTAAGGTTTTTCAGGAAGAGCTCACCGCGGTGGGTGACCAGCTGGTGGAGATTTCCCGCCTGGTCAGCGAAGCGATGGACAAGGCCACCACCTCCTTCGAAGTGGCGGACGTGGACCTCGCCCAGGACGTCATTGCCGCGGACGCGCGGATCGACTTCCTGCAGAACAGCCTGGACGAGCGGGCCATTGACATCCTGGCGCTGCAGGGCCCGGTTGCCAGCGACCTGCGCATGATCGTGGGCTCCCTCCGCATGAGCGCATCACTGGAGCGGATGGGCGACCTTGCCCGGCACATCGCACAGCTCGCCCGTCTCCGCTTCCCGTCGACGGTTATTCCGGCGTCCATGACGGAGACGTTCAAGCGCATGGCCGAGCTGGACCAGGTCATTGCTGACAAGCTGACCGTCCTGCTGGAAACCCGCGACCTTGAGGTGGCAAGGGACATCCTGAAGGCGAACAGCGACATCAACGACCTGCACCTGAGCGTCTTCAAGGCGATCGCCGCCCCGGAGTGGGCAGAGTCGCCCGCCACCACGGTGGATGTGGCCCTGGCCAGCCGTTACTTTGAGCGCTTCGCGGACCACGGCGTTTCCGTCGCCCAGAAGGTCACCTACCTGGTCACGGGCGCTTGGCAACCGAACGGCATCGAACACAGCTAACACGCAGCGAGAATAACGACGGCGGGCCGGTCACCTGGGTGACCGGCCCGCCGTCGTTACTTAATGCCTTACCGCTTGCCCTGGTTGGCGACAGCCAGGATAGCCTGCTCGGCAGCTTCGGGATCGAGGTAGGTTCCGCCCGGCTTGATGGGCTGGAAGTCCTCGTCGAGGTCGTACACGAGCGGGATGCCGGTGGGGATGTTCAGTCCGGCGATGGCTTCGTCGCTGATGCCGTCCAGGTGCTTGACCAGTGCGCGCAGGGAGTTGCCGTGGGCGGTCACCAAGACAGTCTTGCCGGCCTTCAGGTCTTCCTTGATGTCCGACTCCCAGTACGGCAGCAGGCGGACCAATACGTCCTTCAGGCACTCGGTGCGGGGAAGCGCGGCACCGAGTCCGGCGTACCGGGGATCGTGCGCCTGGGAAAATTCGGAGCTGTCATCCAGCGGAGGCGGCGGGGTGTCGTAGGAACGGCGCCACTCCATGAACTGGTCCTCGCCGTATTCAGCCAGGGTCTGCGCCTTGTCCTTGCCCTGCAGCGCGCCGTAGTGTCGCTCATTCAGGCGCCAGTCGCGCTTCACCGGAATCCAGCCGCGGTCAGCCTTGTCCAAAGCGATGTTGGCCGTGTTGATGGCCCTCTTCAGCAGGGAGGTGTAGAGCACATCGGGGAGAACGTTGTTCTCCACCAGGAGCTCGCCGCCGCGCGCTGCTTCCTCGCGGCCCTGGTCGTTCAGGTCAACGTCCACCCAGCCGGTGAACAGGTTCTTGGCGTTCCATTCGCTGTGGCCATGGCGCAGCAGAATCAGCTTGTAAGTCATGATTTTCATCCTAGCCGAGCGCCGTTGCCACCCGCCCAGCGTTACAAGGCGCCGGCGGACGAGCGCCCCGCTGCCGAGGCAACGGTAAGGTGGGGCGGTGGTGCAAAAGGCTGAGCGGGTGCGCGCCCCGCAGATCACGGGCAGGAATCCCGCGGGCAGGCAGGCCAGGCCGGTGGGCAATGTTACCCGCGGCACCACCAATCCCAACCGCATGCGCCGGCTGGACCGCTGGCTGGCAGGCCCGCAGGCCTGGCGCCTGCGGGCAGCGGCGGACCCGCTGGTGGTGGACCTGGGGTATGGCGCCACGCCAGCCACCGCCGTCGAACTCTATGACCGGCTGGCCGCCGTCAGGCCGGACGTCCAGGTCTGCGGCATTGAAATAGAACCTGCGCGCGTGCGCGCGGCCCTGCCCCTTCAGCGGCCAGGCCTGAGCTTTCACGTCGGCGGCTTCGAGCTTCCTGTCCCCGGCCGCCCGGTCCTGGTGCGCGCCTTCAACGTGCTTCGGCAATATGAGGAGGCGGATGTCGCGGGAATCTGGCGGCTGGTCCAGGACCGGCTGGCCGCTGACGGCCTGTTCATTGACGGGACCTGCGACGAAATCGGGCGGCGGGTGACGTGGGTTGCGCTCGACGCCGAACGGCCTCTGTCACTCAGCATTTCCGTCCGGTTCGGCAGCTTCGCCCTGCCGTCAGACGTAGCAGAACGCCTGCCGAAGGCGCTGATCCACCGCAACGTCCCGGGTGAACGCGTCCACACGCTGATGCAGGCGATGGACCGGGCGTGGCTGGAGGCCGCTCCCCTGGCGTCGTTCGGCAACCGGCAGCGCTGGCAGGGCATGTGCCGGGCCTTGCGGGACGCCGGCTGGCCGGTGCAGGACGGCCCTGCCCGGTGGCGGCTTGGCGAATTGACTGTGGACTGGGAAGCGGTGGCCCCGCTTTCCTAGGGGTTACGGAGAACGGAGGGCGCCCGCCGGCGGCGGAGCCGCCCGGCAGGGGTCACCAGGGACCGTAGGGCCCCATATTGCGGCTGCCGCCACGGCCTGCATCCTTGACTGCCGGCCGCACATCCGCGAGGTACACGGACGCGGCCACCACAGCGGCCAGCCCAAATAGGCCCAGGGTGCCAAAGATGCCCCCGCCGCTGCCGAACAGTGAGATGACACCCACCAGAGCGGCGCCGCCAGTCAGCGCCAGCCAAAAGGTCTTGGTCCGCTTGCCGGTTGCCTCGAAAGCATTTGCACGGTGCCGCGCACAGTCTGCCACGGCCCAGAGCTCAAGGCCCAGTGCCACCAGGGCAAGGATAAAGAACACTGCCTGTTCAACAGGCCGAATAATCAGTTCACCGTCCACAACCCAAGCCTAGCCTCCCAGCGTGTCCAGCGCCTGCTCCAGGTCTGCCCAAAGGTCTTCGGCATTCTCGATGCCCACGCTCAGCCGGACCAGGTTCTCCGGAACGCTTGCAGGCTCGGCCGCATGCCGGCGCCGGCGCTCAATGAGGGATTCGACTCCACCAAGGGATGTCGCCGGCAGCCACAGTTCCAGGGCGTGGACCAGCTTGTCCGCGGCTTCGGCACCGTCCAGTCCCCCGGCAGGTGCCACCTGGACACAGACGATGGATCCGAATCCCTTCATCTGCGCTTTGGCCCGGTCGTGCCCGGGGTCGGCGGGAAGCCCCGGGAACCGGGTGGACTCGATCCGGGGATGCCTGCTGAGCCGCTCCGCCAGGACCATCGCGGACTGCTGCGACCGTTCCACCCGGAGCGCGAGGGTCCTGAGGCCCCGCAGCGCCAGCCACGCTTCGAAGGGGCCGGCAATGCCGCCATGGATGGTCCTGTTGTGCAGCAGGGCCGAGCGGATGTCCGGGTTGGATGTCACCAGGGCGCCCAACACGACGTCCGAATGGCCCGACAGGTACTTGGTTACCGAGTGCAGGACGACGTCGGACCCCAGGGCCAGCGGTTGCTGAACCAGCGGCGTGGAGAAGGTGTTGTCCGTTACCACGATGGCGCCGGCGGCATGCGCCGCGTCCGTCAGCGCCTTGATGTCTGCGATGCCGAGCATGGGGTTGGTGGGGCTTTCCAGCCAGAGCATAGACGCAGCGCGGGCGCCGGGACCAGTGGGGGCCAGCGCTGCTTTGACGGCAGCCGTGTCCGCGATATCAACGGTGCGGAGCTCGACGAAACCCTTCTGCGCCAGTTCCGATGCCATCACAAGGGTGCCCGAATAGCTGTGGGTGGGCATGACCAGCGCTCCCCCCGCGGGGATGAGTGACAGTGCGGAGCTGACGGCGGCGAGGCCCGAGGCGTAGAGGAGGCCCGGCAGTTCGGCACCTTCCAGCTGGGCGAGCGCCTCTTCGAAGGGGTCCCAGGTGGGGTTGGAGTAGCGCCCGTAGCCGCGGTCTCCGGTATCCAGCGCCCCCGTGCCGTAATAGGTCGATGAGAGGACCAGGGGTGGGTTGACGGGTTGGTCCCGTTCCCGCGCGGGACGCCCGGCCGCAACCACCACCGTTTCTGCTGACAGGGCAGCGGCATGCTGTTCGGAAAGACTCATGGTCAAAAGCGTACTGTTCCGGCCGGACTGCGCCGGAAAGGGGCGGAGGGGACTGGCGGAAGTGTCCACATGGACTTTCCTCCAATCGCTGAAAATCCGCACCGGTCGGTAGGCTTGAGGGGTGAGCAAACAAGGGCCCGGTCTTTTCATCGCGTTTGAAGGCGGCGATGGTGCCGGCAAGTCGACGCAGGCGGCCCTGCTCGCGGAGGCTCTGGAGTCCCGCGGCCTAACGGTGCTCCGTACCCGGGAGCCGGGCGGAACCGTTATCGGCGAGAAACTGCGTTCCCTGGTCCTGGACCATGGCCACGGCGTGATCGACGCCCACACCGAAGCCCTGATCTTTGCCGCTTCCCGTGCCGCACACGCTACCCAGGTGATCCGTCCGGCGCTGGAACGCGGCGAAACCGTCCTGACCGACCGCTACATCGATTCCTCTGTCGCTTACCAGGGCGCCGGGCGGAACCTTGGGACAGACGGCGTGCTGGCCCTGAATGAATGGGCCACTTCCAACCTCCAACCCCACCTCACCATCCTGCTGGACGTGGATCCTGCAGAGGGGCGCCAACGCCGGACTGCCGGCGACACGGCAGAAGACCGGCTGGAGTCAGAAGCGGACGAATTCCATGGCCGGATCCGGGAAGCGTTCCTCGAGCTGGCGGGCAGCCGGCCTGATTCCTATCTGGTGCTGCCCGCCCGCCTGCCGGTCGGGGATCTGGCGGCGCAAATCCTGGAGCGGGTGGATGCCCTGCTGGCCGCCCGCTCGGTGGCCTCCGCAGGTGCCGCGCCTTCCATGGGCGCCCACAGCGGCGGTAACCCATGACAGTGTGGGATGACCTGCAGGGCCAGCCCGCCGTCGTCGAACAACTGCGCCAGGCATCCCGTGGTGAGGGCCTGACGCATGCCTGGCTGTTCACGGGCCCGCCGGGCTCCGGACGCTCCAACGCCGCGAAGGCCTTTGCGGCGGCGCTTAACTGCGACCAGGAGGACGTGAACCTTCGCGGCTGCGGCACCTGCCCGGCATGCCACACCATCCTCGGCGAAACACACTCGGACGTGACGTTCGTCCGGACCGAGAAGGTCACCATCACCATTGACGAGGCCCGCGAGCTGGTGGCCACCGCCGGAAATCGGCCTTCGTCCGGGCGCTGGCGGATCATCGTGGTGGAGGACGCGGACCGGATGGCGGAACGGACCACCAACGTGCTCCTCAAGGCGATTGAGGAGCCCACTCCCCGGACGGTCTGGATGCTGTGCGCGCCCTCCCCTGCGGACGTGCTGGTCACCATCCGTTCACGATGCCGCAGCGTTGCGCTGCGGCTGCCTCCTGCCGCGGACGTTGCCGCCCTCCTGGTGAAGCGCGACGGCGTGGACCCTGCCCTCGCGGAAAGGGCCGCACGCGCCGCGCAAAGCCATGTGGGCATTGCCCGCCGTCTGGCCAGGGACGCCGCCGCGCGGGAACGCCGCCTTGAAACAGTGCGGTTTCCGCTGGGGCTTCGCGGCGTTACGGCGGCCGTGATGATGGCGGACAAGCTGGTGAAAATCGCCACCGCAGAAGCAACAAGCTCAAACGAGGAACGTGACGCCGCGGAGAAGGCCGCGCTGCTCGCCACACTGGGCGCACCCGAATCCGGCACCCTCCCACCTGCCATGCGAAGCCAGCTGAAACAGCTTGAGGAAGACCAGAAACGCCGGGCAAAGCGGTCCATCACCGACTCGCTGGACCGTACGCTGACGGATCTTCTCTCGTTCTACCGCGATGTGCTGATTATCCAGCTCGGGAATGCTGTGGAGCTGGTGAACGTTGAGTTGAGGAATGAATTGGAGGAGTTCGCCAGCCACTCCACTCCAGAAGCCACTCTTGCCCGGATGGACGCCATCAACAAAGCCCGTGAACGCATCACCACCACCAACGTTGCCCCGCTGTTGACCATTGAGTCCATGGCAGCCAGCCTGATCTAGCCCTCCAAGGAGACCCGATGACTGCCCGCCCCCTGCCCGCACGCCCCCGGTCCGTGGTGATCGGCGTCCGTGCCGCCGGTGCCATGGTTCTCGCCATGGTCCTGGCCTCGTGCAGCCTGCTCAATGGCGGAGACCGGAACCAGGAGACGGCAACCGCGAAGGCCGATCCCTCCATCGTGGCCTCCGCACCCTCCGGGCTGGAGCGTTTCTACTCCCAGGAAGTGGTGTGGGAGCCCTGCGAGGACCAGTTCCAGTGCGCCAAGGTTACCGTCCCCATGGACTATGGGGATCCCGACGGCGAGACCATCCAGATTGCCGCGCTCAAGGCTTCCAGCACGGGCAACAAGACCGGAAGCCTGCTGGTCAACCCCGGGGGTCCGGGGGCATCCGGCTACGACTTCGTCAAGGACGCCGCCGGAACGCACTTTTCGCAGTCCGTCCGGGATGCGTATGACCTGGTGGGCTTCGACCCCCGCGGGGTAAAGCGGTCTGCTCCGGTCACTTGCCTGACCGATGCCGAGCGCGATGCGGCGCGGGCCAAGATCTACGATCTCGAAACGGAGGCCGGCCTGGCAGCTGCCCGCGCCGACAACAAGGCGATTGCGGACCAGTGCGCCGAAAAAACCGGCGAAGTCCTGGCGCACATCGACACCCAGAGCGCCGCCAAGGACCTGGACATCCTTCGCGCCGTGGTCAATGACCCCAAGCTGAACTACCTGGGCTACTCCTACGGCACATTCCTGGGCTCCACGTACGCGTCCCTGTTCCCGGACAACGTGGGCCGCATGGTGCTGGACGGCGCCCTTGACCCCTCGATCAGCAACGAGGAACTGACCAGCGGCCAGGCACGCGCCTTCGAAAAGGCCATCCGGGCTTATGTTGCCAGCTGCCAGGCGCAGGACGGCTGCCCGCTGAGCGGTGACGTGGATTCCGGTGTGGAGCAGATCCGCGACCTGATCGCAGCTGTCCAGCAAACCCCGCGCACCGCCAAGGACGGCCGCCTTGTCAACGCCACGATGTTCGTGAGCGGCCTGATCACCCCGCTGTACAACGACCAGAGCTGGCCGGCCCTGACCCAGGCGCTGGACGCGGCGATGACGGGGGATGTCAGCCTGATGTTGCGCCTCGCGGACCTCGGGGCAGACCGTGCATCCAACGGCTCCTACACGTCCAACTCGACGTTCGCCTTCAACGCGATCAACTGCCTGGACTACCCCATGGAGTCAGACCCGGCCGCCATGCGGGCCGAGCAGCAGCGACTGATGCAGGAGTCGCCCACGCTCGGGTACTTCTTCGCCTACGGCGGCACCAGCTGTGCGGACTGGCCCTACAAGAACGTCCGGACGCCTGCCCCCGTTGAATACACCGGCGAGTCCCCCATCGTGGTCATCGGCACTACGGGTGACCCGGCCACCCCTGTTGAATGGGCGTCATCCCTGCGCAAGCAGTTGGGAAATGCCACGCTGCTGACGTGGGAAGGCGAAGGGCACACGGCCTACGGCCGCTCCAACAGCTGCCTTGAGGATCCGGTGGACAGGTACCTGGTGAGCGGCCAGGTCCCTGCCGACAACACGGTGTGCTGAACGCCTCAGCTGCTGGAGCCCGCCCATTTTGACCCGGGCGCGGGGACTCTATTACAGTTGACTCTTGCATGAGGCGCCCGGTTCCTCCGGAAATCTTGTGCGCGCTTCCTTAGCTCAGTCGGTAGAGCGTTTCACTCGTAATGAAAAGGTCATCAGTTCGATTCTGATAGGAAGCTCGGGATAAACCCCGGACTGCCCCTTGCTTCAAGGGGTTTCCGGGGTTTTTCGCTGGTTAAGACAGAACCCTCGCTTAGGGCCAGGGCACACTTTGGTCTCCCTTCAGGCCACGGCCCCCAGCAAATATCGGGTTAAGGGCGCCCGAAGCGAGGAGCCGGATCACTATGCTCCAACCCCAGTCAGGGAAGGCGACAGCTCGAGGACCGGATCTACTGGACCAGGGTTGAGTCCTATCCATCAGGTCCACTCCTTTACGCGGGGGGAAATAGGGGGCATTGCGGCCTTTCGCCCGTTGTCGCCCCGAGCGTAAAGTTGCACCACCTCGGGGTACCGGACGTACGCCTGTGTCCCGACGTGTATCTGGTATGGGAGGCACAACGTCCTGTGGGACACGAGGACGTCCGCAAGGGCAGCCAGTTGACGTGAGTATTAGGTCGGAAGTCTTGCTGCTGTTCCGTTAACCACTGGCGGTAGTTTCCACGAGGTCGTCGCTTCGGACCAGGCCCGGTACCAAAAGGAAAATTTTGGAGGGCCACCGGCCAAACTCTGTAGAGCGGGCTGGCTCGGATTGGGTTTCTGAAGGGGGGATGGGCTCTGGGTGACAGGCAGACAGACACGCTCGTGATCGGCGCGGGTCAATGCGGCGTCGCGGTGAGCCGGGAGCTCGCGCGGCATGGGCTCGAACATGCCGTCATCGACGGCCGCGCAGCACCGGGAGACGTGTGGCGGGACCGCTGGGACACGCTGAGGCTCTTCACACCAGCGCACGTGTCCTCGCTCCCCGGGATGCCCTTCCCCGCGCCGCGGCGCTATCTCCCGAGAGGCTCAGAGTTCGCCGCCTATCTCGACGAATACGCCGAGAGGTTCAATGTCCCGCTGCATCCGCACACGCATGTTCGTGGCCTCAAACGCGCTGCAGTAGGCGCCGGCTTCAGGGCCGAGACGGATGACGGTGCATGGCTTGCGCAGCGCGTCGTCGTCGCCACCGGCTTTGCCACGCACCCCCGCATTCCGACGATCGGCTGGGATCTGGATCCGTCGATAGCCCAGTTGCACAGCTCCGCCTACCACCGGCCCGCCGATCTCCCCGAGGGGCCGGTCCTCGTCGTCGGTTGCGGCACCTCCGGAGTCCAGCTCGGCATTGAGCTTGCCAACTCCGGCCGGGATGTCACAGTGGCCGGCAAGCCCACCCCGAGGGTCCCGCGCCTCGTGTCCGACCACGCCTTCGGGCTGCTGCTGGCGATCTTCCACCACGTCTTCACCCGGGCCACGCCGATCGGTCGCGGGTCCGTGCGGGACGTCATCCGCGGCGGCGGACCTCTTATCGGGATCAGCCCGGAGGACCTCAGGGCGGCCGGCGCTGAGCGCGGCGCCCGGCTTGCCGGTACCTGGAACGGGCAGCCCGTCCTCGAGGACGGTCGCGTCCTCACGGTCGCCTCGGTGCTGTGGGCCACGGGCTTCCGGCACGACTTCACTTGGATCGAGGGCCTCCCGGTGGACGCCGACGGGCTGCCACGGCACACACGCGGAATGTCGGAGGACTGGGCGGGGCTCAGCTTCATGGGCCTCCCCTTTCAGTTCGGGCTGACCTCCATGACCATCTACGGCGTGGGTCGCGACGCCGCGTACGTGGCTGCCGCGCTTGCCCGCTCCACCGGGGTCAGCACCGCCCGCTGAGGCAGCGCGGGACGGATGGGCAGAATGCCGACGGCGACTCCGAGCAATAGCCCGGCCCGCCCAATCAGGCTGCCCGCCGACGCTCCGGGCACGAGCCCGACCCGCGCGAGACACCACAGGGTGCTCGATGCGCTTCCGGCCCGTCTATCCCCGCCAGTTCCCGGGCCCGCACGCCGCCACGATGTCCTCTTCGTAGTTGGCCGGCGCCGGCACGACGTTCTTGCAGATCGCCCCGCCAAGGAACACCGCGGAGTATTCCGATTCCCTGCCCGGGTCGTGTGCCTCTTCGTAAGGCGCAAGGCTAAGCGACTCGTCAGTGAGTCTCTGACGGACCTCCCGATCACCGTCCATCACTGTCATCTCGACGTGAACGTCGCAGGTCCTTGTTCCGCTGGGGTGAACGTTTACTACCAGATATTCCTCTTCTGCGGATTCGAGGGTGATCGTGTGCCCCGGAAAGAATGGCTCTAATGTCGGGCTTCCAGACTTGAAGACCTCCTGCCTGGTGGGGTCGTCAACGTACAGGTCGAGTTCTATCGACTCCTTGACGGCTCCCCGGCCGTAGCCAGTTCGCATCAGAGTTCCCCTGCTCGGCGCCTCGCACTCACTGACGGGTCGAATATCTGTCACCCTTACCAACTGGCTCCTGTTGCCCTTCAAGGTCACTGTCAGCGTGCGTATCCCTACCGGAACCCCGCTATTCGCCTCCAGCCAGGCAATTTGATCCCCGGGGCTCAATGAGCTCAACCGGTCGATTTCAGCCTGAGCAAGCGGCCTGCTTGCAGGCAGCACCACATCGTCGCTGGACGGTTTCAAGGAGGACCGCACGGTAATCGGATCTCCCGTTTCGATAGCCGCGTCGATGACGCCAGTGACCCGCGGCTGGAGCCAGGCAGTGACACCACCACCCAGCGCTGCCAGCAGAAGAGTCGCAACCCAGGCGAGAGGCTTCTTCCACAGGGGTACCTTCACGCCCTCGGACGGTGGTGATTGGCCCTGCTTCCCGGAGGCGGTCTTGGCTGATTTCGGCTTCTTCTGCTGCCCCATGGCGGACTCCGCTTCAGCAAGTTACCTGAGGACTTTCATGCTAAAAATAGCCCTTCCCGCCGGTCAATGTGTCCAGCTCCCCTACCTGCCAGTAGCATTCTCGACCTTTCTGTCTCAACGCAGACATGGGGGCATGGCCACCACATCGCGTCAGCCCAAGGGCATCCCCGTCGGCGGCCAGTTCGCGGCTACCACCCACTCCGAAGCCGGAGTTACCCTCACCCCGGAGGCGCCAGCCGCTCTGCCCCTTGCTTCAGGGGGTTTCCGGGGTTTTTCGCTGGATAAGGGGTCGAGCCCTATAAGGGCAGGGCACACTTTGGTCTCCCTCCGTATCGGAGTCGGCTTCGAACACGAGGCGGTTCCAGTGCGCCCAAACGCGGCCTGCGGTCCCGCTGGGCACTGACATGCTTGGGAAGCGGCGCGCGTGTTTTCGAGGTTGTGCTGAATGGCAGGGCTGCCCACCATTGAAGAGTGGCAATAAAGGACAAGCGGCAGCTGCTGGCATGTGCCCTGTGCCTGCTGATCCCTCTTGGCGGCATGACGGGGTGCTCCTATGACTACCCCGAACCGGTGCAGACAACAACTGCCCCAGAGTCCGTGCACACCCCAGCAGCAGACCCCCCGCCCGCAACGGCATCCCTCCAGCCATACAACAACACCCAGGTTTTGGAGCAGGAAGCTGAGAACTACGCTGAGCTGGAGCGGCTCCTCAGGACATCACCGGGTCCAGTCCTCCTTTCCGATGTTGGGCCACTGGACGGCCCCGTCAGGGGCTTTGGCAAAACCGAGAAGGTGCCGGCGGCCGGGCAGTACACCGTCACCGCGGCCTGTGTTGGTGCTTCCGGTGCGAAGGTCCTCGTTGGACAGGAGTATCCCGGTGCCATTTTTCGGCCGGTGGAGCTTACCTTGGCTTGCGGCGGGGCCACTTCACAGGTCATTGCACTTCAGCAGGGGTACGTTTTCGCGCATTTGTCCCTGTCCGCCCCGGGCGACACGCCGTGGACGGGGGCGGTTGGCGGGGTGCGTGTGAGCGGGAAGCACTGACCCTCGCTCAGGGATTTCATCATCACCACTCGCGGCCAGGCATCCAGGCCGTGCGCAGCTTCCGCCTGGACCAGCCGGTCGATTTCCCCGGGCCACAGGTGTGCGGGCACCGTGGTGAAGCCCAGACGCTCGTAGTAGGGCGCGTTCCACGGAACGTCCCGAAAAGTGGTCAGCGTCAGCGCCTTGAGTCCCTGCGAAGCTGCCCACAATGCAACCTCGCTAATCAGCGCCCTGCCGATGCCCTGGCGTGCAACGTCGGGGTGCACCGTTACCTGTTCAATGTGTGCATTCGTGCCAAGGATGTCTATGAGGATGTAGGCGACCGGGCGCCCCATCGGATCGGTACTGACCCAGGACCGTCCAGTGGATACGTACCGGCGGAGTTCCTGAGCGCTCGGGGGAGCATCGTCCGCTATCGCTTGCATCCCGATCGAGCGAAAGGCCTCGCCCGCAGCCGTCTCGATGTCCTGCAGGCGTTCAATATCGTCCTGCCCTGCTTTTCTGATCACAATCCCAGTCAAACACGGTCCACCCATTGGGGAGGTTTCCGGCGTTGGCCCCATTCTGCAGCAGCACTGCAGCAGAATTGGAACCCCGCACGTATAGCCTCGCGCCAAATCAGGTACTGATTACTCGGGCGCCGGCGGGTGGCTCTCTTTAGTGTTGTGAGCGGAGCCGGCGATGAGGGCGTGCGTTTGAGACCGCGTACGCCTCCCCCAGCCGTCGCCGGCTCCTCCATCGCTACGCGCAACTGCTGGTCCTGGATGAAACCACGAACAACCAGGACATCACGGGTGTGGATCAGCTGGCCGATGCCCTAAGTGGACACATCCGCGAGGGCAGCAGGCCGAGCACCTAACAGCAGTTGCCACAACGTGCTCCGCCACCGCGGGCAACGGTTGGCTCTATCCCCGGACTGCCCTGGTCTCCCGCCTATGATGGCGGACATGGATGAGCAGGCACTGGCAGATATTGCGAACGCGATTTATGCCGTGCCGCTTGAGGACTTCGTGGCCGCAAGAACAGCTGCGGCAAAGGACGCTGCCGGGAAGGACAAGGAACTGGGCACCGCCGTCAAGGGACTTCCCAAGCCATCAGTGGCTGCCTGGTCGGTGAACATGCTTGCCCTGCACCAGCCGGACGTCCTTGCCGGGCTGGCCGATCTCGGTTCCCGGATGCGGGAGGCGCAGGCGTCGCTGGACGCCCCGGCCCTCCGCGAGCTGGGACGGGAGCGCCGTACCATGCTGGCCGCCGCCGTCGACACTGCCAGGTCCGTTGTCCAGCAGCAGGGCAGGGCCATCAGCGACACCATCGCCGGTGAGGTGGAGGAGACGCTCCGGGCCCTGACAGCGGACGAAGGGGCAGCGGCTGCTGTCCGCAGCGGGCGGCTCCTGAAGACCCTCTCGGCGGATGGGGTCAGCGCTGCCGACCTGGAGGGAGCGGTAGCGCTACCGGGGGCCCTGCCCGCACCTGCCGCTCCCCCCGTCCGGGGACCGGCACCGGTATCAGCGCCGGTCAAGAAGGAGCGTACGACGCCGGAGCGCACCTCCCGGCCCAAGGCAGCCAAGCCCCGGCTTGAGGCAGTCCGGCAGTCTCCCCGGCCCGCATCACCACCTGCGCTGGAAAGAGCGAAAGCCGCCCTCGCCGATGCCCAGGCCGAGGAGGCGAGGACGGGCAGCCTCGTGCAGGAGCTGCAGGAGCAGGTGGAAGAAACCCGCGCCGAAATCGACGCCCTCGTGAAAGAAACCACTGAACTTCGCGACAGGTTGAAGGCTGCGGAGGAGGAGCTGGACCGGTCCCGCAAGAGGCTTGCTGCCACTGCAGCCGAAGCGAAACAAGCCGCGCGGGCAGCTGACAAAGCGGGACGGACAGCCATGCTGGCCCAGGAACGTGTCCTCCGGCTGGACAACAGTGAGGCGTCGCCGTAGGAACCCCATGGCCGGCGAGATGGCAAAGCCAGGTGAAGAATCCGGGTGGCTTAGTAGCTAGCGGCATTTACCGTGCCGGGAGCATACTGAGTCTTGGCTGACTCGGATGATTTCCTTGTGTTGAGGTCCAAGCTGTATGAGGCGGAAGTCGCCATTCACAACGGTGACGACGGTCCACGCCGGGCACTCTGGTCACGCAGGGAACCGGTGAGTGTCCTGGGCGCCTTGCGCAATGCCTTCGGGCAGCACGAGCTCGACGAGCTGTTCGCCGGCTTGGCCGAGCAGTCCTCAAACTGCACGTCGTACGAATTCGAGCGGCTGACTGGCGCCCGCCGGTGGGTTTGCATACGGCCAGTCAACGCCTAACGGCAACACGCGGCGCTGATTCACGGAATTGTCAGACCCCGGTTGCAGACTGGATTTATGGAAAACCACACCGTACAGGAATTTCACGTCACGTACTTCGACGCCGACTGCGGCCGGGCCCGGGCTGAAACTTTCGATACCTTGGCAGAGGCACAGCGGTTCGCGAACAGGCACTGCGCCGGCGAGGACAGCTGGGCCGTGATTGACGAGGTCCCCGTCGAGCAGGTCCGGATCGCCGCCTAATTCGCTCCGCGCGGCTTAAAGCAGGAATCCGCTTAAAAGCAGGAACCCGCGCTGCCCGGGAAAATCGGGCAACGCGGGCCAGCATCGCTGAAGTGCGGCTACAGCATCACTTAGGCGAAGTCGGAAACTGCCGGGTCCGGCCCGATGCGGCCTTCACCGGTCGCCGTCTGGTCCAGCCCGTTGATGGCCTGGACGTCATCCGCGTCCAGGGTCACCTCCAGTGCCGCGAAGTTCTCGTGGATCCGCGATTCGGTGACGGACTTGGGGATCACCACGTTGCCGATAGCAAGGTGCCACGCGATGACAACCTGTGCGGGAGTCGCCTGGTGCTTCGCGGCAATGGCCGCGACGGTTGCATCCTCAAGAAGCTCGCCGCCCTGGCCCAGCGGAGACCATGCCTGGGTCAGGATGCCCTTGGCAGCCCCAAATTCGCGCAGCTGGCGCTGGCTGAAGTAGGGGTGGAGTTCAATCTGGTGGATGGCCGGCACCACGCCGGTCTCGTCAATCAGCCGCTGCAGGCCTTCGACGGTGAAGTTGGAAACGCCAATGGATTTCACGCGTCCGCGCTTCTGGAGCTCGATCAGCGCCTTCCAGGTGTCCACGTACTTGTCCTGCTTGGGCTGCATCCAGTGGATCAGGTACAGGTCCAGCGTCTCCAGGCCCAGACGGTCCATCGACTCTTCGAAGGCAGCCAGCGTGGACTCGAACCCCTGGTCCGAGTTCCATAGCTTGGTGGTGATGAAGATCTGCTCAGGGGACAGGCCGGAGCTGGCGATCGCGCGGCCGACGCCTGCCTCGTTGCCGTAGATCTTTGCCGTATCGATGTGGCGGTAGCCCGCCTCAAACGCCTGGCGGACCACCTTCTCCGCCACGCCGTCCTCAACCTGCCACACGCCGTAGCCAAGCTGGGGGATCGTGTTTCCGTCATTGAAAGTCAAGGAAGGTGAAAAAGTCATTCCTTCATCCTGCCAAACCCTAGACGGCCCACCCTTCCTTTTTGGCCTGACTAAGCCAAACGCGTAACCGGGAATATCCCGTCCGCGGCAGTTAGGAGGCCGCCTCGTGAAGGTGCCGTTCGGCGTCGGCCACCTGCTGGAAAACGGCCTCGGCACGGCGCCGCACCGACGCAGCCCCCACCGGCACAGGCCCCACAGCGAGCCGCAGCATGGCGGCCGCCTCGGCGGTGGTGGCAAGCGAGTTGCCCGCCTTGGACAGGGCCCGGTGCACTCCGGACAAGGCCACAGGGATGTCCAGGCCCTCACTGGGTGAGCGCCGCTGCGCTTCCATGCAGACCGCGCGTACCCGTTCCAAAAGGGCTGCCAGCTCATTGGCGATCCCTACCAGCTCCTCGTACAGCTGGTCGTCCTCCACGCCTTCGAGCACCTGGTGGAAGCGGTCCAGTCCCCGATGGAAGCGGTCATGCGCGCGGCGCCACAACCCCTTCCCCAGTTCCGCATCGTCCGTGCGCCCCTGCCTGGCGGCGCTGAAAAAGCCCAAGCGCAACCTACAGGTACTGTCCGGGACCGTGGTCCGGGTCTTCGCGCTTGCCCGGCTGTGCAGGAGCTCCGGGCCGGGACCCCGCCGGGGAACGCTGGGGCTCGCCGTTCTCGCCGATCACCACGCCCGGGGCGATCATCGTCCCCGGCGGAAGCTGGCGCAGCTGCATTTGCGCCGCAGCGTGTTCCCGGGCTGCGTGCTGCGCCGCAATGGCAGTCTGGATACCGTGGAACAGCCCTTCGAGCCAGCCCACCAGCTGGGCCTGCGCGATGCGGAGCTCGGCGTCGGACGGGGTTGCCTCGTCGGAAAAGGGAAGGCTGATCCGGTCCAGCTCCTCCACGAGCTCCGGAGCCAGGCCATCCTCGAGTTCCTTGATGGACCGCTCGTGGATCTCAGCGAGCCTGCCCCGGGCGGCGTCATCGAGCGGAGCGGACTTAACCTCTTCGAGGAGCTGCCGGATCATGGTGCCGATCCGCATCACCTTAGCCGGTTCGTCCACCAGGTCGTGCAGGTTGCTGCCCTTCTTGGCGCCGTTGGTTTGCCCTGCCTGCGCTGGCACGGGGGCCGGGCTGTCGTCTACGGGGGTGCCTTCTACCGGGAGGTCCTCAGGTGCCTGAGTGTCTTTCGGATCGCTCATGCGTTCATACTCTCATGAGCGATCCGCCCGGGGTCCACTCGATGAACCCACCTGACACGCTTGTACGCTGCGGGCTCAATCAGCAGCACCTGCCCTGAGGATTGTTGTCCTGCCGGTCGGTCCGGTCACGCCAGAACTCGCGCTCCGTGAGGGGCGGTTCCTGGTGCCCTGCCAGCCGGTGGTGCTCCAGGTACTTGGCGTAGGCATCGGCGCCCAAGAGGCCGCCCATGTACCGCGCAAAACCCTTGAAACCGGTGGACAGGGCCGCGAGTCCCGTGCTCATCAGTGGTGCCCTGCCCGTTCGAACCGAAGTTCAGCCGGTACTTTCTCCCATTCGGCCAGCAACTGGCGCTCTGCGGGAGTGGGGACGAGCCCGGCGGGGGCGAAGACACGCGACGGCCGGGCCGGGTCCTCGTTGTCGGTGACGGGTGTCCCGGCGGCGTGGTTGCGGAAGGCCTTCACTGTGGCGAGCACCGCCGTCGCGATCACGATGATGCTCAGGACCACGAAGATCACGGACAACCAGCCCTGGATGGCGGTGTTGCGGACCACGGCTTCCATGGCTGTCGCGGTCTTCGCGGTGCCGAATTCGGTCTTTCCCTCGGCGAGGGCTTTGCTGAACGCCGCGTTATTGGCGAAGTAACCCACCGCGGGCACCGGGGAGAAAATCTTCTGGAAGCTGGCGGTGATGGTAACCACGGCGGCAAACGCCAGCGGCAGGGCCACAATCCATAGGTACTTGAAGGAGCCGCGTTTGGCTGCGATGGCCAGGCACACGGACAGCGCGATGGCTGCGAGCAGCTGGTTGGCGATGCCGAACAGCGGGAACAGTGTGTTGATGCCGCCCAGCGGGTCGGTGACGCCCATCAGCAGCACCAGCCCCCAGGCCCCGACCATGATTGCGGTGCAAAGCCATGCTCCGGGCCGCCAGGAGTGTTCCTTGAACTTGGGGATGAAGTTGCCGATGGAGTCCTGGAGCATGAACCGGGCCACGCGGGTGCCGGCGTCCACGGCCGTGAGGATGAACAGTGCTTCGAACATGATGGCGAAGTGGTACCAGAAGGCCATCATGGCGGTGCCGCCGATGAGCTGCTGCATGATGTGCGCCAGGCCCACCGCGAGGGTGGGGGCACCGCCGGTGCGTGAGACGATGCTTTCCTCACCCACGTTGGCGGCCGTCTGCGACAGCATCTCCGGGGTAACGTTCACGCCGGCCAGGCCGAGGCTGTTGACCCACGTGGCGGCTGTTTCCACCGTTCCGCCGGTAAGTGCTCCAGGCGCATTCATCGCAAAGTAAAGCCCGCGGTCGATGGAGATGGCCGCCACCAGGGCCATGATGGCCACGAAGGACTCCATCAGCATTCCGCCGTAACCGATGAACCGGGTCTGCCGTTCCTTCTCCACCAGCTTGGGGGTGGTGCCCGAGGAAATCAGGGCGTGGAAGCCGGACAGTGCTCCGCAGGCGATGGTGACAAACAGGAACGGGAACAGGGCGCCCGGGAACACGGGGCCGTTATCGCGGCTGGCGAACTCGCTGAACGCGGGCACGTTGATCTCCGGACGGACCACGATGATGGCCACCGCCAGCATCACGATCACGCCGATCTTCATGAATGTGGAGAGGTAGTCACGCGGTGCCAGCAGCAGCCACACGGGCAGGATTGCGGCGATGAAACCGTAGATGATGATGCCCCAGGCGATAGTTACCTTGTCCAGGCTGAAAATATCGGCACCCCACGGGGTCTCGGCAACGATGCCGCCGCCGATGATGGCCGCCAGGAGCAGGACAAACCCGATCAGCGAGACCTCCATGATTTTCCCTGGCCGCAGGTACCGCAGGTAGACGCCCATGAACAGGGCGATCGGGATGGTCAGGCCAACGGAGAAGACACCCCACGGGCTTTCACCCAGGGCATTGACGACGACGAGCGCGAGGATGGCAACGATGATCACCATGATCAGGAGGGTGGCAATCAGGGCGGCCGTGCCGCCAACGACTCCCAGCTCCTCCCGGGCCATCTGGCCCAGCGAGCGCCCGCCCCGACGCATGGAGAAGAACATCACCAGATAGTCCTGCACCGCGCCGGCCAGCACGACGCCGATGATGATCCAAATGGTTCCAGGCAGGTATCCCATCTGGGCGGCAAGGACCGGGCCTACCAGCGGGCCGGCACCGGCGATGGCTGCGAAGTGGTGGCCGAACAGGACGTTCCGGTCCGTCCGGACGTAGTCCTTGCCGTCCGCCTTGTACTCCGCAGGGGTGGCCCTGCGGTCATCCGGTTTGGTGATGAAGCGTTCGATCACCTTCGAATAGAAGCGGTAGCCGATCAGGTATGTACAGACTGAGGCAAAGACAAACCAGATCGCGTTGACTGTTTCACCCCGGATGATCGCCAGCATGAACCATGCCACGCCGCCCAGCAGGGCAATCGCGGCCCATAGCGCGATCTTTCCCGGCGTCCACTTCCGTTCTTCCGCCTCGCGGACGTTCTCGTCCACGGCAGCAGCGGGAAGGGCGGCGTCAGTGGCGACCGCACCCTCCCTTCGCCCTGGACCATTCCGATGATCAGGCGTTCCGGCCATGTCTCCTCCTTGAGCTGGGTGCTGGTCTCCCCTTACTAAGGCACCTTACCAACGCGTGATAAGGATGGGGATGGCTTTTCCCGCGTTCCCCGGGACGCTGCGGTGAACGGCAGGCAAGAGGCGTCGAAAGTCCGCCCGGGGCGGCTTTCAGCCGGCGAGCCCGCGGCGTGACATGGGCAGGGCAGCACGGGTAAACAGCCATGCGAGCGCAGCCCCCACCGCCGGTACGGCCAACATCAATACCAGCAGGTGCAGCCACGGAACCTCCACGGCTATGCGCAGCTCGGTGGAGGCTGCAATGAGTACCGCCGGCAGGGTCCCGGCCAGGCATCCAAGCACGCCGCCGAGCCCGGAGGTGAGCAGCGCTTGGGAGGCCGCCAGGGCCTTCCGCAGCCGCGGGGATGCTCCCACCCCGGCAAGGGTTACGTGGTCCGTTCGTGCGTCAGCCAGCGAGAGTCCGGTGGTGATACCTGCTGCACTGAGCGTTATCAATGCAGCGGCGGCGACGATCGACCAGGACATCCAGTCGTTGTCCTGCGAGATGCCCGGCTCCACCCAGAACCCCGCGCCTGGCTGCTTGTAAACACCTGCCACTGCCGCGGCCGCTGCGTCAGTCTCAGCGGCTGAGGGCCGCCTGTCCAGCTGGACCAGCAGCCCGGCCGGTTCCGCTCCCAGATCCAGCCTCTCGGCCGTCTCCGGCGAGATGAAACCGTAGTAGGGCACCGCCACCGCCGGTTCCACTACCGCCGCTGGCAAGGCCGTGCTGCTGACCGTCGCATGAACAATCGAGCCGTCCGACGGCGACTGCAGCTGGGTGCGGACGTCCTGTCCCAGCAGCACAGCTTTCCCCTCCTGGACAAAGACGGGGTTTGTGACCACCATGCCACCGGAATCCAGCACCGCCAGGGCGTCAGCGCCGGCGTCCGTACCGAGCATCATCCGGATGTCATCGGCACCTCCCACCACAATGGCCCGTGGGGAACCCGCTTCACGGATCATTGATCCACGGCAGCGCCAGTCTTTCGGGTCCACCACCCTCCGCTGCGGTGTCATGGGGCATTCATGGCCCTCGGGTACAGCCAGGGAGTACAGAATGCAGTTGGAGCTCTCCGTGCGGGCGGGGACCGACAAGTCCACATCAGGGCCAAAGACACAGTTACTGATCGCTGCCGGCGCCGTGACGACCCTCGTCCACTCAACTGCGCCGACTGCCTGCTCCACCCGGGAGGAGAGCACAGCCGGATCCACCCTCATGGACGGCTGGTTGCCGCCGTCCGTGAGCATCGGCGCGTCCACAACCAGCGGCAGGTGCGCCTGGTTCTCCAAAGCGCTCCACCAGTGGTTTTCCCGCATCCCGGCCTGCTGGCTGGCCGAAAGCACCAGGCCTGCGCTCGCGAGCGTGGCGGCGGCAAGCACCGCGGCCACTGCCGGCACGGTCCGGCCCCGGTTCCGCGCTGAATCCCGCGCGGCCATCCGGACGGGCAGGGACAGCCGCTGGGTCCGTGAGGTCAGCAGGACAATCAGCCATCCGGTCAGAAGCACGAGTCCAACAACAGCCAGCACTGCTCCGCCGATCAGCAGCCCGGCCACGAACGGCAATTGCTCCGCGTTCCGGTCCGGGTCCGGCTGCGACTTTCCCAGCAGCCATCCGGCAGCCAGGAGACCGGTTGCCGCCGCCAGCAGCGCTGCACCCGTGATGCTGGTTCGTGTTCCTTTGCCGGCGGGAGCGCGGCCGGATTTAAGGGCGCCGAGTAGCGCCTGGCGGGCAACCTGGTTGGCCGGTGCCAACGCCGCGAGAATGCAGGCGGCCAGGCCCATGACCATTGCAACGGCCGTCAGCAGTATGTCCGGGTGCACTCCGGCAAGGCGGGCAGAGCCTGTGGATCGAACCCAAACAACGGCCGCGGCCGCTCCGGCAAAGCCCACGGCCGCACCGGTGACGACAGCGACGGAACCGAGCCACAGGCCCCCTGCTGTGACTACCGAACGCACCGCGGGAGCTTCCGCGCCGGAGGCTGCCAGCAGCGCAAGTTCCCGCACCTGCCTCTTTGCGCCCACCGCGAAGGCAGCACCGGCGAGCAGGCCCACTTCCAGCAGCGCCAAGGCTCCCAGGAGTCCCAAAGTGCCGTAGAGGGTCCACGTCTCCGCCTGCCCGTACTGGGGCTGGGCTCCGGGTACCACCCGCTGGTCCATGGGCGGCGGATCCAGCACGACGCTGCGGGAGAGCACCGCCACACCCCGGCTGTTGGCCTCCCTGATTTGCTGCCAGGAGATCGGATCCGGACCCACCAGGTAGTAGGACGTCGACTGCGGAAGTTCGCTTGGCAGGGCCGCTGCCGGCACCTGCCCGGGCTGAAGGTAGAGGAAGCTGTTGTTGTCGGAGGCGTCCGCATCACGGATGGTGCCTACCGGGACAAAGCCCCCTGCCGACGTCGTAAATTCCTCCCCGAACGCCAGGCTGAAGCGTTCCAGCAGTCCCCGCGAGACCAGGACCTCCTTATCCGTTTCCGGTGCCCGCCCATCAAGGAGGGTGAACTTGCCGGTGAATGCAGGGTGGAGCGCGTCCACCTGCACTCCGTTCAACGACACCAGCGCTTCGCCGACAGACGTGGTGAGCTGCAATTGCCGCAGCGGCAACACCTCGTAACCGTCCGGGAGCAGCTCCTGGGGCGGTGTGGCCACAAACTCAGGATCCACGTTGCCCGTGCTGCCCGCCACTATGGCGTCGTTCAGCGGGTCCTGGAGGGACTCACCGTTTATCGCCGGCAGAGCACCGAACCGTGCCTGCGTTTGGCCCAGTTCGTACCGGACAATCTCTTCCGGCGTCCGTTGCGAGCTTTTGTACAGGGTGGCCGCTCCGGTCATTCCTGCCACGGGCAGCATGATCAGGAGCACGATCAGGAACGACCGCCCGCGGTGCCGCCGGATGTCCCGCCGGGCCATGCGGAGGGCAAGCCGGAAACTGCTCCGGCGCCCTCCCGGCGCCGGAGTGAGGTCCAGCGGCATCAGAGACCGGCCTGCGCCAGGAGCATGGTGGGATCATGCATGGCCGTGGCCTGGTCCACGATCCGGCCGTCGCGGAGGAACACCACCCGGTCTGCCCAGGCGGCGTGCCGCGCCTCGTGGGTGACCAGCATGACCGCCGCCCCCGCGTCGGCCCGCGAGCGCAGCACCTCCATGACGCCCTGGCCGGTGGTCGAGTCAAGTGCACCCGTTGGCTCGTCAGCAAGAATCAGCCGGCGCTGGCCCACCACTGCCCGCGCGATGGCCACCCGCTGCTGCTGGCCGCCGGACATTTGGTCCATGAACCGGTCCGCGAGCTCCGGTATCCCCACCTGGCGGAGGGCATCCGCTGCCTGCCGGCGGGCCTTCTTCGACGCCGTTCCATCGAGCTCCAGCGGCAGGGCAACATTCTCGGCGGCGGTAAGGGTCGGGACCAGGTTGAAGTCCTGGAAGACGTAGCCCACCGCACGCCGCCGCAGCCGTGCCAGTTCATTCAGTCCCAGCCCGGCAAGGGGCGTGGATTCCACAAACACAGCGCCCGACGTCGGCCGGTCCAGGCCCCCGGCCAGCGCAAGCAGGGACGACTTGCCGGACCCCGATGGCCCCATGACCGCAACAAACTCCCCCGCGCCGATGGTGAGGTCCACGTCCCGCAGCGCGGCGACGGCCGTCGCGCCTTCCCCGAACGTCCTGCTGACCTTGGCGAGTTCCAGGACCTGCTGCGGCCCCTGGACGCTCACCGGCGGCTGTCCGCGATGAGCGGGGCGGCGTCTTCCGTTACCCCGTTGGACGTGTTGCGTGCCGTGCCGGCGCCGGCTGACTGCGCTTGCTGGACCATCCTGGCCTCGCAGAGGTCCAGCCAGCGGACTTCCGCTTCCGTCTGGAAGATGAGGGAGTCAAGGACCAGAAGCCAGGCTGTATCTCCGCTGCGCTGGCTGGCCATGGTATCCCTGCGGGCTTTGGTGTAATCCTGCAGCGCCCGGATGGAAGCCACCCGCTGGGCCTGGATGATGGCCTGGACGTCTACTCCGGGGAGGGTGACAGCGAGTGCCAGTTTGATGGCGAGTTCGTTCCGGGGCGGACTGTTGCGCTCGACGGGCGCGGCGAACCAGCTGCGCACCTCCGCCTCACCGGCGGCGGTGATGCTGTACACCACGTGGCCCTCACCGTCGTCCCCGTCCTTTGCCACGAGGCCGTCCCGCTCCAGCCGGTCCAGGGTGGTGTAGACCTGCCCGATATTGAGGGGCCACGTTGCCCCTGTCCGGTTCTCGAACTCGACCCGCAGCTGGTAGCCGTAGCGCGGCTGGTCCTGCAGCAGGGCGAGGAGGCTGTGGCGGATGGACATGGTGCTCCTTCGGCTGGTAGCGACGGTATGCACGGCCCCCCAAGAACCGTGCATACCGCGTATAGCAAGAAGCCTAGCGCCGAGGCGAGCGGAACACAATACTGAGTATCTACCCGCTACATGACCAGGAGGATTTTTCCCACATGGTCACCGCTGTCGAAGTAGCGGTGCGCGGCCTGTACCTGGTCCAGCGGGAAGGTCTTAGCCACCAGCGGCCTGATCCTGCCGTCGCTGACCAGTGGCCACACTGCCTCCCTGACTGCGTTCATGATGGCGCCCTTTTCCGCCACCGGGCGGGGCCGGAGGGCGGTGGCCACCACCGCGGCACGCTTCTTCAGCAGCTGGCCCAGGTCCAGCTCCCCCTTGGTACCGCCCTGCAGGCCGATGACCACAAGGCGGCCGTAGTCCGCCAGAGCATCCACGTTCCGCGGAAGGTATTTGGCCCCGACGACGTCGAGGATAACGTCCGCGCCCTTCCCCCCGTTCTGCCGGCGGAGGCTTTCAGGAAAGTCTTCCTCCGCATAGTTGATGGCGATGTCCGCCCCCAGGAAAGCCTTCGCGGTGCTGACCTTCTCGTCCGTGCCGGCCGTCGCGGCCACCCTGGCCCCGAGTGCTTTCGCCAACTGGATGGCCATGGTGCCGATCCCGCCGGTGGCACCATGGATGAGGACCGTCTCACCCGGCTGCAGCTGGGCAGTCATGACCAGGTTGGAATAGACGGTGGCCGAAACCTCCGGAAGCGAAGCCGCCGTAACCAGGTCGACGCCCTCGGGCACGCGCAGGACCTGCTCGGCGGGAACCGCCACCTGCTGGGAATATCCGCCGCCGGCCAGCAGTGCCACCACCTTGTCACCCACCGAGAAAGCCTTGGTAACCCCCGGCCCGAAGCCGGCGATCCTGCCCGACACCTCGAGTCCAGGAATCTCGGAGGCGCCGGGTGGCGCCGGGTAAAAGCCGCGCCGCTGCTGCACGTCGGCCCGGTTCAGGCCCGCGGCAACGACGTCGATGAGCACCTCGCCGGGGCCGGGCACCGGAGCGTCAGCCTCACGGACCTCCAGGACCTCCGGGCCGCCCGGCTCCGAAATGTAGACGGCTTTCATGGACCACTCCCGTTCCTGACTGAATACTGGCTGCAACCAGTGTGCACCGGACACGGTCCGGGCTCTGTTTTGTTGCAGGCAAGTGCCTATGAAACACTACTAGCTGAGGAAGGTTGTCCGAGCGGCCGAAGGAGCTGGTCTTGAAAACCAGTGTGCGGTAACCCCGTACCAAGAGTTCGAATCTCTTACCTTCCGCAAAAGAGGGCCCCTGTCCGCCAGTCCGCTGGCCGGCGGGGGTCCTTCCTTTTTCTCGATGGGCCGCCGAAAAAACCGCTGCCGTCCCCTTTCCCGGAAGCTACCGGCCGGTATTCTTTGGTGATGGCCGGCACACATGGGGGTATCTGCCGGCCATAACCACCAGCAGCATCACCGGAACCAGGCTACGGGGGCTCCAGGCCGGTGGGCGGCCCGTTCCGCTGGGGAACGTCCTGCCGAATGCACGCTCTAGCCACCTTGCGTTCATTCAGCGCTGTTGTGATGTGCCGGAACACCACTTGACCAGGAGCAGGGTCCGGGCCATCTGTCCGTTGGTACAACCCGGACACTTCCCATCGGGTCCCCTACCGGGGACACCCTTATGAAAGTAAGAGCGGATGCATCAAACACCATGGAAACTAGCGCTGGGAACAGCCTTGTCCGCGGGGCTCATGGCAGCTCCCCTGGCAGCTCTCCCCGCCGTTGCGGACGATCCAGCCGCGGAGGTCTCAGCCGCGGCAGGAACCTCGCCCGTCGTGATCAACGAGGCCTACCTCAGCGGCGGCAGCGCCGGCGCCGCATATAAGAACAAGTTCGTCGAGCTATACAACACCTCGGACGCCCCGGTGTCGCTGGACGGCTGGTCCCTGCAGTACCGCCCGGCCACCAGCTCGTCAGCGCCCAGCGGCGTGGCGGCCTTGTCCGGGTCCGTCCCGGCAAAGGGCTACTACCTCGTCAAGGGCGGCAGCAACAATGGCGGCGCCGAAGGAGCCGAACTGCCGGCACCCGACGTCGTGGCCACTGGCCTTAACCCCAGCGGCACCACCGGAACCATCATCCTCGCCAAGCAGCCCGCCGCCGTCGCACTTTCCACCGGCTCCCAGCTGGAACCGGCCGGCGTAGCCGATCTCCTTGGGTACGGCGCCTCCAACACCTACGAGACGAAGGCCGCCACGGCACCCGCCGGCACCAGTGATGTCAGGAGCCTGAACAGGACCGGCGGCGCAGACAGCAACAACAACTCTGCCGACTTCACGCTCAGCGCCACCATCACGCCCACGCCCTCCGGCGGGGCAGCCCCGGATCCCGACCCAACACCTGATCCAGCTCCCGCGGTGAAATCCATCGCCGAGATCCAGGGCACCGGCACCGCCAGCCCGCTGGCGGGTGCCACGGTCACCACCACAGGCAAGGTCACCGCGGTGTTCCCCACAGGCGGCCTGAACGGCTACTACCTCCAGACCGCGGGCACCGGCGGCGACCTGACGGCCACGGGGCATGCTGCATCCGACGGGATCTTCGTCTACTCCCCCGCTACTGTGGGTTCAGTCCAGATCGGCGACTATGTGCAGTTGACCGGGGCCGTGGTCGAGTACTACGGGATGACGCAAATCAACGTTGGCGCGGCCGCAGGGCTCACCAAACTGGCCGACGCCGCTCCGGAGGTCAAGCCGACCACCTTCACCCTGCCCGCCAACGAGACCTTCCGCGAGTCCCTCGAAGGCATGCTCCTGGCACCGCAGGGCCCGCTGACGGTCACCGACAACTACGGCCTCAACCAGTACGGCGAGATCGGTTTGGCCGGCGGCACCACTCCCCTGGTCCAGCCCACCGCGGTGGCGCCGTACGGCACCGCCGAACACGCCGCCGTCGGCAAGGAAAACGCCGAGCGGGGCATCAAGCTCGACGACGGCGCGAGCACCAACTTCCTGGGCAGCAGCGCCAACAAGGCCCTGCCCCTGCCGTACCTCACGGACACTGATCCCGTCCGCGTGGGTTCGCCGGCCACCTTCACCACCAACGTGGTCCTTGGCTACGCCAACGACTCCTGGAAGCTCCAGCCGCTCACGCACCTCACGCCCGGCAATGCGGACGCTGTCCAGCCGGCCACCTTCGGCGCGACGCGAACCGAGGCTCCCGAACCGGTGGGCGGCAACCTGAAGATTGCCTCCTTCAACGTCCTGAACTACTTCCCCACGACAGGCGACCAGCTCACCGGCTGCACATACCACACGGACCGCGAGGGAAACCCCGTCACGGTCCGGGGCGGCTGCGCCGCACGCGGCGCCGCCAACGCGGAGAACTTCCAGCGGCAACAGGACAAGCTTGTTTCCGCCATCACCAAGGCGGGCGCCGATCTTGTCACCCTGATGGAGGTAGAAAACTCCGCCCAGTTCGGCAAGAACCGCGACGACGCCCTGGCCAAGCTGGTGGACGCCCTGAACGTCGCAGCGCCGGGAGTCTGGGACTACGTCCGTTCGCCGGCGAACGCCCCGCCGCTTGGCGATGAGGACATGATCCGCACCGCCTTCATCTACAAGAAGGCCGCAGCCGAGCCGGTGGGCGAGTCCATCATCCACAATGACACGGTTGCCTTCGCCAGTGCCCGCAAGCCGCTGGCGCAGGTATTCAAGCCGGTTGGAGGCGGCGCCGGAACCGAGTTCATCGCCATTGCCAACCACTTCAAGTCCAAGGGCTCGGCAGCAACGCCGGACGATACGGACCAGGGGCAGGGCGCCTCGAACCTGGCACGCACCGCCCAGGCCAAGTCGCTGCTGGACTTCGCCTCGTCCCTGCAGTCCACCAAGGGCACGGACAAGGTGTTTTTGATCGGCGACTTCAACGCCTACGCCAAGGAAGACCCCATCAACGTCTTCACGTCTGCGGGCTACGTCAACCAGGACGAGAAGGCGCGGAACGCCGATGGCTCCGCAAAGCACTCCTACCTGTTCGGCGGGATGGTGGGCTCCCTGGACCATATCCTGGCGTCCCCCGCCGCCGATGCCGTGGTGTCCGGCGCGGACATCTGGAACATCAACTCGGTGGAGTCCCTGGCGCTGGAGTACAGCCGCTACAACTACAACATCACCAACTACTACGCGCCGGACCAGTTCCGGGCAAGCGACCACGATCCGGTGCTGGTGGGCCTGAACCTGCCTTCCACACCTGCCACGGTGGACCTGAACTTCCTGGGAATCAACGACTTCCACGGCAGGATCGACACCAACACGGTCCAGTTCGCCGGAACCATCGAAAAGCTCCGGGCGGCCGCCGCCCCTGGTGCCACCGCCCTCCTGTCCGCCGGCGACAACATCGGCGCCTCGCTGTTCGCATCCGCCGTCGCCAAGGACCAGCCCACCATTGACGTGCTGAACGCCCTGGAACTGCAGGCATCAGCGGTGGGAAACCACGAGTTCGACGGCGGGTGGGCGGACCTGCGCGACCGGGTCATCGCCGGTGGCACCAATGCAAAGTTCCCCTACCTGGGTGCCAACGTCTACCGGAAGGGCACCATGGACCCTGTCCTGCCCGAGTTCACCGTGTTGGAAATGAACGGGATCAAGGTGGCCGTGATCGGCACCGTCACCCAGGAGGTTCCTTCCCTGGTGACGCCCGCCGGTATCGCCGACCTTGAGTTCGGGGACCCCGTGGACGCCATCAACCGTGCTGCCGCCAGGATTACGGCGGAGAACCTGGCAGACGTCATCATCGTGGAAAACCACGACGGCGCCGGCTCGGGTGCGGTGGAAGGCGCCACTCTGGAGGAGGAGGTGGCGGCCGGCGGCCCGTTCGCCAAGCTGGTCACCGGAACGACCGCGGACGTCGACGCCATCTTCACCGGACACACCCACAAGGAATACGCGTGGGACGCCCCTGTTCCGGGCGTCGACGGCAAGACCCGTCCAGTCGTGCAGACCGGAAACTACGGCGAGAACGTGGGACAGATCCAACTGACCGTAGACACCGCCACCAAAGAGGTGACGGCGTACAAGGCCGGCAACGTGAAGCGCACCACCGACCCCGCCACGGACCTGACCGCCGCTTACCCCCGCGTCGCCGCCGTCGACGCTATCGTCAAGAAAGCCCTCGCTGACGCCGCGGTGATTGGCAACGAGCCCGTCGGTTCGGTCACTGCCGACATCACCACAGCGTTTACCACGGACGCTGCCGGTGTTGCCAAGCGCGATGACCGGGCCAATGAGTCCACCTTGGGCAACCTGGTGGCCGACTCCCTGCTAGCCTCGCTGCAGCCTGCCGAGCTGGGCGGCGCCGAAATCGGTGTGGTCAATGCCGGCGGACTCCGGAACGAGCTCTACTACGCCCCGGACGGTAGCATCACCTACGCCGAGGCAAACGCTGTGCTTCCGTTCGTGAACAACGTGTGGACCACGTCGCTTACAGGTGCCCAGTTCAAGACGCTGCTGGAACAGCAGTGGCAGACCAACCCGGATGGTACGGTTCCCAGCCGCGCCTACATCCAGCTGGGGCTGTCCAAGAACGTGAACTACACCTACGACGCCGCCCGGCCTGCCGGTGACCGCATTACGTCTGTCCGGGTGAATGGCGAACTGCTGGACCCGGCAAAGTCCTACCGGGTGGGAACGTTCAGCTTCCTTGCCACCGGTGGTGACAACTTCCGGATCTTCACCGAGGGCACCAACACCAGGGACTCCGGGCTGGTGGACCGGGACGCATGGATCAGCTACCTGCAGAAGAGCAGCCCGGTGTCACCGGATTTCGCGCGGCGTTCCGTCGCCGTCAGCAACACCACCCCCGAAGAGGTGCAGCCGGGCGAGGCCGTAACCCTCGCTGTTTCCAAGCTGGACCTGACATCGCTGGGCAGCCCGGTCAACACCACCTTGGCGGCTGCTTTCACCGACGCTGCCGGGACCGTCACCCAATTGGGCACCGTTCCGGTCACTTCAGGTTCAGCCGGTGTGAACCTGGCGGTACCGGACGGAGCGGCAGAAGGCACCGGGACTTTGGTGCTCACCGCTGCTGAATCGGGCACCGTGGTCAAGGTGGCGGTCCAGGTCGCGGCCACTACTGCGGTTCCGCCGGTGTGCACGGCGCCGGTCAAGCCGTCCCGCCCGGCTGACGTGACAGGACAGGCGAACTACGGCCAGGCCATTGCTGCCTACCGCGCCTGCCTGCGCGCGGCCCGGTAACACCGTCACACACCCCGACTCAAGGGCACGTCGAAACCAACGCCCGCTCACTCGCGTGAGTGGGCGTTGGTGGTTTAGGTGCCATACGTGAGAGAGCGTCCGGATATTCGGCGCCAAAAGTGAGAGAGCGTGCCGGGGTTGGGGTTATTCGCCGAGGATGGCTGCGGCTATCTCGTCGGCATCGCGGAGCGTGCGCTGGCCGCTGCGGTAGGCGGGGCGTCCGGGGTGCACGGCTTCGGCGGCAATGGCGGTTCCCCACTGGTTGGAGGACAGCTGGAGGCCCAGCACGTACAGGCCCTCGGTCACGGCGCCGTTGGCAGCGACCGGACGGTACGGATGGGGCACCACGTCCAGCCCGGTGGACTGCACGGGCGCTCCCTCGGCGGTCATCATGAGCCGTGGCCGGACGGCGCCGTCCGCCAGCAGCTGTTCAAGGAGCGGGGAGTCGTTGGCTGAAACCCTGTTGCCCGGCGCCAGGGCTTCCACCATTGTGGCCGCGGCAGCCGGTGGACCTGCCACCCATGGCGATGACGCAGTGAACCTCCGGGTCCTGCGGTCAACCCCGAACTTGGGGTCGGGTCCCACAAAGCTCACCACTCCGGCCCGGGCCAGCGCCGCCAGCTGCTCGGAGCGCAGGGCCGGCGGTCCGCTGGCAAGGCCCTCCACGAAGGACTCGAACCAGCCACGCAGGCCGGCGACCCAGGATTCATCGGTGATGCCGCCGTCGGCCACTGCCGTCTTGAGGACCGCGCGGCCGTGGTGGAGTGCGCCGATGGCCATCTTGACGGGGTCGTCCTCGCCAAGGGCTGAACGGCGGGCATCGTCCAGCAGGTACTCCACCACGGCGGCATCGAGTTCGGCCCGCGAAGCAAACGTCCTCCCCGCCAGGGGTGCTGCGAGCGCGGGGAGGTCCAGCCGGTGCCGGGGACCCACGTGGACCGCCAGCACGCTCTCCACGCTGTCCTCCCAGTTGGCGGCCGAATGCGCGTGCGGGTGCAGCGCTTCTTCAAGGGCAGCGAGGAAGGCAGCCCTGTCCCGGACAGCGGCCGGCTGCGAGCGCACCAGGGTTGAGTAATACGCCCAGAGCGTGTCACGGTGCAGCAGCGGCCACAGGTCATGGTCGAACCCGGGCCGGATGCCGGCCTTGCGGAACCGGTCCAGCGCCGTTTCGGTCAGGTAGCGGAGGGTGACCGACGCCGGGTAGTAGCCTTCCAGCGCAGCCTTCGCCCGGTACGGGGTGCCACGCCGGGACGCGGCAATGATCAGCGGCTCCTGGCCCGACGGTTCATACTCCAGCCGCACGCCGCTGGGGACGAATTTTCCGCCCCGGCCCTCGGTGAGCTGCACCATGGTGTCGAAGAAGTTCAGCCCCATGCCGCGGACCAGGACAGGTTCACCGGCCGGGAGCAGGGACCAGTCCACATCGGCGGGCACCGCAGGAGGCAGGTACTGCAGGCCCAACTGCTCGGACGCAGCCTGCAGCTCGCGCTGTTCCGGGTTCAGCCGGGAGGGGATGTGGCCCAGTGCCAGCACCACTGAACCGGTGCGGAGCGTGGCGCCGGTAGCCAGGACGACGTCGAACATCCCGTCTCCTGCCGGGCGCACCGACAGGACGGACGTTTCGTGGAATTGGACGGTGACGCCCTCCGGCGCCTTGTCCAGCACGTCCTCCAGGGTGGAACGAAGGTACCTGCCGTACAGGGCCCGGCTGGGAAAGTCGTTTGACTCCAGCACCGCAAGTTCCGCGCGCTCGTCCGCGCTGAGTGACGGCAGCGGTTCGCGCTGCTGCCGCTCCCGCCACTGGTCGAACGAGGTGCCGGCCAGGGGCGCCGGAAGCGACGGGTCCTCCGGAATTAGGGTCGGGTAGAAGGACTGGGTGTTCATCAGGAACAGGCGTGACTGCCGGGGCTGCCAGACATGCCCCGGGCCGGCGGGATAAGGGTCCACGACGTCGATGTGCAGCCGGAGAGCCCCGCCAGGGTTGGCCAGGCGCGCGGCGGCGTGCGCGAGCAGGCGTTCCAGCACGCTGGTGCCGCGCGGGCCGGCACCAATGATGGCGGCCCGGATGCTCTGCGTATTTTCCACGGCATCCAGAGTACGGGCTGAAAGCCGGGTACGGGGTGGGCACCTGACTTGCCAGCCTCCGGGGATGTTGTTTGGATGGGCGGATGACCACCACTGCAGCTGATTCAGCGTCCATCCCGGGTTCCACCGAGGCCGACCCGGGGAGCGTCGCCGCGGGCCTCGCGTCCGAGCCTGCTGACGAGAACGCCTGGCTCGAAGACATCTACGGCGAAGAACAGCTTGCCTGGGTCAAGGAACAGAACTCGCGGACCGAGGACCTGCTCGAGGACGCCGACTACAAGGCCCTTGAGCGCAGGATCCTGGAGGTGCTCGACTCCACGGACCGGATCGCCATGGTGGGCAAGCGCGGCGAGTGGTACTACAACTTCTGGAAGGACCAGCAGAACCCCAAAGGGCTGTGGCGCCGCACCACGTGGGAAAGCTACTGCACCGACTCACCCGAGTGGGATGTCCTGCTGGACGTCGACGCCCTGGCCGCGGCTGAAGGCGAAGAGTGGGTCTTCCACGGCGCCACATTCCTCCGGCCGGCACCCGGTGCCCCCTACCGGCTGGCCCTGCTGGCGCTCTCCCCCGACGGCGGCGACGCCAACCGCTACCGCGAATTCGACGTCGAAACCCGGACATTCGTGGACCCGGCCCGGGGCGGTTTTGACCTTCCGACGGCGAAGGGCAACGTGTCATGGCTGGACGCTGACACACTGCTGGTCGCCTCCACGGCGGATGGTATGCCCAAGACGGCCTCCTCCTACGCCCGGACGGCCGTCACCCTTAAGCGGGGTATCAGCCTGGCCGCCGCACCCCGGCTGTTTGAGGTGCCGGAGGACCACATGATGGCCGTGGTGGCCCACGACTCCACGCCCGGCTTTGAACGCACCTTCGCCGTCGACTACATCGACTTCTTCAACCGCACCAACCTGGTGCTCCGCGGCGGGGACTGGGTAGCGATCGACGTCCCCACCGACGTCAACGTCAGTGCCCACCGCGACTGGCTGCTGTTCCGGCCCCAGCAGGACTGGGTCCTGGACGGCACCACCTACCCGGCCGGCTCGCTGCTGGCCGCCGGGTTCGAGGACTACCTGGCCGGCGGCCGCCGCCTGTCCGTCCTGTTCACCCCGGATGCCCGCACCTCCCTCCAGTCCTGGAGCTGGACGCGGAACTTCCTGCTCCTGAACCTCCTCACGGACGTCTCGTCCGAAATCCGGGTCCTTGACCCGTCCCGCCGGGTTGACAATACGAACTCTGGCGACACTGGCAGCACTGACCGCGCGACCGGCGCCTGGGCAGCCACTCCCCTGGACGCGTGCCCGCCTCTGCACGACGTCAACGCCTACGCCGTGGACGACGAGGATGAAGCAGCGGCCGACGGCGGTGCGGGCGACGACTTCTGGCTCGTCGCCACCGGGTTCACCACCCCCAGCACCCTGATGCGGGGCACGCTGGAACGCAACCACGACGGCGGCGGGGCCCCCGGCGTGGTGAGCCGGCATGCGACGGTTAAAGCGTCGCCGTCGTTCTTTGCCGAAAGCGACTACGAAGTGCAGCAGCACTTCGCCGTCTCCGAAGACGGAACGCGCGTCCCGTATTTCCAGGTGGCGTCCCGGAACCTGCCGCTGGACGGCCAGAACCCCACGCAGCTGTCCGGGTACGGCGGATTCGAAATCTCCCGCACGCCTGCCTACAGCGGCACTGTGGGCAGGGCGTGGCTGGAGCGCAGGACCACTGGATCGGCCGGCCCCGGCGGTGAAGCCGGTCATTCCCGCGGCGGGGTGTACGTGGTGGCCAACATCCGCGGCGGCGGCGAATACGGGCCGGCCTGGCACCGGGCGGCCTTGAAGGAAAACCGGCACAAGGCGTACCAGGACTTCGCTGCCGTTGCCCGCGACCTCATCAACCGCGGCGTCACCTCGCGGGAACGGCTCGGCTGCGTAGGCGGCTCCAACGGCGGGCTGCTGGTGGGGAACATGCTCGCCCAGTACCCGGAGCTGTTCGGGGCCGCTTCCTGCGGGGTCCCCCTGCTGGACATGCGGCGCTACACCAAGCTGTCCGCCGGCCACTCCTGGATCGCAGAATATGGCGACCCCGATGTGCCGGAGCAGTGGGAGTACATCAGGACCTTCTCCCCCTACCACCTGCTCCGCGACGGGGTGGAGTACCCCGAAACGTTCATCTGGACGGCGACCTCGGATGACAGGGTGGGCCCCGTCCAGGCACGGAAGATGGCGGCCCGCATGCTGGCCATGGGCATCCCGAACGTCTGGTTCCATGAAGCCTTGGAAGGGGGCCACGCCGGCGCGTCGGACAACCGGCAGGCCGCTGCGCTGCAGGCGCGTAGCCAGCATTTCCTGTGGAAGGCGCTGGCCGGCGGTCTGTCGTGACGCCTGGATTGTCGGTGCGCCGGGCTGCCGCTGCCGACGTGGACCCGCTGGCCGAGGTGCACATCCGCTGCTGGCGGGAAACCTACCGGGGTATGCTGTCCGACGCCTTCCTGTCCGGGGTGGATCCGGCTGACCGCCTGGCACTGTGGCGGATGCTGCTGGACCGCCCCGAGCCTGCCGAGGCGTGGGTGGCCTGCGACGGCGGTTCAATCGTTGGCTTCGCGGGCATCCGGCGGCTGCCCGCGCCGGGTTCGCCGGAAGGTCACCCGCTGCCGTCATCCGGGGACCTGGACCTGTGGGGGCTGTACCTGCTGGCGTCGCACCAGGGCCTGGGCCTGGGCCGCCGGCTGTTGGAAGCTGCCCTTGGAAACCAGGCCGCGAGCCTTTGGGTGGCCGCGGACAACAGCCGGGCCATCAGCTTCTACCGCCGGTTCGGTTTTCAAGCGGACGGGGCCGAAGACACGCTGGCCGACTGGGAGAACCTGCGCGAGATCCGGATGGTGCGGGCCGCGCAACCTTCGGCCTGAGGTTTGCGCTAACTCCACCGAGGCCTGCTTCAGCCGGCGGGCAGCCGTTTTGCACTGCATGCCCGGATCTGCGTATCCTTGGTGGGCTAGGAATAGCAATTGGAGACGTGCCAGAGCGGCCGAATGGACTTCACTGCTAATGAAGGGTCGGGGTTAAACTCGACCGGGGGTTCAAATCCCCCCGTCTCCGCGTTTGGCCCCGGTCTACGGACCGGGGCCTTTTGCGTTCCCCGGCACTTCGCGGTGCCAGGACGCTTGGCCGGCTCCGGTTCGTCCGGGGACCGGACGCCATCCTGCGGTGATCACTGAGCGGTGGCACCATAAACGGATGGCAGCAAGTACGCACGTGGACGGAACCCGCAGCACCGGGCAGGCGTGGAATCCCCGCCTGGCGCTCCTGGTAGCGGCAACGTTTTTCATGGAGTTCCTGGACGGTACGGTCCTGACGACCGCAATCCCCAACATTTCCGCCGACTTCGGCGTCCCGGCGGCCGACGTGAACATCACCATGACGGCGTACCTGCTGACCGTGGCCGTCGGCATCCCGATCAGCGGCTGGCTCGCAGAACGCTTCGGAGCACGCCTCGTGTTTTGCCTCGCTATTGCCGTCTTCACGGCCGCCTCGCTGGCCTGTGCCCTGAGCCAGGACCTGACTACGCTGACCCTCAGCCGCATCGCCCAGGGCGCCGGCGGTGCCATGATGGTGCCGGTCGGAACGCTTGTGGTGCTCCGCGGGACACCCAAATCCGAGTTGCTCCGCGCCACCGCCTTCCTGGTGTGGCCCGGGCTCCTTGCCCCGGTCCTCGCTCCCCTGGTGGGCGGCGCCCTCACCACCTACCTGTCCTGGCACTGGATCTTCCTGATCAACCTTCCGTTCGGCGCTGCCGCCCTGATTGCGGCGCTGCGGCTTGTGCCCGGATCCGCAGGTGACCCCGGCCGCCGGCTCGACTGGCCGGGACTGTTCCTCACCACCCTGGGCGTCGGCGCTTTGGTGGTTGGCCTGGAACTGGCCACCGCACACCCGGACACCCCCTGGGCGGGGATCAGCGCAGCCGCCGGAGCGCTTTGCCTGGCCGCCGCGGTGCTGTGGATGCGCAGGGCCCGGAATCCGCTGTTCGACCTGGACGTGTTCCGCACGCGGACCTTCCGCGCCATGGCCACCGGCGGGTTCGTCTACCGCCTGACCATCAGCTCAGTACCGTTCCTGCTGCCCTTGATGTTCCAGACAGGATTCGGCTGGTCCCCCATCCACGCCGGCATCATGGTGGCCGCAGTCTTCGTCGGCAACATCGGCATCAAGCCGGCCACCACACCGCTCATCAGGCGCTTCGGCTTCAAGGCCATGCTGGTCTTCGCGTCCGTCGCATCGGCCGGAACCTTCGCAGCATGCGCGTACCTCACACCCGACACGCCCCAGGCAGTGACCTTCGCCCTGCTGGTCTGCAGCGGGGCATTCCGGTCCATCGGCTTCTCGGCCTACGCCTCGGTGCAGTACGCAGACATCGTGCCGGCACAGTTGACGTCAGCGAACACCGTCTCCGCCACCCTTGTGCAACTGGCGACCGGTGCCGGCATCGCCGTGGCGGCCCTGCTGATCCGGATCTTCGACGGACTGGCCGTTGTTCCCCAGGACGCAGCAGGACCGTTCCGCGGCGCGTTCGTGGCGATGGCGGCGCTGATGCTCGCCAGCACCGTGGACAGCCTCCTCCTGCCCCGGCACGCCGGCGCGGAAGTTAGCCGGCCTGGGCGAGCACCAGCGGAAGAACAGCCCCAGCCCCGGCCTGCCGAAGGGAGCGACCCGCGACCGTGAGCGTCCACCGGCTGTCCGCCAGGTCATCGATCAGCATCACGCTCTGCCCCTGGACTGCCTTCAGCGCCGCTTCGAGTTCCGGTCCGGTGACCAGGCGGTCCCACACCCCAGCCAGCCGGTAGGCGCTATTGCCGCCACGGCTCCCGGTGGGCCCGCCGTGGGCCAGCTGCAGCTCGCCAAGGTAGGGAATGCGACCAATCTCCGAGATGCCCCTGGCGAGGGAACCCACCAGCTGCGGCCGGCTCCGTGACGGGATGCTCACGATGGCCGCGGGCCTGCCGGCTCCGCTCCAGCCCGGGGTGCGTGAATCGCCGGCACCCCATTCCCGCAGGACTTGCACGCAGGCCTGGAGCATGCCGGGGTCCATCGGCCGGTCCTGGGCGCCGGCAGCAAACAGCTCCCGCAAAGCACCACCCCAGCCCAGATCCGTCAGTCTTGCCAGGACCCGCCCCTCTGACAGGCCTTCGTTCGGCTTGAGTTTTCCCTTGACTGGTACGCCAAGGCGGTCCATCCCGCTGGGCCACTGGAGCCGTGCCTCCAGCATCCCGCCCGCCCTGCTAAGCGTCTGGCTGGCGGCTGCCGTAGCGTCCGCCGCCACCTCGGCCGGGAACCATTGCCCGGCGCAGTTGTCACACCGCCCGCAGGGGTGCGCCGTTTCGTCGTCAAGGACCGAGGTGATGTATTCCATCCGGCACCCTGCCGTGTCCTGGTAAATGATCATGGAGTCCTGCTCATCCACCCGGGCCTCGGCAATCCGCTGGTACCGCTCCGCGTCATAGACCCATGGCCGTCCCGTGGACCGCCATCCGCCGCCGACGCGCTCCACCGCGCCGTCCACGGACAGGACCTTGAGCAGCAGCTCGAGCGGTGTGCGGCGGAGGTCCACCCGCGCTTCAAGGGCCACGGTGGACAGCGCGGTCCCTGCCTCCGCCAGCGCTGTGAGGACGGCAGCCGCCTTTTCCTCGGAGGGCATGGAGGCGGTGGCGAAGTACTGCCAGATCTCCCGGTCCTCGGCGCCTGGAAGCAGGAGGACGTCCGCATTGGCGGCGCCGCGGCCGGCACGCCCCACCTGCTGGTAGTACGCCACGGGCGACGAAGGCGCGCCCAAGTGGACCACGAAACCCAGGTCGGGTTTGTCGAATCCCATTCCCAGCGCCGACGTGGCCACCAGGGCCTTGACCTGGTTGTCCTTCAGCAGTTGCTCGGCGCGTTCGCGGTCCGCAGGATCAGTCCGGCCGGTGTAGGCCAGCACCTCATGCCCTGCCTCCATCAGGAGCCGGGCGGTGTCCTCTGCAGCGGAAACCGTCAAGGTGTAGATGATGCCGCTGCCGGGAAGACCGGACAGATGCGTCAGGAGCCAGCCCAGTCGCTGTTTGGAGTCAGGAAGGGAGAGGACGCCGAGGCGGAGCGAGTCCCGGCCCAGGGCACCGCGGATGGTCAGGACGCCTGCCCCCAGTTGTTCCTCGATATCGTGCACAACCCGGGAGTTGGCAGTGGCAGTGGTGGCGAGCACGGGGACCGACTCCGGCAGCCGGGTGATGAGGTCCGCAATCCTGCGGTAGTCCGGGCGAAAATCGTGCCCCCAGTCGGAAATGCAGTGTGCTTCATCGATGACCAGCAGGCCGGTGCGCCGGATCAGTTCCGGCAGCTGGTTTTCCCGGAACGAAGGGTTGGTGAGGCGCTCCGGGGAGACGAGCAGGACATCGACCTCGTCCGCGGCCAGCTGTTCGCGCACGGTGTCCCACTCAAGCTGGTTTGCAGAGTTGATGGCCACCGCGCGCACCCCTGCCCGGGCGGCGGCAGCCACCTGGTCCCGCATCAGGGCAAGCAGGGGCGAAACGATAAGGGTGGGGCCGGCACCGCGGCGCCGGAGAAGCAGGGACGCGACGAAGTACACCGCCGATTTTCCCCAGCCGGTGCGCTGGACCACCAAAGCCCGCCGGCCGCCGTCGACCAGTGCTTCGATGGCTTCAAACTGCCCCTCATGGAAATCGGCCTGCGGATGGCCCACCAGTTCCCGGAGGACCTCCAGCGCCTGCCGGTGGGTGGCGGAGCCGGAGCCGGCGGAAGCCGCACCAGGTGAAGGGGGCGTGTCAGTCAGGGTGGCGGCATGCTGGTTATCGACCATTAGTTCAGTATCCCAGCCACCTCCGACAGCCGGCACATGGGGTCCCCCTATGTGGAAAGCACCCTGACGAACCCGGCCGTCACAATCGGCTGCGGCCACCCCTCCTCCACAGGCACCTTCCGCGCCATCGTAAGATAAAGCCCGTGACTAGCGAACAGACAACGACTTTTGATCTCTCGGCATCCTTCAAGGCCTACGACGTCCGCGGCATTGTGGGCGAGTCCATCACCGCCGAAATCGTCGAAGCCGTGGGGGCCGCGTTCGTGGACGTCCTGCAGCTCAAAGGCCAGACCATTCTGGTGGGCGGGGACATGCGCCCGTCCTCCCCGGAATTCAGCAAGGCCTTTGCCAACGGGGCAGCGACCCGCGGCGCGAACGTTGAGCTGCTGGACCTGATTTCCACCGATGAGCTGTACTTTGCGTGCGGCATCCTCAACCGCGCGGGTGCCACGTTCACCGCAAGCCACAACCCCGCGGGCTACAACGGCATCAAGATGTCCAAGGCCGGCGCTGTTCCCATCTCCTCAGAAACCGGGCTCAAGGACATCCAGAACCTCGCGGAGCACTATCTCAATACTGGATCAATCCCGGCCGCCGGCACCCGTGGCCTGATCAGCGTCCGCGACGTGCTCAAGGACTACGCCGAGTACCTCCGCAAGCTCGTGGACCTGTCCGGCTCCCGCCCCCTCAAAGTCGTTGTAGATGCCGGAAACGGCATGGCCGGCCTCACCACCCCAGCGGTCCTGGGCGACGCCCTGCTTCCCAAGCTGCCGTTCGACATCATCCCCCTGTACTTCGAGCTCGACGGCTCTTTCCCCAACCACCCCGCCAACCCGCTGGAGCCCGAAAACCTCCGGGACCTGCAGGCCGCAGTGATCGAGCACGGCGCGGATATCGGCCTGGCCTTCGACGGCGACGCCGACCGCTGCTTCGTGGTCGACGAGAAGGGCGAGCCCGTGTCGCCGTCGGCCATTACCGGCATGGTGGCGCGGCGCGAGATCGCCCGCGCCAAGGCGCAGGGTGAAGCCACCCCGACGATCATCCACAACCTCCTCACCTCCCGCGCCGTGGCGGAGCTCGTGGAGCACGACGGCGGCCGAGCGGTCCGCACCCGCGTGGGCCACTCCTTCATCAAGGCAGTCATGGCAGAGGAAGGCGCGGTGTTCGGCGGCGAACACTCAGCCCACTTCTACTTCCGCGACTTCTGGAACGCGGACACGGGCATGCTGGCCGCCATGCACGTCCTGGCTGCCCTGGGCGAGCAGGAGGGCCCGCTGTCCGAGCTCGGACGCGAATACGAGCCCTACGTCAGCTCTGGCGAGATCAACTCCGTGGTGGAGGACAAGCCCGGCGCCGTCGAGCGCGTCCGCGCAGCCTTCGCGGGCGACGACATCACCATCGACACCCTGGACGGCAGCACGTTCACGGCCAACGACGGCAGCTACTGGTTCAACCTGCGCCCCTCCAACACCGAACCGTTCCTCCGGCTGAACGCCGAGGCCACCGACCGCGGCACCATGGAACGGGTCCGCGACCGCGTCCTGTCGATCGTCCGGGCCTAGGCCGGAATGGCTGACGGGACAATGCCGGAAGCGGAAGGACAGGCCTCCTGGCGCGACTCTGTTCCGGAAGGCACGGCAACGGACCTGGAGAACCTCCTGGGGACGGGCGTCGGCGCCGCCCAGGAGCAACTCCAGCGGAACGGCGGCTTCCTGCCTTTCGCCCTGACAGTGCAGAACGACGGCGAGGTGCGGCTTGTTGCCGTCTCCCCCGCTGATGCGGCGGATGACTCCGACGCGGACTTCGACGCAGACGCGATGATCAGCGACCTCCACACCGTGCTGCGGCAGAACCGGGAGGACTTCCGGGCTGCCGCAGTCGTCTGCGACATCCAGCTGGTGGAGGACGACTCGGACGCCATTTATGTGGCCACCGAACACCGGGACGGTTCCGTGTTTGCGGCAGTGCTGCCTTACGCAGCCAACGCGGCAACCCGGACCCTGGAGTTCGGCGAACTCGGCGCCGACGCCAGCGAACCCGCAATCTGGGTGGACTAGACCGCGCCCCGGCATGAAAATCAACGCCTTCGCCGACGTCAGCCTGCGGGCATTGATGGTGCTCGCCGCCGTTCCCGGCGGCGAGCTGCTCACCACGCAAAGCATCGCGGATTCGGTGGGGACGCCCTACAACCACGTCAGCAAGGCCATGGCAAAACTGCGGACCCTTGGGCTGATCGAGGTGGTGCGCGGCCGGACGGGTGGTTCCCGCCTCAGCCACGCGGGCCGCACAGCGACGGTGGGGCAGGTCCTGCGCGAGCTGGACACCCGCACCGACCCGGCTGAATGCATGGCGGCGACGGGCAACTGTCCGCTCATCAACGAATGCAAGCTGCGGGCAGCCCTGGCCCGGGCCAGGGAGGCTTTCTACCGGGAGCTTGACTTGGTGGTGGTCGCGGACCTGCCCGGGTCCCGCCAGATGGCCCCGGTCTTTGACATGATCGGGTTCCGTCCGGCCCTCTAGAGCCCGGCGGACGATCCCACCGGACCCAGCCCGCAGGACGGTGCAACAACATCTCCATACACGACGGCGGCCCCGCACCTTTCACTCGGAAAGGTGCGGGGCCGCCGCCGTACTGCTGGAACAGGGTCAGCCCAGGCGCTTCTTCAGGCCTGCCAGCTCGGACTGGAGAGCTTCGGGGAGTGAGTCGCCGAAGTTGGCGAACCATTCCTCGATCGAGGCCAGCTCTGCGGCCCACTCGGTGGGGTCGACCTTCACGGCCTCCTCCACCTGCGCCGGAGTCATGTCCAGGCCCTCGAGGTCGATCGAGTCACCGGTGGGAACGAACCCGATGGGCGTTTCGACGGCGTCGGCCTTGCCCTCGAGGCGCTCGATGGCCCACTTGAGGACGCGGGCGTTGTCGCCGAAGCCAGGCCATGCGAAGCCGCCCTCGGAGTTCCGGCGGAACCAGTTGACCAGGAAGATCTTGGGCAGGCGCTCCGGGTTGGCCTTGGCGGAGAGGTTGACCCAGTGGTTCAGGTAGTCGCCGGCGTCGTAGCCCATGAATGGCAGCATGGCCATGGGGTCGCGGCGGACCACTCCCACCGCACCTGCTGCCGCGGCAGTGGTCTCGGAGGACAGGGTGGAACCCATGAAGATGCCGTTGGACCAGCTACGGGCCTCCGTGACCAGCGGAATGGTGGTCTTGCGGCGGCCGCCGAACAGGATGGCGGACAGCTCCACGCCGTTGGGGCTGTGGTACTCCTCGGCCAGCATGTCGATCTGGTCGATGGGGGTGCAGAAGCGGGAGTTGGGGTGCGCGGCAGGCCTGCCCGAATCGGGCGTCCAGGAGTTGCCCTGCCAGTCAGTCAGGTGGGCCGGCACTTCCTCGGTCATGCCCTCCCACCACACGCCGCCGTCGTCGGTCAGTGCAACGTTGGTGAAGATGCTGTTGCCCTTGGCGATGGCGCGCATGGCGTTGGGGTTGGTGCCCCAGCCGGTGCCCGGCGCGACGCCGAAGAGGCCGGCCTCGGGGTTGACCGCGCGCAGTTCGCCTTCCTTGCCGAACCGCATCCAGGTGATGTCGTCGCCGAGGGTCTCCACCTTCCAGCCCTTGATGGTGGGGTCGAGCAGGGCGAGGTTTGTCTTCCCGCAGGCGGAGGGGAATGCCGCGGAGACGTAGTACGTTTTCTGCTCCGGGGAGGTCAGCTTGAGGATGAGCATGTGCTCGGCCAGCCAGCCCTCATCGCGGGCCATCACGGAGGCGATGCGCAGCGCGTAGCACTTCTTGCCCAGCAGCGCGTTGCCGCCGTAGCCGGAACCGAAGGACCAGATGGACCGCTCCTCCGGGAAGTGGACAATCCACTTGTCCGGATTGCACGGCCACGGCACGTCTTCCTGGCCGGCGGCGAGCGGAGCACCCAGGGAGTGCAGGGCGGGGACGAAGAAGGCGTTCGTCTCGGTGATGCGGTTCAGGACGTCGGTGCCGATGCGGGCCATGATGCGCATGGAGGCGACAACGTAGGCGCTGTCCGTGATCTCGACGCCGAACTTCGGATCCTCGGCGTCCAGGTGGCCCATGACGAACGGGATGACGTACATGGTGCGGCCGCGCATGGAGCCGGCGAACAGGCCGCGCAGCTTCTCTTTCATCTCGGCCGGGGCCATCCAGTTGTTGGTGAAGCCGGCGTCGCGCCTGTTCTCCGAGCAGATGAAGGTCTGCTCTTCTACGCGTGCCACGTCAGCGGGATCCGAGAAAGCGGCGAAGGAGTTGGGGAACAGCTCCTGGTTCAGCCGGGTCAGCGTTCCGGCTGCAACCAGCTCATCGGTGAGACGGGTGTTTTCCTCTTCGGATCCGTCAACCCAGTAGATGCGGTCCGGCTGCGTAAGCTCAGCAACCTCTTCGACCCATGCCAGCAGACCGGCATGTGTGGTGGGTGCTTTCTCAAGCAGCGGCTTTTGCGCCAGATCGCCCATTGCGGTTCCCTTCCTCGGGTTCATCGGTGTGAGCTAAATGCTATGGTCCGGACCACCGGCGTTTCTGGGCGGAATGTCGGGCAAATGGAGGCGTGAAAACCGGATTCCCCGAGAATTCAAGGAAAAGTAGCCGGAAAATGGCCGGTTAAGTGATGAAGGTCACCTATACCGGTCTAGTTGCACAGATTACACTGCTTTCAATTTGGCACTGCGGCCAACCTCGCGTAAAGTAATTCGAGGTTCAGGGAGAGCGGTTCTTCTCCAGGAACACGAGATGCGCCCATAGCTCAGCTGGATAGAGCGTCTGTCTACGGAACAGAAGGTCAGGGGTTCGAATCCCTTTGGGCGCACATGCAAGGTCCGCACCGGTTCGCCGGTGCGGACCTTTTGTTTTACGCCGTGTTACCTCCGCCGTCGGATTCCTGCGCGAAGCCGCCGGCCTGCGCCTCCATCTTGGCCGCTCCTGTCACCGCCCCGGCGTAGGCTTTTCCCCATGATGCCCGAGGCTGTTGAGCGCGAATTTGATGTAGTGGTGATCGGCGCAGGCGCCGTGGGGGAAAACGTGGCCGACCGGGTGGTGCAGGGCGGACTGACGGCCGTATTGGTGGAAGCGGAACTGGTGGGTGGCGAATGCTCCTACTGGGCCTGCATGCCGTCCAAGGCACTCCTGCGGCCCGGAACTGCGTTGCATGGCGCGCAGACCGCGCCGGGCGCCAAGGAAGCAGTCACCCGCACGCTGGATGCATCAGCCGTCCTGAAGCGCCGCGACTACATGACCTCCAATTGGCAGGATGACAGCCAGGTGTCATGGGTCAAGGAGACGGGGATCGAACTGGTCCGTGGCCACGCCTGGCTTACGGCACCGAAAACTGTGGAGGTGGCCGGACTGGACGGAACATCGCACCTGCTCCGGGCACGCCAGGCGGTGGTCCTGGCCACGGGCTCGATGCCCAACACTCCCCCGATCGAAGGGCTGGAGGACTTGCAGGTGTGGGGCACCCGCGAAGCCACTTCCGCCAAAGAGGTCCCGGGGCGGCTCGCCGTCCTTGGGGGCGGCGTAGCGGGCACCGAATTGGCCCAGGCTTTCGCGCGCATGGGATCAGCCGTAACGCTCGTGGCGCGCAGCGGAGTGTTGGGCAACTTCCCCCGGGAAGCCGCTCGCCTGGTGGCTGCGGGACTGCGCGCCGACGGTGTGGAACTGCGCCTAAACACGGCCACCGAGCGAATCACCGGGAACGACGACGGCACATTCACCCTGGCGCTGGGCGACGGAACTACCGTGACGTCGGACAAAGTCCTTGTCTCCACCGGCCGCCACCCCGCCCTGGAAGGACTGGGCCTTGAAAGCCTTGGCTTTGAAGCGGACAAGGACGGCCGCCTGGCCCTTGCCACGGACAACACGGGCCTGGTCCAGGGGACCCCCGGAAACGAACCGTGGCTGTATGCGGTGGGAGACGCCGCCGGACACAACCTCTATACGCACCAAGGCAAATACGAGGCCCGGGCCACCGGTGACGCCATCGCTGCCCGCGCCAGCGGGGAACTCGCAGGCACCCCTGCCGACTGGAGCCGGTACGCGCAGACAGCCAGCCGGCATGCGGTACCGAGCGTGGTCTTCACGGATCCCGAACTGGCCTCCGTGGGCCGCACCTTGGAAAAGGCGCTGAAAGACGGCTACAACGCCTCCTCGGTAGAGCTTCCAATCCAGGTGGCCGGTTCCTCGCTGCACTCCGAAAACTACGAGGGCTGGGCCCAGCTGGTTGTGGACGAAGGCCGCAAAGTGCTCCTCGGCGCCACTTTCGCGGGCCCCGATGTTGCGGAGCTGCTTCATGCCGCAACCATTGCCGTCGTGGGCGAAGTGCCCTTGGACCGGCTTTGGCACGCTGTTCCCTCCTACCCCACCATCAGCGAGGTGTGGCTGCGCCTACTGGAGAAGTACGGCCTCTGATTCCTTATTTGAACTGACCGGTCAGTTTTGTTAAGCTGGAAGAGCCACACTCCCCGCGAAAGGGCTTCCTTGCTTTCAGCGCACCAGCTCCACGTCAAAGGCCGCCGCAATCCCCTGTTCCCGCCCACCTCGCTACAGGTGACGCGGGGCCAACTGCTCCTGGTCGCCGGCGGGCGCCAGGACCACCGGACGGCCCTTGCCCTGGTCCTGAGCGGCAGGATGAAAGCCAGCGGCGGGATGCTCAGCTGGGATTCCCATCAGCGCATCCGGCAACTGCGGCTTGCCAGTGCACTCGTTGACTCCCCCGGAGTCAACGAGCCTGAACAGCACCTGAGCGTCCGCGACCTGGTAACGGAGGACCTGGCTCTTGTGCCACGCCGCTACCGGGGGGCCCTGCTGAGCGGACCCTGGCTCAAGGTCAATAGCTTCGAGGACATTGCCGATCTGTGGACCGAACAACTGGACGCGCGCCGGCGGCTCGAGCTCCTCACCTCGCTGGCCCTGGCCAATCCCCGCACCGACTTGCTGGTGGTGGACTCGCCGGACCGGCACAGCGCGGACGACGGCGACTGGTTGCCGCGGCTGCGGCAGCTGGCGTCCGACGGCGGGCGGCCGCTCGCCGTCGTGGCTACCGTCAGCGCCCTCCCGCAGGCATGGACCGGCCCAACAGCTGTGATCGGGAACGCCGGGCAGCAGGACCGCAATGGGGATGGGGGCGAAGTGGAGCCGCAGGACGCTGTGGACCAGCCAGACCACCAGGACACCGAACGTGAAACAGAGGTTGCCAAGTGACCGTACTGCGGCTGGCCCGCTCCGAACTCAAACGCATGACCGGTGGCCTGCTGCCCAAGCTGACCATCCTTGCGCTGACCATGGTGCCCCTCTTGTACGGTGCGGTCTACCTGTACGCCAATTGGGATCCGTACGGCAACCTGGACCACCTGGATGCGGCGCTGGTTGTTGAGGACTCAGGTGCCACTGCCAGCGACGGCACCCACTTGGCCGCCGGGAGCAAGGTGGCGGAGAGCCTGGTGGAAGGCAATGTCTTCCACTGGGTGCCGGTGGCCAGCACAGAAGAAGCGGACCGGGGCGTCAGTGACGGTGAGTACGCGTTTGCCCTGAAGATCCCGAAGGACTTTTCCGCGAACCTCGTTTCGCCGGGCAGTTTCGACTCGGCCAGCCAGGCCATGCTGAATGTCACTACCAACGATGCGAACAACTACCTCCTGAGCACCATCGTGGACAAGCTGACCACCTCGGTGCACAGCACGGTGGCCACGGAAGTGGGCGAGGAGACGGCCAACCAGCTGTTGACGGGCTTTGGCACCATCCACACCCGGATGCTCCAGGCTGCGGACGGCGCCGGCAAGCTCGCCGAGGGCGTGGAACAGCTCCGGGATGGCTCGGCCACCCTGCATGAGGGAACCGCCGGGCTCAGTACCGGCGCGGGTGACCTCTATGCGGGGCAGCTGAAGCTGCGGGACGGCGCGAACCAGCTGACCGACGGCGCCGGCCAGCTCAGCAGCGGCCTGTCCGTCCTCAAGGACAGGACCGCGTCGTTGCCCACCGACACCCAGACCCTCGCCTCCGGAGCCGCGCAGGTGGCTGCCGGCAATGCACAGTTGAACGCGAAGTTCCAGGACGTGGCCGGGCAACTGGAAGCCGCCGACCAGGGGCTCCGCACGCGGGTGGTCGAGTCGAATACCAGGCTGATCGCCGCCGGAGTCCTGACCCAGGAGCAGGCGGACAGCATCCTGGCGGACTTCGACGCCGTGGCAGCGTCCAGCCCCGTTGCAGCGGCGAAGGCAAGAATCCAGACGGACGCTGCCCAGGTCCAGCAGCTGGCCGACGGGGCCGAGTCCGTCAGCGTCGGCGCGGCGCAGCTCGCGTCGGGAACCCCGGCACTCAAGGACGCCGTCCAGCAGGCCTCCAGCGGAGCCGACCAGCTGCACACCGGGGCCGCCACACTGGCCACCGGCGAACAAGCAGCACTGGACGGCACCGCCAGCCTGGCCGACGGCGCGCGAAAGCTCGACGCCGGTGCGGGCCAGCTGGCGGCAGGGGCTGCCACTGCCGCTGATGGCTCCCGTACCCTTGCGGACGAGATCGGCAAGGGGGCAGGGCAGGTACCCAACCCCGACGACGCCCAGAAGAGCAACCTGTCCCGGGTCATGGCCGATCCCGTTGCCGTCAGCAACGTCTCGCAGGCGAAAGCAGACTCCTACGGGGCAGGGCTTGCGCCGTTCTTCCTCACCCTGGCGTTGTGGATCGGCATCTTCATGCTGGTGCAGGTCATGCGTCCCATCACGCAGCGGGCCCTCGCATCCAACGCGCCGTCCTGGAAGATCGCGGCAGGCGGCTGGCTTCCATTCCTGGCCGTATCCGCGGTGCAGGCCACCCTCCTCACCCTGGTGGTGAACCTGGCGCTCGGACTGAACCCCGTCCACCCGGTCCTGATGTGGCTTTTCATGCTGGCGGCGGCCATGGCCTTCAGCGCCATCATCCAGGGCGTCGTTGCGCTGCTGGGGTCGCCCGGCAAACTGGTGGTGCTGATCCTGCTGGTGCTCCAGCTGGTGTCCTCCGGCGGCACGTTCCCTTGGCAGACCACTCCGGAGCCCCTCCACCTGGCGCACCAGATCCTGCCGATGGGCTACGTGGTCACGGGCATGCGGCACCTGGTCTACGGCGCCGACCTGTCCATGATCGTCCCCACGGTACTCGGGCTCCTGGGGTACACCCTGCTCGGGGCAGGGATGTCCACGCTGGCCGTCCGCAGGAGTAAGTATTGGACGCTTAAGACGCTCAAACCGGAGATCGCGGTATGACCCCCGGGCCGGCGGCCGCAGCAAAGGGGCTCCGGCCGGCACGGACCACGGCAACCCGGCAGAAGCTCTTTGACGCCTCCATGGAACTCATTGGCGAACGCGGCGCCGCCAACGTCACCGTGGACGAAATCGCCCACGCCGCCGGGGTATCCAAAGGCACCGTCTACTACAACTTCGGCAGCAAGTCCGAACTTATCGCGCAGCTGCTTCGGCACGGCGTCGACATCCTCAAGGCCCGCCTGCTCGGTTCCGCCGCGGAGCCGGCGAAAGATCCGCTGCTGGCCATGGAAGCCATGATCGGGCAGGCCATGGATTTCATGGCCGAGTACCCGTCCTTCGCCCGGCTTTGGGTCAGTGAGAACTGGCGGACGCCGAGCGAATGGCAGGGCACCTTCGCCATTTTGCGCAGTGAGCTGCTGGCTGTTATCGCGCAGGCGGTTGACGGCGTGGCCAAGGCGTATCCGGTGGATGAATCAGTGTCCCGGGGCAGCCTGGAGACCGCAATCTTTGGTGCGTGCTTTGTGGTGGGGCTGGACCGGCAGACGTACAACCCCGAGCGCAGCCGTGACCAAAGCGTTGCGGCAATCATGGCCATCATGCGCGGCTACGTCCTGCAGCGGCCTGCTCCTCAGGGATGATGGTGCACATGCGCCACATGGGGAACAGCGGAAGATTTGCGGTCATCACCGGCATCGTCGCCGCGGGGCTGCTGGTGCTCACGGGAATGACGCTCGCGGAGCCGGTATTCGTCGCGTTCCTTGGCGTCCTGGCCCTTGCCTACCTGTCGGCGATCGGTGAGGTCCTGGCCCGCGGGCGGCGGCTGGTTTTGCTGGCCGCCGGCGCCGGCACCAGCCTCACGGTCGGGTTCGCCCTGGCCTTTCTCAGCACCTGGGAGCTGGCGTTCGACGGCGAGTCGTCGTTCCTGGGCACACCCCTCCCCACGGATGATCCGGACAACTACTTCATGGGTGCCGCAGCATCCGCCGTGGCCACGTTCCTGTTCCTCTTCCTCGGCGCTGCCTGGCCGGCGGGCAGGCGGGCGTCGCCGCCCCGCCGTCCCGTTCCCCATCGGCGGGCTGCCGCAATTTCCAGGCCGGCCGCCAAAGGCACGCCGGCAAAGGGCACAGCAGCCAGGGGCGCTGCGGCGAACGGCACTGCGGCTCAGCGCCGCTCCGGATCACGCGCACCGGCACGCCTGCCCGCACCAGCCAAGCGCCCGTCGTCGTCCTCTTCGCCGGCGCTCAGGCCCGCACCCAAACCTGGTGCCGGTTCCACCCGGCGACGCTGACGCCGCCCTCCAGTGGTGAGCACCGCGGTCGCCACCCCACCCAGGAGCAGCAGCCCGCCAGCCAGCTCGGGAGGTGTCGGCACCTCCCCCAGTGCCAGCCAGGCGGCTGTCATGCCCACGACGGGGACCAGCAAAGTAAACGGCACTACGGCCGACGACGGATGGCTGGCCAGGAGCCGGTTCCAGATGCCGTAGCCCACAAGCGAAGCAAAAACGGCCGTGTAGAGCGCAGTCAGGATAGTGGCTGCCGGCAGACTGGTGAGCGTGGCGAGGACGGTGCCCGGGCCGTCCACGAGCAGTGAAAGCGCGCTGAGGGGCACGGGAACCACCGCCCCGGACCAGACCACCAGGCCGAGTCCCGAGGCCGCCTTCGCTTTCCGGGCAATGACGTTTCCAACAGCCCAGGACAGGGCCGCTGCCAGTACGATCACAAGCGGCAGCAGCGGTGCCACGGCGCTCCTGCCCACCGCCACGACGGCGAGGCCCGCCACGCCCAGGACGACGCCGGCCAGCTGCCGGCGGCTCGGCCGCTCACCCAGGAACCCGGCGGCCAGGAGGACGGTCAGCAGCACCTGGGCCTGCAGCACGAGCGACGCCAGTCCTGCCGGCATCCCCAGGGCCATGGACAGATAGAGGAGGCCGAACTGGCCTGCACTCATGAAGAGCCCGACGCCGATGATTGCCTTCCAGCTGACGTCCGGTTTTCTGATGAAGAAGATCCACGGCAAAACCACCAGGACGAAGCGCATGGCCACGAACAGGAGCGGGGGCACATCGGCACCGCCCGGGTGCAGGCCGATGTCAATCGCCACGAAGTTCAGGCCCCACAGCACGGCCACCAGCACTGCAAGCAGGGAGTCTCGGAGGTTCACGCTCCTACTCTGCCAGAGCCGGGGCTAGTGGGCGCGGGGCACCTTGAACCTCGTGATCCTGGCATCCTGCCCGTCCAGCTCCGCCCACGGCTTCTCCGTCTCGAGCACCGTGAGCGCGCTGGTGGGAAACCGGGTGGCTGCGTCCATATAGGCGTCGTGGTCGGAATCGCGGGAAGCCAGGTGCATGGCCAGGTCCTGCACGCCTGGCAGGTGGGAGATCAGCATGAGCGTGGTCACCGTATCCGGGACGTGGTTGATGACCGAGAGCATCCGAAGGGCCGAGGCGGCGTAGAGCCCGTCCTCCAGCTTCGGAGTGGGTGCCTTGTCCCCCAGTTCGGAACACACCCAGGTGCAGGTCTGCCGCGTGCGCAATGCGCTCGAGCAGAGGATGAAGTCCGGGACGATGTTGTGCTTGAGCAGCCAACGCCCGGCCAGCGGCGCTTCCCGGTGCCCGCGTTCCTCCAGCGGCCGCTCATGATCGGGCACGCCGCCCGGCCAGTCGGCCTTGGCATGGCGCATGATCACAAGCCGTCGAAGATGGTGCTCCCTCATGCCCCAAGCTTAACGAACAAGCGCCCGCCCCCAAGGGGCGGGCGCCTGCCAGGCGGTACGGGTCAGATTGAGTACTCCGGAGCGGCCCAGACCACAACTTCGGGGTGCTCGTAGAACCGGTAGCCCTGGCCACGGACGGTGCGGACCGTGTTGGCCAGGCGGCCCAGCTTGGAGCGGAGGCGGCGGATGTGGACGTCGATGGTGCGCTCGTTAGGCACTTCCTCGGCGTTCCGCCACAGGCCTTCGAGCAGTTCGTCGCGGCCCACGGTGCGGGTGCCGTTCTCCACCAGGTAGTTGAGGAGTTCGAATTCCTTGAACGTCAGGTTGAGCGATTCGCCGTCGAGGTGGACCTCGCGGCGGGCAAGGTCAATGAGCACGCCGGACGGGCGCGGTTCCTGGGGCTGCTGCGGGCGCGGCGTCTCGGTGCGCTGGCGGGAGTTCACGGTGGGGTCGCCGAAGGTGGAACGAACGACGTCGAGCGCGGAACCGGGGGTGCCGGCAGGGGCAACCGCAACGGCTGCGTAGCTCTCAGCACCGGTCACCAGGGACTGGGCGTAAGCGCGGATCTCCTGGGCGAGCTTGGCGATGGAGGTGCCTGCCGCCGCGGCAGTTTCCTCGTCAATGCCCATGTACAGGACGAACCCGCGGGCCACGTTGTCGTTTGCTACGGGGCGGACGGCGTTGGGTCCGGCCACCACAGGCGTGGGTGCAGTGACAGGTGCGGAGTCGGCCGCGGGAACGGCGCGGAGCTGCCCGTAGGAGTTGGGGTTGTAGCCCTGCGGCGCGTAGCCCTGGGCGGGAAAGCTGCTTCCGGAAGAAGGCGAGAGCGACGGGCGGGGGCCAAAGCCGGGACGCAGGCCGGAGGGCTGGCCGGCCTTCGCGGCGTTGCGGACAGAGATGTGGACGTATCCGGATGCAACAGACATGGATTGCTTACCTCAATGTGAATGGCCGCCATCGCGGCTCGAATGCTGGGTTTTCCCGCAATGCGAACTGGGGAGGGGCGCCCGACGCTGGGCTGGGGGGCGAATGCCTAAGAACTTCGAAGGGTGGAGAAGGTCAGGCGTGCATTCGACAACAGCGCATGTCGGCAGCAGCTGATGTGCTGGGCCAATATTCTGCGGCTGCAGGTGCTGTTGAGTTCTTGTTCACATTGGAAGTGTGCAGCGTAACAATGGCAACTTGCAAGTAACAATGGACCGGATCGTCCGAATAGTGAGACGAAATGCTCTATTGTGGCGCAGATCACGATTCTGGAAGAAGCGAAAGAATAACGTTCGTTATCCGTTCTGATGTCTAAAAAGGCCCCTTCTGCCGAACGTTATTCGGCAGGCAAGCACTCAGGATTCCTTTCATTCAACTGAGTGCGAAATGCCAAAATCACTCCCCATGCCGTGGGACTGTGTCCAGCGGCGCGCGGAGCGGGACAAGAAAATCTTGCCGACAGGCCGGTGGGACCGGCTTCCTTGCCCGTCCAGCGTCCTGCGCCGGGGATTCACAGCCTGGTCACAGGAACCCCATGGCCAGGCTATATCCAACGATTGGAGAGTTGCCTCACGGCCACTTCGCACTCCATGACCAACAACCTCCCCCAGCAGCAGAAGGTACCGGCGGCCCGGGCTTGTCCATTCTGCAATCAGTGATTGAGGCTCACGGGACGGGTAACGGTAGCATCACGGCCGGGCCGCACCGCGTTTGCCCTGCAGCTGCCAGTGAGACCGTCGTCACTGCAAGCCGACGCGCCGTGGTCGTGATGTCCGTTACCTAAATGTGACTTAAGCGCCCGGTTCCTGTACCGTCGATTAAGTACGGTTCCCGTTCGGGCCGTGTATCCGGATGACGCCAAACTCTGCCACTTCCCGGATTCCGAATTGATCGAAGGCAGAGGCGGGGGACCCACCGTCCCGGGTATTGACTGCCCTTGGGGTTAAGCCAGCACGTGATTTTTCCGTGTGGCCGGATGCCCTCATCCGAACCCGACAGCTAACTCCGCAGGTGTGAGAGGCGATTCACCATGTTCAAATTCCCGGTAAAACCGCGGCCAAAAAACGGCTCCGACAACGACGCCCAGCGTCCCGAAGGCAGTAAGTTCACCCTGGGCCAACGCGCCGCAGTCCTCGTGGCGTCCGGTGCACTGCTTGTGGGAGTAGGCGCCGCAGGCCAGGCAACGGATGGTTTGATTCCTGCCGCATCAACCTCGAACACTGCGACGGCCGAGTCCGATGCGCAGATGAGCATCGAGAAGAGCGAGATCCGGTCCAACCCGGCCGAGTCCCCTGCTCCCGCTGAAATCAACGTTGTTCCACAGGCCGCCGAACCGGCCCCGGCGCCCGCACCGGAGCCAGCCCCCGCCGCGGAACCTGCTCCGGCACCCGAGCCTGCGCCCGCACCCGAGCTGGCCCCCGTCGTCGCGGTCAACGACCCCGCCGGCGCCCAGGCCTACGCCGCAGGGCAGCTCGGTTCCTACGGCTGGGCGCAGGACCAGATGCAGTGCCTGGTGACGCTGTGGACCAAGGAATCCGACTGGACCACCACGGCCACCAACCCCAGCAGCGGCGCATACGGCATCGTGCAGTCCCTGCCCGCCGAGAAGATGGCGAGCGCCGGTGCGGACTACCTCACCAACTACCGCACGCAGATCAACTGGGGCCTGAACTACATCAAGGAGCGCTACCAGTCCCCCTGTGGCGCGCTGAACTTCCACCTGTCCAACAACTGGTACTGAGCAGCCCTGCTGCCGCTGATTCTCCCCGGCCTTCGCGCATCACAGGCGTGAAAGCCGGGGAGTTTTCCTGTTAAGAGTCCCGTCCCGGGATGTACTGCACGGCCCACCTGTTACCGTCCGGGTCTGCGAAGTAGACGAAGTGGCCCCAGTCCTGCACGTCCACGTCGCTGACGTCCACGCCGTTCTCCTTCAAATGGCGATGCGCGGCCTCAATGTCGTTGACAACCAGCTGGAGGTTGGATCCCGTACCCGGAGGGGCGTCCGTAAGCCCTTCTCCGATGCAGATCGAGCAGGCGGAGCCAGGCGGGGTCAGCTGGACGAATCGGATGGAGTCGGTGGGCCGCTGGTCGAAATCGGCGTTGAAGCCCACCTTGTTGACGTAAAAGTCCTTGGCACGGTCCACATCGGACACAGGGACAAACACAAGTTCAAGTTTCCAGTCCATGGGCACAGGCTACGGGCGGGCCGCCGAATGCGGAAGACTCGCCCGGCCGGTTCAGCCTGCGATGCCGTACAGGCGGTCGCCCGCGTCCCCGAGTCCCGGGACAATGTAGGACTTGCTGTTCAGCTTCTCGTCGATGGAGGCCAGGACGATGGTCACGTTAGCGTCCGAGAGTTCCTCCTCCAGCTTGGCAAGGCCTTCGGGTGCGGCCAACAGGCAGATGCACGTGACGTCCGAGGCGCCGCGCTTGAACAGGAACTTGATGGCTTCCCGCAGGGTTCCGCCAGTGGCTAGCATCGGGTCCAGGACGAAGATCTGCCGGTCGGTGAGATCCTCCGGGAGACGTTCGGCATAGGTGATGATGTCCAGGGTTTCCTCGTCCCGGGCCATGCCCAGGAATCCCACTTCGGCGGTGGGGACCAGCTTGGTCATGCCCTCGAGCATTCCCAGGCCGGCGCGAAGGATGGGGACAACCAGGGGGGTGGGTTTGGTGAACGCGGTACCCACGGTGGTGCTGACCGGAGTCTCGATGGTGACGGGTTCGGTGCGGACCTCGCGGGTTGCCTCGTAGGCCAGGAGGGTCACCAGTTCTTCGGTCAGCTGCCGGAACACCGGAGACGGGGTGTTCTTGTCCCGCAGGACGGTGAGCTTATGGGCGACGAGCGGGTGGTCCACAACGAGAGTTCGCATTCGTCAAAACTATCACCCGGCGTTATCGGTCCCGCGCCCGCCGTGGCCGTCGTGATGCATGGCCTCGGCCACCACGTCGCGCACCACGGGATGCTCGAAATCTGGTGCCGGTCCGGCGTGTTCCTTCCGCCTGGTCAGATGGAACAGCCGGTGGGCAAGGATCACCATCGCCACCCAGGCCAGGCCCAGCAGCCAGCCGGCCATCACATCCGTCAGCCAGTGGTGCCCCAGGAACACCCGGCTCAAGCCCATGGCGATGATAAAGATCACGCCCGCCGTGATGGCCGTGATGCGTACCCAAAGTTTGTAGAACTGGAGGCACAGGATATACAGCAGCACACCGATCACCACCGTGGTGTTCAGGGTGTGGCCGCTGGGGAAGGACGGCGAGGTTTCATAGGGCGGCACTGCCTCCGAATGGTCGGGGCGGGACCGGCCGACCAACCGCTTGCTCAGCGTGGTGGCCGTGGTGGACACGGCGGCGGCGCCGCCAACCAGGATGACGGGCCGCCACGACCTGCTCAGGAACGTCAGCCACGCGGTCAGGATACTCGCGAGGATGGGCATCCCGATTCCGCCGCCAATGTTGGTGAAGCCGGTGACGAAGGCGTCCGTTTCCGGGTTCCGCAAGGACTGGAAATAATCGAGGGCGGGAATGTCCAGGCTTGCCAAGCCTTCCTCATCCACCACGTCCGAATACACTTCGGCGCCCAGCAGTGCCATGGCGAGCACCAGGGCGCCGCCGATGATCATGGTCAGCCAGAGGGCGGCATAGGGTTTGAACCACTTGTCCACGCGGTCTCGGACGGTGCTCATTCTGCCTCCCAGCAAGTTGCGTCACGGGCCCTGGGTATCCTTCGAAACTATCATTGAGCCATGGTCTCCGCTGGGAAACACGACACGTGGATGGGTCTCGCCCTCGCAGAGGCCCGCCGCGCCCTGGACACCGCGGACGTGCCGATTGGCGCCGTGGTGCTGGGGCCCGACGGCGCCGTGCTGGGTTCCGGGCGCAACCAGCGGGAGGAGCTTGGCGACCCCACAGCCCACGCGGAGGTGGTGGCCATCCGACGGGCTGCGGAGCGGTTGCGGGAACTTGCGGCGCTCGAGGGCGGGACGGCCGACGGCTGGCGGCTGTCCGACTGCACGCTGGTGGTCACCCTGGAACCGTGCGCCATGTGCGCGGGCGCAATCGTCCTGGCCCGGATTCCGCGCGTGGTCTTCGGCGCCTGGGATGAGAAGGCCGGCGCCGCGGGTTCCGTGTTCGATGTCCTCCGCGAGCGCCGGCTGAACCATTGGGTGGAGGTCTACCCCGGTGTGCGGGAAGCGGAGTGCGGGGCACTGCTCCGCGACTTCTTCGCGGGGCACCGGAGCCGTTTATAGCGGGACGTTCCCTAGGTGGGCTCCATTTCCCGATTCGCCAACGCGTCCAGCACGGTGCCGGCCGTCTGGTCCCAACCCGGTAGGCGGTCCCGGGCCGCCAGTGCGGCTGCACGCCATTCGTTTCTGGTTTCCGGATCCTCCAGCCAGCGACGCAGTACGCCGGCGAGCCTGGCGGGATTTTCCTGGTCCCCGGGCGCAAGCGGCACCGCCGTCCCGGGAAGCCGGGCGCCGCCGTCGTCCTTAACAAGTTGCGCCAGCCCCAGCGCTTCCACAGCCCCTGTCCCCTGGCGTACCACTACCGGGATGCCCCGGGCCAGCGACTCCGTGACCACCATGCCGAATGCCTCGACGCGGGATACCAGCAGGCTCAGGTCGGCGGCGTCCCACTCACGATCCAGAGCGCTCCCGAGAAGTTCGCCCGTAAGGCGGATCCGGCTGTCCAGCCCGTGGGCGGCAACGGAGGCGCGCACGTTTGCCGCATAGTCCGGGTCCGCCTGGTCCGATCCCACCAGGGCGGCCGACCACTCCAGGTCCTTGACCAGTGTCAGGGCTTCCACCGTGAGCAGCTGGTCCTTGTTGGGCAGGTGCGCCGCCATGACAATGAGGCGGGGCGGCCGGGATCCGGACGCCACCGGCGCCGAATCGACGCCGGGAAGTGCCACGTGGATGCGGGACATCCCGTGCCGCGCCTGCAGGGTTGCCGCCGTGCTGGTGCTGGTGGAGATGATGCCGGCAGCTGCCCGCATGGCCCGGGCTTCACGATCAAGTGGCCGGGGATCCTCCGTTTTATCAACCGTCATATGCGCCAGCACCCAGGCTTTGCGCCCCGCCTTGGCCGCGTACTCCAGCTCGTCGGGGGCACCTACGGCTACCAGGCCGTCCACGATGACCAGGGCCGGCTTCCGCTCCGCCTCCTGTTCCCAGGCTCCCAGAAGGCTTCCGAACCGGCGTCGGTCTTTTGCTGAGGCTTCCGGCCAGGACCCTTCAACGGGCACCACCTCAACATCGGCCCCGAGGTCCGTCATCCCGCGGACCAGCCGGGCGTTGTACGCGTTGCCGCCGGAGTGATGGCGGATGTTTGCGGGAACCAGCAGGCGGATGGGGAGCATGGATCTAGCCGGCCAGGTCCAGGGAGTAGGTGGCCCAGGCGTCCGGATTTTCGCGCAGGGTGACGTCGATGCCGTCAAGGTGACGGCCGTCGTCGTGGTCCTTGATCTTGTCTGCAACCGCGTGCGCGATGTACTGGGCAAGCGCTTCGGTGGTACTGAGCTTGCCTGCGAAGTCGGCGTGCTCGTCCAGGTTGCGGTAGTTCAACCCCGCCAGGACGTCCTCGATCACTGTTCCGGCGGCGCCGATGTCCAGGACGATCGCGTCATCGTTCAGGGCACGACGGCGGAATGCCACCTCCGCGACGAACGTGGCCCCGTGCAGGGCCTGGGCCGGGCCGAACGATTCCCGCGGCAGGCTGTGGGCGATCATGAAGTGGCGGCGGACGGTCAGGCTGAACATGCGTTACCTCTGGTCTGTGGAGTTGATGGGAGCTGATTCCTGCAGTTCCCCGGTGTCCTGGCGGTACTCGATGACGTGGCACAGGGCCTCGAGGGTGCCGTGGGCGAGGCCCTGCACCACGTCCGGCAGGTCAGCGAACGGCGACGAACCGGTGAGGAATGCATCGAACACCGGATCTTTCAGGAGGGACACGGCAAGCTGCAGGCGGTCCGCGCTGGTACGGCGGTGGCGGCGGGCACGGGCCACGACGCCCACCTGGCTGGCCCTGATGGACAGGCGCCTCGCGTGGAAGTCTTCGCCGAGGGGCAGGGTGACTTCCCGGTTGGCGTACCAGGACATCTCAATGACGTCCCCTTCGTCGCCAACCAGCTGGAGGCTCCGCTCCAGGCCTTCCTGCGATGCGGAGCAGTGGAACACGATGTCACAGTCGGCCAGGGCGGCATCCGGGTGGGCGAAGTCAACGCCCAGGGTGTCCGCCAGCTGTTTCCGGCCAGGGTTCAGGTCAACCAGCTGGAGTCGGGAGAGTGGGAATGTGCGCAGGAGCGTGGCCACCATGCCGCCTACCAGGCCTGCACCCACCACCGCAACCCGGTCCCCCAGTCGGGGTCCGGCCTCCCATAGTGCGTTGACAGCGGTTTCCACGGTTCCGGTGAGGACCGCGCGTTGTGAAGGGACGTCGTCGGGAATCCTTGTCAGCTCGGCGACTGGAAGCACGTAGCGGTCCTGATGCGGGTTCAGGCAGAAAACCCGCTGGCCCTTCCACTCGTCCGGGCCTTCCTCCACCACACCCACCGACAGGTATCCGTACTTCACCGGTCCCGGGAACTGCCCCTCCTGGTGGGGTGCCCGCATCTCCTCGGCGACCCGCGGCGGGACGGCGCCGCTGTGGACTACCATCTCCGTGCCTTTACTGATGCCGGAGTAGAGGGCGCGGACAAGGGCTTCGCCGGGGCCCGGCGCCGGGATGTCCTCGGACCGGAGCTCGCCATGTTCCCGTGCAGTGGTCCAGTAGGCGGTCGCGTGGACGGGCTTTTGTGAATTCGTCATCTTGCTGACGAATCTAGCTGGACTGGTGCCCATGGGAAAGTCCGACGGCGGGTGACAGCACTACCAGTCCCGCTCAGTGGCTAAGACAGGCACCTCACAAGGGTCAGTTCAAGCAGGCTTCGGTCCCCCGGAAGTTCGCCAGACATAAATCCCGGCGGCCAGTGTGGTGGTTCCCAGTCCTGGTGTTCGCTCTTGTAGTGCCGGCCGGCGGGTAGGTCCAGCCGGGTGGTTGGTTTTTTGTTGCCGGGGTGGGTTTCCAGCGGCTGGTGTGTTTCATCCGGTGGTGCCTGGGGAAGGGCTGTCCGAGGTTGGTGATTCCGGTGGCGCCGCCGTGGTGCCAGGCGAGCAGGTGGTCGGCTTCGTTGTCCGGCGAGGAGTTGCTGCACCCCGGGAACGGGCACTTGCCGTCCCTGAGCCGAAGCCAGTTCCGCATCGCCTTCGTCAACCGGTAACTGGTCCGGCCGATCTCCAACGGGGCCCCGTCCCGCGGATCCACCAGCACCCGGTAAAACCATCCCGCCCCCTCGGCAACGAGCTTCCTCGCCATCGACGCCGGGACCGGGCCCTGGCCGTCCAGGACCGCGGGTTCATCCGTGAGCCCGAGCAGGGAGAACACCGGGACAGTCACCAGCACCTGCGCCTGCGGGGACGGCACCACCACCGGGCCGCCCGCCGGGCCGGTGCCGGCGCGGTCCGGCGCACCAAGGAGCGCGGCGGCACCGAGATCAGCCATCAACTGGGAAAGGGTGCGGGCCTCGTGCGGGCCCTGCAGTCCGCGGGCCAGGGCCCTGGTCCGGTTCCACACGGCGTTGGCTTTGTCGGCGGGCAGGAACAGCGAGACCCAGCCCATCGCGTCCCGGTCCGGTGAGTATTCCATCCGCCGGCCCGCCACCGCCTTGGCGTGACGGGTCCCGATCGATTCGGGATGGTGGCGTTCCCGCCACGACCGCACCTTCCGCCGCAACCGCGCCGGCGGCAACTCCCCCGCAACACCCCCAGCGCCGGCCCCGTCAAGGCCCGTGCCAAGTCCATCCACGCACAGGAAGCGTGCCTCCAGGGCCGCCAAACCCGCAGCGTCCAGGCCCGTGGCCTCGTCCACCAGGACCTGGGCGTTCTGCCACGACACCGCCCCGGCCTGCAACGCATCCAAAGCCGCCGGCAACGAGCCGGTCAACGCACGCGCCGCACCGACCAGCGCACCCGCCCCGGCTCCCCGATCGTCAGGACGCAGGCGACCTCCGCGACCACAGCCATCTGCTGCCCGGCAGCCCACTGGGAACTGCAGGCCGGTTCCTCCAAGGCAGCGGCAGCCTCCGCGTACCCGGCCACCAACCGCACCTTCACCGCGGCGGCCGCAGCCTCGATCCTGGCAATCAGCGCCAACCCGTCCAAACAGTCGCCGGCGTACCGCCGCAACGGATCAACACCATCAGCGGCTACATCATCGGAAACCGCGCCCGGACCACCGGCAACAACGCCAGCAACCCCTTCAACAAAACCAGCCACCAACGCCACAGCAGCAGCAATACCGCCACCACCGCCCGCGTCCGTGACCGCTTCCGTGTTCATACTCAAAGCCTGGCAGGATTGGTACGACATTTTCCGGCCCTGGAGTCAGCTGGTTCCCGCCCCCGTTTTGGGGATGTGCGCCTCGCTCCGGTACCCTATTGAGGTTGGTGACGTGTCCGAGCGGCCGAAGGTGCAACACTCGAAATGTTGTTTGGTGTAAAAGCCAACGTGGGTTCAAATCCCACCGTCACCGCCAATAAGAAGGCCCCTCTTCCTGTACCGGAAGAGGGGCCTTCTGCTTCGTCGGCTCGGTTGCCTGGCGCTTTAGAGCCGGGTGTCGAAGGAACCGCAGAACACGTTTTCGTTGAACGTGCCCTGGAACGCCGTCTTGCCCTGGATCTTGTCGATGGCTGCCCGGATGGCCTCGCGCGTCCCGGCATGGGCATGGATGGCCGTCTTCACCATGGGAACATCGATCAGGTGGTTCGGCTGGTTGAGCGAAACGAACACTGTGGGCACTTCCGTGACGTACCAGGGAATCTCGGCGGCCATGGGGGCGGACCATTTGATGCGAATGGCTGCCTCCTGGGCAAACCCCTTGACGTTGGCGAAAACGAAGGCGGCGTCGTACTTCTCCGGGTAGTCCGCCGTGGCTTCCTCCGACAGGACGGTCATGAAGTTCACTCCCGCCTCCCCCGCAGCTTCGCGCTGTTCGGCAGTCCGGAAGACGTGCACTTCGAAGCCGGCGGCTTCGAGTTCCTCCTTGACAGTGTCCAGGTAGGCCAGCGGGTCGGCCCGGGTAAAGTCCGAGCCGCCGGAAATGCCGTACAGGCGAATCCGCGGGTGGGTTTCGGGAGTGATCGGAAGATTCCCCGCTGTATCCTTGACCAGCGTTACCGTCTTGTCCGCGACCTCGGCCGCAATGGCCCGGTGCGCAGCACTGCCAATGGCGGAGAGCCCCTCAGCCGGCGGCACCAGTTCCTCCACCGCCTTCCGGTGCAGCCCCAGCGAAGCCTTCAGCCCAAGGATCCGCCGCAGGGCATCATGCAGCCGCTCCTCGGTAACGACGCCGGACTTGTACCCTTCCAGCATGTACTGGAAGTCCTCCGCGGGGTTGCGGAAGAACAGGAACATGTCGCAGCCGGCGGCGATGGTGGCAGGCACCAGGTCCTTGCGCTTCATCGCCTGGGTGAGGCCCACCATGAGCGATGCGTCGGTGAGGATCAGCCCGTTGAAGCCAAGTTCACCGCGGAGCAGGTCCTGCAACAGCTCAGGTGAGAGCGTGGCGGGCAGGATGTCCTTGTCCTCGATGCCTGGCCTGAAGTGCCGGGACAGTTCCGGTGCGCCGATGTGCCCCACCATGATGGACTGCACCCCGTGGGAGATCATCTCGCGGTACACATGCCCGTAGGTCCGGTTCCACTCCTCGTAGCCGAAGGTGTTGTAGGACGTCACCACATGCTGGTCCCGTTCATCAACACCGTCGCCCGGGAAGTGCTTCATGGCGCAGACAGTGGGCGATTCACTGATCCCGTCGAAGTACTCCTTGGCCCGCTCCACCACGACGTCCGGGGTGTTGCCGAACGAACGCGTTGAAACCACTGTGTTCCGCCAGTTGTAGTGGATGTCCACGATCGGCGCGAATGCCCAGTTGCAGCCAAGGGCGGCGGTTTCAACCCCGGCCACCTGGCCCATCTGCCGGGCAATGCCCTTGTCCGGGTGCGACCCCGCCTGCAGGTGGGTGGAGACGAACGTCCCGTCGTCGCAGCTTCCAGCACCTCCCATCTCCGGGTTGGATGCAACCAGCAGCGGAATCCGGGACCTGGACTGCGCGTACCGGATGTGTTCCTGCACGGCAGCGGAGGGACCTGGACGGTATCGCATGCCTCCCACGTGGTAGGTGTCCAGCACGCCGTCGAGGTACTCCGGTGAATAGCTGTTGTTGTGGTTGATGAACAGCTGCCCAATCTTCTCCTCAAGGCTCATGGCACCAATGGTGCCTTCCACCCAGGCGATGGCCTCGCCGTCGAGGTTGAACGGCGGTGCCGCCAGGTCCACGCCGGGCTGCCGCGGCCGGGTGCCGGTCCCGGCAGGGGCGGGACGGACGACGGCGGCAAGGTTCGCCAGTGCCGAGGCCACCACTTCGTCAACAGGGGCGGCGATGTCGACGACGAACCCTGCTTCGTCGGCCTGGAGCGGTTCGAGGGTGGCGAGTTGGGAGTCGAGGAGGGTGGTGGGCATGAAGTGCCCGGTCCGGCCTTCGAGGCGCTGGCTGAGGACTTCCCTGCTGCCGTGCAGGTGCAGGAAGACGGTGTCAGGCGCCTTGGCGCGAATGGCGTCACGGTAGCTTCGCCGCAGCGCGGAGCAGGCGAGCACCAGCCCGCCGTCTCCGGCGTTGGCCAACTCGGAGCCCACGGTGGCGAGCCAGGGCCAGCGGTCATCGTCCGTGAGGGGTGTGCCGGCCGCCATTTTGGCAACGTTCTCCACCGGGTGGAGCGAATCACCGTCGAGGAACGGGACGCCGAGTTCGCGTGCCACGAGGTCGCCGATGGTGGTTTTGCCGCACCCGGACACGCCCATGACAACGACGCGGAGCTTGGCGGCACCGGCCAGTTCAGGGCCCGTTGCTGCTGGTTTGAGAGTGTTCACCAGTCGTGGACCGTTCCGTCGATGAGTCGGTTGTAGGGCAGGTAGGCCTGCTGGTACGGGTACGCAGCGGCGGCTTCTTCGTTGAATTCGACGCCGATGCCGGGGTTGTCGCCCGGGTGCAGGTAGCCGTCCTTGAAGGTCATGGACTGCTGGAAGACCTCGTTGGTCTTGTCCGAGTGCTGCATGTATTCCTGGATGCCGTAGTTGTGGATGGCCAGGCCCACGTGCAGCTGCGCGGCGAACCCGACCGGGGAAATGTCGGTGGGGCCGTGGAAGCCGGACTTGATCTGGTACTGCGCGGCGAAGTCCATGACCTTCTTCAACGGGCTGATCCCGCCGAAGTGGGTGGACGCGGCCCGCACGTAGTCGATCAGCTGTTCCTTGATCAGCGTCTGGTAGTCCCACACGGTGTTGAAAATTTCCCCGATGGCCAACGGCGTGGTGGTGTGCTGGCGGACCAGGCGGAGGCCCTCCTGGTTCTCGGCCGGGGTGCAGTCCTCCAGCCAGAACAGGTCATAGGGCTCCAGCGCCTTACCCAGCTTGGCGGCCTGGATCGGTGTCATCCGGTGGTGGCCGTCATGCAGCAGCGGGATTTCCGGGCCGAACTCGTTCCGCACCGCCTCGAACACGGTGGGCAGGTGGCGGAGGTAGGCGCGGGTGTCCCAGTCCTCCTCCAGCGGGAAGGTGCCCCGGCCAGCCGGCTCATAGTCATACCGCTCCCCCGACGCCTGCGCCTGCGCCGCGACACCGTACACGGCCTTGATCCCGGGAACGGCGGTCTGGATCCGGATGGACTTGTAGCCAAGTTCCAGGTGTTCACGCACGGAGTCGAAGAGGGACGGGATGTCCGAGCCTGACGCGTGGCCGTAGGCGCGGAGCCCGGTCCGGGACGCCCCGCCCAGCAACTGGTAGACCGGCATGCCGGCCAGCTTGCCCTTGATATCCCACAGCGCCATGTCTACCGCGGCGATCGCGGCCATGGTCACGGGCCCGCGGCGCCAGTAAGAGCTGCGGTAAAGGAACTGCCAGGTGTCCTCGATCCGGTGCGGGTCCTTGCCGATCAGCAGCTGCGCAACGTGCTCCTTCAAGTACGCGGCGACGGCGAGCTCCCGGCCGTTGAGGGTGGCGTCGCCGATGCCGGTCACACCGTCCTCGGTGGTGATCCGCAGGGTCACGAAGTTCCGGGAGGGGCTGGTCACGAAGACGTCGGCGGCAATGATTTTCACAGCTGGTCCTTTCAGGGCTGGGCTGGACTTGCTTGGCTTGGGGCTTACTTGGAGGAGGTGAAGGACGGCGCGGCGACTTCCTCACGGGACGTCACGCCGTCGGGAAAACCTTCATCACCGAGGGCAGCGTCACTGGCGCCAGTTCCGGCACTTGACCGGCGGGCACGGATGTCAGAGAGGATTTCGGCATGCAAGGCGTCCGTCAACTTGTACTTGGACATGACCAGCAGGGCCAGGACGGTGAGGACGGCGGGAATGGCACCCGCCGCAACCTGGATTCCCACGATGGCTTCAGAAGTCTGGGCGGCACCTGATTTATAGCCGCCCAGGGCCAGGGCGTAGGCAGCGAGCGCTCCGCCCACGGCCTGCCCGGTCTTCCGGGTAAAGGAGAAGAGGGCGTAAGTGATGCCCTCGGTCCGGACGCCGGTCTTCCACTCGCCGTACTCCACGGTGTCCGCTTCCAGGGCCCACACCACGATGTTGACAGCCAGAACACCCAGCAGGCTGACCACCAGGCCGCTGAAACCAATCCACGTCTGGTTGGAGGGCGCAAGGAAAACGATCACACCGCCCACCACGGAGACGGCCGCGGAGTAGACGTAGACGTTCTTTTTCCCTACGGCGCGCACCAGCCGGGGCATGAAGGCGGCCAGCACGAAAGTCATTACCAGTTGCAGGATGGACAGGACGGGGTAGAGGTCCAGCCTTCCCAGCACGTCGCGCAGGTAGTACAGCTGGACGGAGGTCAGGGCCAGGTAGCCGGACAGGAAAAGGAAGGAGCTCAGGCACAGCATCATCAGCGGCTTGTTGCTCTTCAGCGTTTCCATGCTCTGCTTGAGCGTCACGTTGGGTACTGCCCGGTGGACGCGTTCCTTGGCCGTGAGGACGGTGAAGAAGTACAGGGTTGCGCCGATGACCACGAATGCGATGGTGATGCCCGTAAACGTGGCTTGCAGGTCAGCACCGGGCTTTACCAGCGGGGCCACGAAGATGCCCAGTGAGGAGCCCACCAGTGCGGCGCCCACCATGCGGGCCGAACCCAGCTTGGCGCGCTCGCCCGGGTCCTGCGTCATGGCCCCGGCCAAGGAGCCGTACGGAATGTTGACCAGGCTGTAAGCCAGGCCAAGTGCTGCGTAGGTGACGTAGGCGTACAGCAGGGTGCCGGATTCGCCGAGCTGCGGCACCGAGAATGTGGCAACGCTCAGCAGGAGCAAGGGGATGGACCCGAACATGATGAACGGCCGGAACTTGCCAAACCGCTTGCTGAACGTCCGGTCCACCACCCGGCCGGCGAAGACGTCGGCGAACGCATCAAAAACACGGACCACCAAAAGCAGCGTCCCGGCGGCGGCGGCAGAGATGCCGGCGACGTCCGTGTAATAGACCAGCAGGAACATGGTGGCGGTGGTGAAGGCCAGGTTGTTGGCGGCGTCGCCGGCGCCATAGCCGACGATGCTCAGCTTGCTCAGCTTTTTCATATTGGGCTCCTTTACCCGGTGCCGGCCCGCAGGCTGACGGAAAGATGTTGGGGATTTTCGGCTAGGGCGGCAGTGCTGCGCGCCGGAATGCCTGCGGGTCGTATGTTGTAATCCTAGCCGTGTGGCAAACATTTGGCAAGCGGTTGCCACTTTTGTGGTGAAACTTCAGCAAAAGGAGCTGCCCGGCTCCTGCGGGGCAGGGACCGGGCAGCCCTGGGGTTGGCTTATTCCGCGGCGGGCTACCGCGCAAAGCTGCCCGCAAGGGACGCCACCAGCTCCACCACAGCGTGGTCTCCCGCCAGTACGGCATCCACCAGCTCCAACAGCGCGTGGGTGCGTGCGGTTCCGCTGAGCTTGTTGGCGGCGGTCACACCGTCCGCCAGGGGATCGTTGATGGTTACGCCTGAGGCCGTGAAGTCCATCCAGGCAGCGATCATGAGCGCCGCACCGGCACCGGTCCGGCCGGCATCCCGTTCCGCCTTCAGGACAGGCACTGCACGCATCCGCAGCTTGGTGCTGCCGTCCATGGCTATCTGCGCCAGGTGGTGCGCAATCCGGGCGTTGCCGAACCGCGCCAGGAGCGCGGACCGGTAGGCGGAAAGCTCCAGGCCGGTGGCGGGAAGGTTGGCTTCCGCCTCATCCCAGAACCGCTCCACAGCCTGCCGGCACACCTTGTCAGCCAGGGCTTCCGCCACGGTGGCATGGCCGCGCAGCTGCCCACCGTAGGCGAGGATGGAGTGGGCTCCGTTGAGCAGCCACAGCTTGCGGTTCTCGTAGGGCTCGATGTCGTCAACGAAGACCGCTCCGGCGTCTTCCCAGCGCGGGCGGCCGGCGGGAAACCCGCCGCTCAGGATCCAGTTGTGGAACGGCTCGGTGACCACGGGCGAACCGTCGCGGTATCCGCACCTCTCCCCTACCAGGGCAATGTCTTCCCGGGTAGTCCGCGGAGTAATCCGGTCGACGGACGTACTCACGAAGCTGACGTTTGCCCCGATCCATGCAGCCAGGTTGGCGTCGAGCTTTCCGGCAAGTCCCAACACGCCATTACGGGCGACTGTTCCATTCTCCGAAAGGTTGTCGCAACTGACCACGGCGAGGCGACCTCCGCCCGCGTCCCTGCGGGCGGCCAGGCCGGCGACCAGGCGGCCCATCGGCGTCGTGGGGTCCCCTCCGGCGGCCAGCAGCGGGAGGTCTTCGGCGCCAAGTCCATACGCAGCCTCCGTGATGGTAAGCGTCACTACGGCAGTCTCCGGCGCGGCCAGAAGTTCGGTCAAACGCCCAAGATTGCCGCCGTCCGCGGCTTCGACAATGCTCCCCACAACGGAGAACGAGTCACCGCTGTCACCACGCTCGACGACGGTGAACAGACCGCCCTGCGCTTCCAGGGCGAGTGCAGCGTCGGGCCGGCGGCCGGTGAAGGCGGCGATTCCCCACTGGTCGGCGTCGGAAGCCTGCTGGGTGTACCAGGCCTGGTGGGACCGGTGGAAAGCGCCGAGCCCGAGGTGGACTATCCGGACAGGTGGCTTGGGGTAGGGAAAAAGCTTCCGGTCCAAGGGCGGAAGTTCCTGGACCGCGGAGGGGCCCGCCACGGGGCGCAGTCCGGCGGTCACAGCTTGAAAACCCGTCGCGGCGATGAATCAACGACGTCGAGGATCAGCTCGTGTGCGCGGTCTTCACTGATGCGGTGCTCGGCCACAAGGCGGGCAAGGAAGGATGCTTCGATCCTGCGTGAGGCGTCGTGCCGTGCGGGGATGGAGCAAAACGCCCGCGTGTCGTCGATGAAGCCCGACGAACGGGAGAAACCGGCGGTCTCGGTGACGGCGGAGCGGAAACGCAGCATGGCGTCCGGTGCGTCCAGGAACCACCACGGTGCACCAAGGTACACGGAGGGATAGAAGCCGGCCAGCGGGGCGAGTTCCCGGGAGAACACGGTCTCGTCCAGGGTGAAGAGGACCAGGTGGAAGTCCTTGGCGGTGCCAAAGTCCTGCAGCAGCGGACGGACGGCCTCGGTGTAATTCACGGCGAAGGGGATGTCGTGTCCGGTGTCGGCACCAAAGGCGTTGAACGTTGGTTCGTGGTGGTTCCGGTATGACCCCGGGTGGATGGTCATGACCAGCCCGTCCTCCACGGACATCCGGGCCATCTGGTACATCATGTGGGCCTCGAAGGCGTCCCGGTCCTGGGCAGTTGCCCTGCCTGCACGTGCCCGCTCGAAGAGCGCTTCCGCTCCGGCAGTGTCCAGCTTGAGCGTGGCGGGGGTGCGGACGCCGTGGTCCGCGGAGACGGCGCCGTGCTCCACGAAGTAGCGGCGGCGGTTCTCCAGGGCCGCAATGTAGCCGGCGTAGCCCGTGGCTCCCCCGCCGGCCGTTTCGATCAGCCGGTCCACGTTGGCGCTCCAGCTGGGGTGCGCCAGATTGAGGTAGGCGTCCGGACGGAACGTCGGCAGGACGCGTCCGTTGAATGTCGGATCCTGCGTCAGTGCCTTGTGGCTGGCGAGGTTGTCGAGGGGATCGTCCGTGGTGGCCAGGACTTCGATGTTGAAATCCTTGAAGAGCTGCCGGGGACGGAAGCCGGGTTCCTGCAGCTTTGCGGCGATGGCGTCATAGCTGGCATCGGCGGACATGTCTCCCAGGTCCGCGCCGAGCCTGAAGACAGAATCGAACTGTGTGCGCAGCCAGTATCCGGAGGCAGTGCCCTCGAACAGCGGCCAGGAATCCACGAACGTCCGCCAGACCTCCCGTGATGCCGGCGCCGACGCGGCTCCGTCCCGCAGCCGGTCCATCGGAACGCCGCTGGCATGGATCAGGCGGGTGACGTAGTGGTCCGGGCTGACCAGGAGGGCTGCGGGGTCCGGGAACGGCGTGTTCTGTTCGATGACGGCGCCGTCAACGTGGCCGTGCGGGGAAATGATGGGCAGGTCCTGGACGCGCTCCAGCAAGGAGCGCGCGATGCTGCGCGTCCCGGGATCTGCGGGCAGGAGCCGGTCGGGGTGGGCTGCGAGGGACTGTGACATAGGTCAATCTTGTGCGGCAGTCCATAGTTTTGTCAACCGGTTGCCAAATATTGCCAACTTTTTGCAACGACCGTTGTGGTGGGTTTTCCGGCTAGTCCAGCAGCCGTCCGCTTGAGCCTCGTACCACCAGCTCCGTTTCCACCGTGACGGCACCTTCCGGAGCCTCGTGCCCGAGCAGGACGTCCAGCAGGATGGTTACCGCCGTTGTCCCGCATTCCCGGAGGGGTGAGCGCACGGTAGTCAGGGCAGGCGTGGTGAAATCAGCACCGAAGATGTCGTCGAAGCCCACGATGCTGATCTGGTCCGGGACCCGCATGCCTCCGGCCTGGAGCTCCTGCATCAGGCCGATGGCGAGGAGGTCGTTGTAGGTGATCACCGCCGTCGCACCGCTTTTCAGGACGTCGCGCGCAACCTGCCGGCCGCCGTCGACGGTTGGCTTGGTGGATTCCAGGCGCACGGCGTCCAGCTTGGACCACTCGCAGGCCGCTCTGACGCCCTCCCAGCGGCGGGCTGTCATCCAGGACTGCGGCGGCCCGGCTACGTAGGCGAGCTGCTTGTGTCCGTTGGCGGCCAGGCTGCGGACGGCCTGGCTGATGCCCTTATTGACGTCCGGAACCACGCAGGGAACGCCGTCGATTTGTCGGTTGATAACCGCTACCGGTTTGTCGGCGGCCAGGGCCCGGATCTGGTCGTCATCCATGCGGGGGCTGGCCAGGATGAGGCCGTCCACCGTGCTCAGCAGGCGGCGCGCCGCGGTGACCTCTGTCTCCGGCGACTCGGCGGACTCGGCAAGAACCAAGGTGTAATCGCGGGCTGCCCCGGTGGTCTCGGCACCCCGGATGATGTCGAAGAACGTGGGGTTGGTGATATCGGCGACGATCAGGCCGATGGTCTGTGTCCTCCCCGTGGGAAGCGCACGCGCGAACGGGTTCACCTGGTAGTTCAGTTGCGCGGCGGCATCCTCGATGATCTTCTGGGTCTTCGCGCTGACCCTCCCGGGCTTGGTGAGTGCCCGCGACACGGTGGAGGGGTTGACACCGGCAAGCTTGGCGATGTCGTAGATGGTGGCGTTGGACTTCTCCCCGCGGCCACGTTTGGCAGGGACAGTTGCTGCTTCGGAGATCGACGCGTCAGTCACTGCTTCATCCTAGTCCGGTTTGGCAACTAAAACAGGCCGGTTGCCAACGTTGTCGCGGCAACCGGCCTGTCCTGGTCCCGAGCCTACGTGCGCTCGGGGAACTTGCCTTCCTCCGAGATGCGCTTGTTCAGTTCCTGCAGGTACTCCTCTTCGTCGAAGTCCAGCGGAACCTCCTTGCCGGTCCAGCTGGAGAGGTGGATGGCGTTGGCCAGGCGGACCCCATTGATGCCGTCCGAGCCGGGTGCCAGCAGCGGCGTGCCGTCCAGGATGTTGGCGGCGAAGTTCTCCAGGACACCCGCGTGCTGGCTGCCCCAGGCGGACTCGAATTCGATGACTTCCGTGCTGCAGAACTCCTCGCGGTTCAGCTGGCCCATGAAAAGCTTGCGGATATCGTCCATGCCCATGGCGTCACTGAGTTCGCGCTCCGGCTTGACCAGCCGCGTCACGGTTGCGGTCTGGCTGTTCTCGACGACGATCTTGCCCTGGTCACCAAGAATCTCGAACCTGTCGGTTCCCACGATGTCGTGGGTGGCGGTCACGAAAACGCCCGTTGCGCCGTCGCCATAATCCACCACTGCGGTGACTTCGTCCTCGACGGCGATATCGCGCCGGAAGCCGTACGCCACCTTGGAGTACACGGACTTTGGAACGCCGCAGATCCACTGCCAAAGGTCGAGCTGGTGCGGGGCCTGGTTGACCAGGACGCCGCCGCCTTCTCCGCCCCAGGTGGCGCGCCACTCGCTGGAGTTGTAGTAGCCCTGCGGCCGCCACCAGTTGGTGATGATCCAGTTGGTCCGGCGGATGCTGCCGATCTCCCCGTTGTCGACGATCTCCTTGAGCTTTTTGTACAGCGGGTTGTTGCGCTGGTTGAACATGATGCCGAAGGACAGCCCTGGCTTGGACGCCGCGAACTCGTTCAATTCCTGGACCTGCCGGGTGTAGACGCCGGCCGGCTTCTCAACGAGCGCGTGGATATCGCGCTTGAGTGACTCGATGCCCATCCCGGGATGGAGGTAGTGCGGGACGCAGGTGACAATTGCGTCGACGTCGCCGCCTTCGAGCATCGTGATGTAGTCGTCGTAGAACGGCGCATCCGGGTACTGTGAGGCCGCCAGTTCCTTCTTTGCCGGATCGGTGTCACAGATGGCGCCGATTTCCATGTTCGGGACCAGGCCGTCCTTGATGAACCTGGCGTAGGCACCGCCCTGCTGGCCAAAGCCTATGATGCCAAGGCGTACTTTGCTGCTCATGAATGGGTTCTCCGTATCTGAATGAAGTCTAAAAAAGGTCGCCGTGGCCCATGGCTACCAGGTTGTCGTAGGAGGTCTGCAGCGCATCCCACACGGTGCGTCCGTAGAGTTCGTCCTGCTCCACCAGGAGGTATTGCGCGCCCGCGGCCTGGGCGGCGGGAATGATGGACGGGAAGTCCAGGTTGCCCTCGCCCACCTCGGCGAACTGGACCACGTTCTTGAACTCGGCCATGAATCCGCCGAAGTCGCCCGCTTCCAGCATTCCGAAGGAGGCTTCCGGCATCTGGCCGATCCGGTAGTCCTTCAAATGCACCATCGCGGTACGGCCGGCATACTTCTTGAGGGTCCGGACCGGGTCCAGGCCACCCCGCTGGACCCAGTGCACGTCGATTTCCATGCCCATCGCCGGAGAGTTGTCCGCGATGACGTCCAGCATGTACTTGCCGTCGAACTTGGCAAACTCGATGTGGTGGTTGTGGTAATAAAGGCTGATGCCGTGCTCCTGCAGCCGCTCCGCATAGCCGTTGGCCTGCCTGGCGAAGTCAACCACGGCGTCCAGGGACTTCATGGCCCCGAACGGCAGCATTCCGATGCGCAGCAGGGACGTGTCCAGGCGCTTCGCGTCGTCCACGATCTTGTCGAAGTTGTCCGCGAGTGATTCCACGGGCATGCCTTTGCGGCCTTCGACGGCCACCGACAGAGCGGCAATGTCCATGCCCAGTTCCGAGCGGGAACGGTCGAGCTCATCAACGTTCTCCGGCGTCATGGGGATCTGGGAAATCTCCACCGCGTTGTATCCGATCGCGCTGACCTTGCGGAGCGTCTCGAACGCTCCGACTTCGGCGAAGCTGTCCTTCAGCATCATCGCCTGTACGCCTATCTTGGCCACTTGTTCCTCCGTGGTGTTCCGGCCCTTGCAGGCCTTGGGTGTGCGTGGGTGCGGCTGTCAGGCCGCGGCCCCTGCCTGTTCAGTCTGTTGGCGCTGGGCTTCCAGCAGCCGGTGGCGGTCCTCCCGCCGTTGTTCCTGCCGGTCCGGATCCGGGACCGGGGATGCCAGCAGGAGCCGCTGGGTGTAAGGGTGTTCAGGGTCGCGGGTGACAACCTCGGCCGGTCCCTGCTCGACAATTTCACCGCGGTACATGACCGCTACGCGGTGGCTGATGTGCCGGACGACGTCGAGGTCGTGGGAGACGAACAGGTAGGAGACGCCGGTTTCCTGCTGGATCTGCAGGAACAGGTCCAGGACACGGGCCTGGGTGGAAAGGTCCAGGGCGCTGACGGGCTCGTCGCAGACGATCAGCTTGGGTGACAGTGCCAGTGCCCGGGCAATGGCGACGCGCTGGCGCTGCCCGCCGCTGAATTCACGAGGCAGGCGGTGGATGGCGTCAGACGGCAGGCCCACCTGGTCCAGCAGCTCCCCGACACGCTTCCTGGCCGCGCCGGCGTCCATGCCCTGCACGGCAAGGGGCTCAGCCAGGATGTCGCCGATTTCCAGCGCCGGGTTCAGAGACGTATAGGGGTCCTGGAAGACCACCTGGAGGTCCCGGCTCAGCGTCCGGCGCTGTTTGCGGGTGGCGTTACTGATGTCGTTGCCCTCGAAGACGACTTTGCCGCCGGTGACCGGTGCCAGGCCCAGGACGGCGCGGCCCAAGGTAGTCTTGCCGGAGCCGGATTCCCCCACCAGTCCGAGGGTTTCGCCTTGCCCGATGGTGATGTTGATGTCCGTCAGTGCCCGGAACGGTTTGGCCCGGAACCTCTTGCTGGGGTACTCGACCACGAGGTCTTCCACCGACAGCAGCGGGGCGCTGGAGGTGGCACTCATGCGACCGGCTCCTTCTCAGCGTCTGAATCCCTGGCGGCCGCACCCGGGCTGGCGGTTTCGTGGGCAACGGGCCCCTCAGGCGGGGAGACAAGCATGGTCATTGGCTTCTTTCCTTCAAGCATCGACCCCAGCAGGGTCTGGGTGTACTGCTCTTTCGGGTTGCGGAGGATCTCGCGGACGGTTCCTTCTTCGACGAGCCGGCCGTTCTGCATAACCACCACTCGGTCGCAGAGGTCGGCGACGACGCCGAAGTTGTGGGTGACCAGGATGACGCCGATGTTCAGGCGCTGCTGGAGTTCCCGCAGCAGGTCCAGCACGTCGGCCTGCACGGTGACGTCCAGGGCGGTGGTGGGTTCGTCCGCGATGACCAGGTCCGGTTCGCAGCTGATGGCGCCGGCGATCAGCACGCGTTGTGCCATGCCGCCGGAGACCTCATGCGGATATGCCTCGAAGGTGCGCTCCGGGTTAGCGATTCCGACGTCGGTGAGCAGCCTAAGTGCCCGGGTGCGGGCTTCTGCCTTGGAGATTCCGAGCACCCGCACCATGGGCGTGACCAGCTGGGAGCCGATGGTGAAGGCAGGGTCCAGGTTGCTCATGGGCTCCTGCGGAATGTAGGAGATCCGCTTGCCGCGCAGCTTGGACAGCCGTTCCTGGCTGACGCGGTCCTCACCGGGAGCGACAGTGTAGTTGCCGTCGAACTGGATGGATCCCGCCACGATGCGGGCGTTGTCCGGCAGCAGGCCGAGGATGGAGAACGCCGTCTGGGACTTGCCCGAACCGGATTCGCCCACGATGCCAAGAATCTCGCCCCGGTCCACGTGGAACGACACGTCGTCCACCACCTTCTTGATGGAACCGTCCGCCTGGGGGTAGCCAACCCCAAGGTGGGTGACCTTGACCAGGTGGTGCTCCGTCCCGGCCTCGACGGCGGCCACGGACTTACGTGACGGGCGCGCCGTGGCGGCTCCCGCCGTCGTGCGTTCCGATGAAGCAGCCCGGACCGGGGTGCGCTTCTTGCGGTACTTGATCTTTTCGCCGTCTTCCAGGGCGTCGCGCACGGCGTTGCCCAGCAGGACCAGGCCGCCGATGGTCAGCGCCATGGCCAGTGCCGGCCACATCAGCAGGGTGGGCGTCAGGTAAACGTTCTTGAAGCCCTCGGAGAGCATGACGCCCCACGTTGCCTTGGTGGGGTCGCCGAGGCCCAGGAACTCCAGTCCGGACTGGATGGCGATGGCCACACCGGCGATCGCCGCGGTCTGGATGATGATCGGGGCGCGCACTACGGAGAAGATGTGGCGGGCGATGATGCTCCAGTCCGACAGGCCGGAAACGCGCGCCGCATCTACGTAGAGCTCGTTGCGGACCGACTGGACCGCGGTGCGGGTCAGCCGGAAGTATGACGGGCTGATGAGGATGCCGAACGCGATCATCGAAATCCAGACCGAGGGCCCGAAAGCGGCACGGATGGTAAGCAGCACAATCAGGCCGGGAAGGCTCATGAGGATGCTGACCACCCAGTTCGACACAGCCTCGAACTTGCCGGAGTAGTACCCGGCGATCAGCCCGGCGGGAAGGCCGATGGCGATGGCAACGCCAGCGCACAGCAGTGCCGAGAGAAGTGTCAGCTGGGCGCCGAAGAGCAGGCGGCTCCAGGTGTCGCGGCCGGCGCTGTCCGTGCCCAGGATGTTCTCCGCGTCGGGGGCAGCCAGCGTCTTGGTGATGTTCGCGAAATTCTCGTCGAACGGTGCCACGACCGGCGCGAGGATGGCCAGCCCCGCAATGCCTGCCAGAATGACCAGGGACGCGATGCCGAGGGGGTTCTTGAGGAGGCGGCGGGTAACGCTGGAGCGGACCACGGTGCCGCTCTGTCCCGGCGCTGCGGGGAGGGCAACAGCTGCTGTTTCTACCGAATCGCTCATGACACACGTACTTTCGGGTTGAGCCAACCATTGAGAATGTCCACCAGGAGGTTCACCACGATGACCACTACCACCGTGTACATCACCACTCCCATGACCACGGGAAGGTCTGTCTGGTTTGTAGCGGCCACGGCTAGGGGGCCCATTCCTGGCAGGGCGAAGATTTGTTCGATGATCACCACACCGCCCAGCATGCCGATCAGCTGCAGGCTGAGCACGGTCAGGCCCGCGGGGGCCGCGCTGCGCAGTACGTGCTTGAAGAGGATTTCCCGCTCCCCGATGCCCCGGCTGCGCAGCGTCCGGACGTAATCGCGCTCAAGCTGCTTGATGACAGCGCTGCGGATCTGCTGGGCGCCGCCGGTCACGCCGTTGATCAGCAGGGCGATGACGGGAAGCGTCATCGAGTAGACCCAGGCCTCCGGGCCTACTCCGGGAGAAATGGTGCTGGTGGCCGGGAAGAAGCCCAGCTGGATGGCCAGGATGGTCACCAGGAACACGCCGATCACGTACCCCGGGATGGAATCGCCGATAATGGCGCCCACCTGGACCACCCTGTCCACCCAGCCGCGCTTGACGGCTGCGGCAACGCCGATCAGCGCTGCGCAGATGGCGATCAGGATCATTGCGGCGAAAACCATGGTCATGGTTACCGGAATCCGGGTTGCCAACGAGTTGGCCACCGGCTCCGAGGTGAACCAGGAAGCTCCAAGGTTTCCGCTCAAGGCATCAGCCAGCCAGGCGAAGTACCGGGTCAGGAGGGGCTGGTCGAGTCCCAGCTCCTGTTCTTTCAGGGCAACCTGTTCAGGCGTGGCCTGGTCGCCCAGGATGTTGCGGGCGATGCTGCCGCTGGAGGTATACAGCAGGGTAAAGGTGAGTGCCGAGACCACGAACAACACCACCAGACCGCTGCCCAGCCTTTTCGCAATGAACTTGATCATGGGGTCCTACTTGGCAGGCGAGTAGTTGTAGATGGACGGAACGGCCTGCTGTACCTGCGGGGTCACGCTCACTTTGTCGTTGTGGTAGTACATCTGGTTCACCCGGAACAGCGGTGCGAACCATGCCTGCTCCACTACGTACTTGTTGACTTCCTGGGCCAGCTTGCCGGCGTCTTCGCCACCGGTGCGCACTGCCTGGATCTTTTCCTCAAGCTCTGAAGTGGTGTTCTTGAACGGGTTGTACAGCGCCTTGGTGGAGACAATCTGGTCAATCGCGACCGTTGGCTCGCCCTGGAAGAGGTTGAAGAACAGGGCGTGGTACTTCTGCGCTGCGACGTCTGCGGTGAAAGTGTTGGTAATTGCGGCCCCGGGCTTCAGGGTGATGCCCACGTCTGCAAGTTGCTGCTGGAGGACCGAAATCAGGGTTTCAGCACCCGGAAGGGTGGGGACATCCAGGGTCACGTTACCCTCGAAGCCGGATTCCTTCAGGAGGGCCTTGGCCTTCTCGGGATCGTAGCTGTAGTAGTTTTCCAGCTCCTCCGTCCACGCACCGCTGTCCTTGCCGAACGGCTGCGAGGTGGGGGTTCCCTGGCCGAGCATTACCTGTTCCAGGATGGTCTTGCGGTCGAATGCGTGGTTGATGGCCTGGCGGACCTTGACGTTGGCCAATGCCGGGTTCTTGGTGCCGTCGCGGTCCAGGAGGAGCAGTCCGGACCAGTCAACCTGGTTGGTGACGAGCTTCATCCTGGCGCCCTCGGCTTGCTTGCCGGCCTTGGGATCCAAAAGGGTGGCGTCGATCTGCCCTGAAACCAGGGCGTTGGTGCGGGCCGTGGGATCAGTGAGGATCTTGAGGGTCAGCTTCTGGTACTTCTGGAGGTCCTTGTTCCAGTAGCCCTCGCGAGCAGTAAAGACCGACTGTGAGTCCTTGACGGAGGCGGCCTTGTCCATAACGTACGGGCCGGATCCGACCGGCTCTGTCTTGATGGCATCGGTCCCGAGCGCCTTGGGGCTTCCCATCAGGCCGGCTGCCTGGCTGAGGAAATATTCCAGCGCAGGTTCTGCTGCACTGAGGTTGATGTCGATGGTGTCCGCGTCCACCACGGCAACGTCGGACACCGAGGCCAACTGTGCCATCTGCGGCCCGTTCGCCTTCTTGAAGTGGTCCAGGTTTGCCTTGGCCGCTTCAGCGTCGAACTTGGCGCCGTCACTGAACGTGACGTCCGTGCGAAGGTCCACGGTGAGCTTGGTGTTGGTGTCGTTGTACTTCCACTCCGTGGCCAGCATGGGGCTGAGCTTGCCGTCCGGCTCGCGCAGGATCAGGGTGTCATACGCTGCCTGGTAGGGCTGCAGGGCGTGGCCGACGTGGGCCTGTGCAGGATCCCAGGAGGTGAGGTCCCGGAGCACGCCCAGGGTCAGTGCAGTAGTGGCGGGTCCGCCACCGCCGGCATTGGATCCGGCTCCGGCGCCGCCACACGCGGTGAGCGCCACCGAGGCGCTCAGGACGATGGTGGCCGCTGCGGCCTTGGGACCTAACTTCATTGTCGGCTCCTAGTGAGTTCTGCCTGATGTCAATCAGTACGAAGGTGTGGTGTGCACCACATGTTTAGTGGGTGTGGGACTTACAGTACGGACTCGTGCCGGACTTGGCAACCGATTGTCAAAAGTTTCTTCAACTGTTGCCATGTTGCGGCAGGCCTGTACTGGGAAGCACGGCATTCAGGCATGGAAGCAGCCGGAACCACCTTGGGGTTCAGGCTGCCATCAGGGCTCCTTAGCGGCCTGCCTACGCCACCCGCCCGGCAATCTCCGGGTAGGTCTGGGAGTAGATGTCTTTGACAATGCTGAGTGATTTCCCCGCTTCCGCGGGACTAATCCAAAATGGTCCGGGTTCATGGAGCATGGCGTAGAAGTCCTTGATGAGCAGCTCGTGTGAAACACCCCAGTAGGACCTGCCCCCTGTTTCCGCTATCCGCTCCTGGATCACTTCCACCGTGCCGTCGGCGTGGGTGACTGTCAGGTCGCCGCGCAGGCTAAGCGTTGCGCCCTCCGTGACGATGTCCAGCGTCACCGGCGCATTGACGGCATTTGCAAGGGTGGCGTAGAAGACGCTTCGGGCACCGTTTACGTGGTCCGCCACGAACTCCGCGGTGTCCTCCACCTCGATCACGCCCCCCAGCGAGCGTGTGGACGCCCGGCCTTCCACCTTGGCAACGTCCCCCACCAGCCATTGCAGCAGGTCCACAGTGTGGATGGCCTGGTTCATCATCAGCCCGCCGCCACCTTCGGCCCAGGTGCCGCGCCACGGACGGTCGCGGTAGTAATCGGCGTTGCGGTGCCACATGACGGTGGCGGAGGCACCGAGCACCTGGCCCAGCGTCCCGCCGTCGAGCATTGTCCGCATGGCTTGCGACGTCGCGTTGTAACGGTTCTGGAAGCAAACGGCAATTTTCGCCGCGCTGCGCTCCGCTGCCTGGATCAGCCGGCGCCCCTCCTCGAGCGTGTGCGCGAGCGGTTTCTCGACAATCACGTTGACGCCGCGCTCCAGGCACTCCACTGCGAGCGACGCGTGCAGGTGGTGGGGCGTACAGATATGCACGACGTCGGGACGCGCCTGCGTGAGCATCTCGCGGTAGTCCGTGTACCCCGGGACGTCATGGCCTGCCTTTGCCGTCTCCAGCCTTCCCGGGTCCGTGTCGCAGACCGCCACCACCTGGACGTCCTCCATTGTGGCAAGCGCCCCGAAATGGACGCCCGATATGTCACCGCAACCGATGATTGCCGCTGTTGCCATGTTCCTGCTCCTTCGAAGGATGGGCTGTACGTGGATGTCAGGCGAGCGTGACGCCGTTCTTTACTGCCAGCCTCGAAAAGGCGCGGGCTGCAATCCCGAACGCAACCGGTCCGGAGTAACCGCCAAGCTCGTGTGCGCTGGCGAGGTGCGGCTCGAGTGAGGCAAAGCCGGTGAAGCCGTCGGCTGCGAGCGCAGCAATGGTGGCATCCAGTTCGCCGTCGCCTTCACCGGCCGGAACCACTTCGCCCGTGGTGGCAATGGCGTCCTTGACCTGCAGGTAGTCAAGATAGGGGCGCAGCATGGCGTAGCCCTCCGTGTACGGCTTGACTCCTACCTGGACGAAGTTGGCGTTGTCCCAGGCGACGCGCAAGGCGGGCGAGTTGACCGCCTGCATGATGTCCAGGACCCGTTCAGGCGTATCGCCGTAGATGCCCTTTTCGTTCTCGTGGAGCAGGACGATGCCATGCGCTGCGGCTTCTTCCGCGAGGGCGGCCATGCGTTCCATGACGGCCTCCCGGATGTCTTCCTGGCTTTGGCCTTCCGAACGGTAAAAGGAAAAGATCCGGACGTAGCTGGCGTCCAGGCCTTTGGCCACCGAGATGATCTGGCGAAGCCGGGTAACCTCGTGGTCCACCGGCAGGCCGACATCCACTTTTCCAATGGGACTGGCGACAGCCGAGACCCGGAGGCCCTTATCGTCAAGGATGGCCTTCAGCCGCTGGACCTGGTCCTGCGCCAGCTCTGAAACGTTGGTTCCCCAGGCGCTGCGGACTTCGATATGGCTGGCACCCAAGGCAAGCAGCACGGCAGCCTGGACGGTGGGGTCGGGGTCTACTTCGTCGCCGAAACCGGACAGGTTCCACACGGCACTGGGTTGGGTCACGAAAACTCCTCGGTAAGCCTGCGCCGGCGCTGGAGCGCGGTGACGCAGTTCACAGGCAGGTCCTGTCCCTTTGAGTCTAGCCATTTTGGCATCGATGTGACAACCGATTGCCAAAACCTGCCAAGTGTGGCATTGTTGATCCACGGTGTGGCTGTGGTCACAGCCGGATCCCCGTCGTTCAGAGAGGAACGTCCATTGGTGACGCAACCCGTGGCAGCAGAACGCCCTGCCACCATCCATGACATTGCCGCCTTGTGTGGCGTCGCTGCGTCAACCGTGTCACGGGCCCTGACGAACCCCGACCGCGTGAATATCCGCACCCGGGAGCGGATCCAGGCAGCCGCCCTCGAACTTAACTACACACCAAACTCGCAGGCGAAGGCGCTGAGCTCCGGGAAGACCGGCGCGGTGGGCGTCCTGGTGCCGGATATCACCAACCCCTTCTACTTCGACCTCATCCGCGGCACGCAGCTCCAACTCAAGGCCGCGGGGTACACGCAGCTGCTGGTGGACACCGAGGAGTCGGACGAGGTTGAGGCCAGCACGCTGGAGCAGCTCCGCAAGAGTGCGGACGGTGTCATCGTGGCAGCATCGCGCCTGAATGACGAGGCCCTCGCCACTGCCGCACAGCGCATGCCCATGGTCACGGTGAACCGCGACGTTGACGGTGTACCGGCTGTCATCATCGATACCCCTTCAGCCATGACCCAGGCTTTGGACCATCTCATTTCCCTGGGCCACACGTCCGTGGCTTATGTGGCCGGTCCTGCCGTATCCCAGTCCAGCGCCAGGCGCTGGGCCAAACTGTCCGCCGTGGCCGAGGACCGCGGAGTCCAGGTGCGCAGCCTGGGACCCTTTGCGCCGAAAACCCAATCCGGTGCTGCGGCCGCCGATGCCGCGGTCCACAGCGGGGTCACTGCCTGCATCGTCTTCAACGACCTGATCGCCATCGGGATGCTGCAACGCCTGCGGGAGCGCGGGCTCCGCGTACCCGGGGACATGAGCATCGTTGGCTGTGATGATATTTTCGGCGCTGATTTCTGCAACCCGCCGCTGACCACCCTAAGCTCGCCCATCGAGCAGGCCGGACGGGTGGCCGTGTCCATGCTTCTGGCCCAGCTCAACCCGCTGGCTGGCGGCGGGAGCCGCAGCCGCTCCGTCATGCCCACCCACCTTACGGTCCGCGGGTCCACCGCGTCGGCACCCGCCTCCTGACTCCGTATGGCCAGGCTTCGCCCAAGAAGATGGGAAGCTGGCCGTTCACATTCAATAAGCACCTGGGCTTGATGAAGCGTCCGTCAGGGTCTGGAAAACGCCCGGCGAAAACTGATGAGGACAGAGCCCAGCGCCTCAGGTCGGCATCGCAATTACACGTCCTCGAGCTCGTGATGGATGTAGCTGATCGCCAGGCGGTCCTACAAAAGGTCAAGGAGAAAGTGCCTGGCTTTCCCAAGGAGTGCTACTACAACCGTCGCTTTTCCAAGCACAAGGGTTACGAGACGTCAGGGCGTTGAAGTTGGGGCACCTTCGATTCTTATCTCCTCCATTTATCTGATCCATCGGAATCTTTGTAGAAACCACACAAAATGGCGGCAGGGACGGCGAACTAGCGTCTGCTTTGAGGAATATCCGAGCAAGCGCCAAGGACTTATCAATGACGATTCAGACAAACGTCCCGACCAGCGGGGAATCCGCCACCCCGGCCAGAAGTGGCACAGGCTACCAGGTGCTGGATAATGCCCGCCAACAGGTCCTTGAGGAGGGTATCGGCCTGTCTCAGGCTCAACTCGAAGAAGTCCTCCGTCTCCCCGACGATGCTCTTCCCGCGGCCCTCCAGCTCGCACACGAAGTCCGGTTGCGCCACTGTGGCGAGGACGTGGAAGTGGAGGGCATCATTTCCATCAAGACCGGAGGCTGCCCCGAGGACTGCCACTTCTGCAGCCAGTCAGGCCTCTTCGACTCCCCCGTACGCGGTGTCTGGCTGGACATCCCGGAACTGGTCAAAGCCGCGAAGGAGACCGCCGCCACGGGAGCCACCGAGTTCTGCATCGTCGCCGCCGTTCGCGGACCCGATATCAAGCTTATGAACCAGATCAAGTTCGCCATCGACCGGATCAATGAAGAAGTGGACATCAACATCGCCTGCTCGCTGGGCATGCTGACCCAGCGGCAGGTGGACCAACTCGCAAGCTGGGGCGTCCACCGCTACAACCACAACCTGGAAACAGCGCGCAGCTACTTCCCGCAGGTGGTCACCACCCACACCTACGAGGAGCGGCTGGAGACCTGCGCCATGGTCAAGGATGCTGGCATGGAACTGTGTTGCGGGGCGCTGATCGGTATGGGCGAAAGTCTGGAACAGCGCGCCGAACTCGCCGCACAGCTCGCTGTCCTGGAACCCCACGAAGTCCCGTTGAATTTCCTCAACCCCCGCCCTGGAACCCCGCTGGAAAACCAAGGCATCATGGACGGCAAGGACGCCCTCCGGGCCATCGCCGCGTTCCGGCTGGCCATGCCCCGCACCGTTCTGCGCTACGCTGGCGGCCGCGAACTGACCCTCGGCGACCTCGGCACCCGCGAGGGCCTGCTCGGTGGCATCAATGCCGTCATCGTCGGCAACTACCTCACTACCTTGGGCCGCCCTGCCACCGCAGACTTGAACCTGCTGGTCGAACTCAATATGCCCATCAAGGAACTCCAGAAGACGCTATGAACCGGGTCCCGCTCCCCTACCGCTCAACCAACACCGTCGCAACACGCTCAACCACGGATAAGTTTTGCGGGCACTGCGGCGGGCACTGCGACGGCGGCGCCGGCCCGACGTCGGACGTTCACCGCAAGTGCCGCGAGCGGCTCGCCATGGAACCGCCGCGATACTGCGCGGCCTGCCGGCGCCGGATGAAGGTCCAGGTGACTCCCCTGGGATGGTCTGCAGAATGCTCCCGCCACGGGGTGCTTGCACCATGACCGGGGACGCGGAGCCGGGCCGCCTGATCCAGCGGGACCGCGCGCGGTTGTGGCATCCCTACGCCCCGGCGTCCCCGGACCTTCCGCTGTGGGAGGTCGAGGCGGCCGACGGCGTTCGGCTGCGGCTGCGGGGCGAGGACGGCACACGCCATGAGGTGGTGGATGCGATGTCCTCGTGGTGGTCGGTGATCCACGGCTACCGCAATCCGGTGCTGGACGCCGCCGCGCAGCGGCAGCTGGAGAGTTTCAGCCATGTGATGTTCGGCGGCCTCACACATGCCCCGGCGGTGGAACTGGCCGAGCGGCTGGTGGACATGAGCCCTTCCGCGCCGGGGACGCCGGGCCTGGACCGTGTGTTCCTTGCGGACTCTGGTTCGGTCGCCGTGGAGGTGGCCCTGAAGCTGGCGGTGCAGTTCCAGACTGCCTTGGGGCAGCCACAGAGGCAGCGGTTCCTGAGCATTCGCGGCGGATACCACGGCGATACTTTCGCGGCGATGGGGGTCTGCGATCCCGTGGACGGCATGCATTCCGCGTTTCCGGGCCTGCTGGCCGGAAACGCCTTTGCGCCCCGTCCCCCGGCGGCTGCGTCCGCCACACCGGAAGCTGTGCGGGCGTGGGCATCCGAGCTCGCGGAAACTGCGGCTGTGCTTGCAGAGGAGCTGGCCGCCATTATCGTCGAACCGGTGCTTCAGGGTGCCGGCGGGATGCACGCCTACCCGGCGGAGTGCCTGAGAGCGCTGCGGCAGGTGGCGGACCGGCACGGTCTGCTGCTCATCTTCGATGAGATCGCCACCGGCTTTGGGCGCACTGGCGAGCTGTTCGCTGCCGATCATGCCGGTGTCGTTCCGGACATCATGTGTGTGGGCAAGGCCCTGACCGGCGGGTACCTGACTCTCGCCGCGATGCTCTGCACGTCAGACGTTGCAGCCACGGTTTCGAGCGACGGTGCCGGGGCGCTGCTGCACGGCCCCACGTTCATGGGCAACCCGCTGGCATGTGCGGTGGCCAACGCCAGCCTCGGTATCATCGGCGACGGCGGCTGGCGCAACGACGTCGCCAGGATCGGCGCGGGTCTGAGGTCCGGGTTGGCCCCCGCCTTGGACCTTGACGCAGTCCGGGATGTCCGGACCCTCGGCGCGGTCGGAGTCATCGAACTGCACGACGCCGTCGACGTCACCGCGGTCACCGCCGCGGCCATCCGTCACGGGGTCTGGGTGCGGCCGTTCCGGAATCTCGTCTACGCCATGCCCCCGTACATCAGCACCGCGGGGGACGTTGAGAAGATCACGGCAGGCATGACGGCCGCCGTTGCGGAAGTTCATGAGCGCGTCCCGGCACTGTCCGGAGCCCCGGCATGAGCACGTCGATGACCCGGTGGCTCGAGCGGCAGGCCGCAGTCCGGGACCGCCGGGGCTTGGTCCGCCGCCCGCTCCCCCGCGCCGCGCGCGAAAAGTTCATCGACCTGGCCAGCAATGATTATCTGGGCCTCGCGACGGACCCTCGGGTTTGCGAGGCAGCCGCGGCGGCCGCGTCGCTGTGGGGTGCGGGAGCAACGTCCTCCCGCCTGGTCGCCGGAACTACCCGTTTGCACCTTGATCTTGAGCAGGAATTGGCCTTGCTGCTCGGGATGGAAACGGCGCTGGTGTTCTCCTCCGGCTACCTGGCCAATATCGGCGCGATCACTGCGCTCGGTGGCCCGGGGACCCTGATCGTCGCAGATGAACACTGCCACGCCTCGATGCTGGACGGCTTCCGCCTCAGCCGTTCCCGCACCGAATCGTTCACCCACAACCGCGTCGAGGAAGTTGCAAGGCTGCTTGCAGACCGCCCGGAGCCTCGTGCGCTGATCGCCGTCGAGTCCGTCTACAGCGTCCTGGGCGACGAAGCCCCGCTCGCTGGCCTGCTGGCCCTCGCTGAGGAATATGACGCCGTGCTGCTTATCGACGAGGCGCACAGCCTCGGAGTCACCGGCACAGATGGCTTCCAGGGCCGCGGCTCGGTGGCCGGGACAGCCCTTGCCGGGCAGCCGAACGTGATCGTGACCGCGACGCTGTCCAAGGCCCTGGGTAGCCAGGGCGGGGCGGTCCTGGGATCCGCCCTCCTGCGGGAACACCTCGTCAACCGAGCCCGGAGCTTCATCTTTGACACGGGGTTGGCGCCCGCCTCAGCGGCAGCGGCCCTCACCGCCGTGCGGATCATCCGGGAAGAGCCATGGCGGGCGGAAGCCGTCCATAGGTACGCTGCTGGGCTGAGGGCCGGGCTCGCCCCCGCTCTCGCAGCCCGCGGCGCTGCTGTCGACCGGGCAGCGGGCGCAGTCCAGTCCATCCCCATGCCGTCCGCGGAATCGGCCCTGGTAACCAGCGCAGCCGCGCGGACGGGCGGAGTCCTGGTCGGCTGCTTCCGCCCGCCGTCCGTCCCGGACGGAATTTCACGGCTGCGGCTTACGGCCCGCGCCACCCTGACCCCCGAGGAAATCAACACCAGTTGCGCAGTACTGCGCCGCGTATTGGAGGAACTTCCATGAACCTGCCCGGCATCGTCCTGGTCACCGGAACGGACACCGGCGTCGGAAAAACCATCACGACGGCGGCCATCGCCGCCGCCCTCCACGGATCGGGGCGCAGCGTCGCGGTGTACAAACCGTGCCAGTCCGGAGCCGCCGCCGGCGACTCCGACACCAGCGAAATTGTCCGGCTCGCCGGGACCGTGACGGCCGAAACAGGAGTCGTCCTGCAGCAGCCGCTGGCGCCTGTCGCCGCTGCCGCCCTCGACGGAACACCGCTCCCGACGGTGGCTGCGCACGCGGACCGGGTCCGCCAGCTCGCGGAGTCCCATGACCACGTTCTGGTGGAAGGTGCAGGCGGTCTGCTGGTGGAACTGGATTCCGACGGCGGCACCATGGCGGACCTCGGGTCCATCCTGGCCGCGGCATTCGTGCTGGTTGCCCGGCCGGCTCTCGGGACACTGAACCACACCGCGTTGACCCTCGAAGCGCTGGCGGCACGGGAACTTCGGGTCATCGGCGTTGTACTCGGAAGCTGGCCACGCATCCCGGATGTTGTTCACTACAGCAACCGGCAGGTGCTCGGAGCACTGCGGGTACCATTCGTTGGTGCCCTCCCGGAGCGGGCATCGGACCTTTGCCCTGCAGATTTTCGCGCCGAAGCAGCTGCGTGGCTGAACGGTTTGCCCTCATGACAAGGGCATCAGCCGCCCGGCCCTCCCGGCCCGGGACAGAAGACCGGGGGCAGACGGAAAGTCAGGAATTGGCGGGCTGCCCCTACATTGTGGTGCGCAACCCTGACATTGTCCGTGAGGTCCTGCAAAGACCTGCCGACTTCAGCCCGGCAAATGCCCTCGTTGCGGTAACACCTCTGGCGGGGCCAGCCCTCCGCGTGCTGCAGAATGTGCGCTTTGCGTTGCCCCCGGTCCTGGCCAGCAACGACACCGACTCGCATTCGGGAATTCGCAAGGTCGTTGCGGGCTACTTCACTCCCGCCAAGGTTGCAGCCATGGAGCCGCGAATACGCGAACTGGCGAAGGAAGCGGCGGTAAATGCCGCAACCCAATTGGGCCGAACCGGCCAAACGGACCTCGTGCAGACCATGGCTGCGATTCCCCCGGCTGTTGTCATGCTCGAACTTCTCGGCCTTCCCGTGCGGGATCTTCCGCACCTCAAGCGGTGGGGCATCGATTCCATGGAGCTGTTTTGGGGCTGGCCCGATGAGGAGCGGCAACTTGAGCTGGCCTGCAGTGCAGCGGACTTTTACGTCTGGCTGCGCCAGTTGGTAACCGAGTCTTTGCGCGCTCCTGGCCCGAATCTTTTCAAATCATTGGCCGAACACGGCCTGTCCACTCCTGAAATGTGTTCGCTTGGCTACTTCCTGCTGATCGCGGGGCAGGAAACAACTACCCAACTGATCAGCACCACCCTGTTCCGACTCCTCCAGGGGTCTTCCCTCCAGGCCTGGAGCGACGTTTCCGCCGAAGCATGCGCCCGAACCATGGTTCGGCACGTGCTAACCACCGAATCATCGGTCCCCACCTGGCGCCGCGTCGCAACCCGAGATACGACGCTCGGCGGTGGAAGCATTTTGGCCGGAGAAGAGATCCTTCTCGAGCTCTCGGGCAACCACATCACAGGCAACCCCGAAACCTCCCACGTGCCCCCGGGCTTCCAGCCTTCCCCGAAAACACCGGCGCCCAGCGGCTTGGTTTTCGGCTTCGGCATTCATCGGTGCCTCGGGGCCAAACTGGCCGAACTTGAGGCGGCCGTCATTGTCCAGGAAACCGCCGCCGCGCTGCCCCTGATCAGGCTGAAGGATCACAAGCCCGACTGGATCAGGTTCCTTTCCTTCCAGGCTCCCAGGACGGTGACGGTCGTGAGCACCCCATAGTAGCCGTGTGATTTGCGGTTTAGTTGATGAGGGCAAGGACAGAGCCCGCACTGATGACATCGCCGGCCGCTGCCTCAGCCTCGGTGAGGGTTCCTCCACGGTGGGCCGGAACGCTGCTCTCCATCTTCATGGCTTCAAGCACGACTACTGGGTCTCCTTCGGCTACCTCAGTGCCAGGTTCTACCAGCCACTTCACTATGGTTCCGCTCATTGGGGCGCGGAGTTCCGCAGCCATGTCGTTGCTCTCTGGAGCTGAATAGCGGTTTGTGGGATGGCTCACTTGGGCTGTGGCCGCCGAGGGAGTCCCAGCGGGGATCGGATGTCCTGACTGAAACCAGTTGTTAAGCAGGGTGGCCGGCAGCCCCACAGTGTGCCGGCGGCCGTCGACCTCGACGGTGATCGTCCGGCGGTCACCTTCAGGTGCGGTGGTGCTGAAATCGGGATCAGCCAGGATGTCGTGTGTGAAATCGGTTTCGATCCACCGGGTATGGACGTTAATTCCGGTTTCCGATGTGAAGTCCGGCGCTGTAACGACCGCTTGATGAAAGGGCAGGACGGTGGGAACTCCGGTGATGTTGATTTCGCGCAGGGCGCGGCGGGCCCTACGGAGCGCCTGCTGGCGGTCTGCGCCAGTGACGATCAGTTTCGCCAACAGGGAGTCGAATTGTGGGGGTACAACGGACCCGGAGCGGACGCCGGTGTCGAGGCGCACCCCTGGCCCGGTGGGGCTAATGAATTCTCTGATGGTTCCGGGAGAGGGCAGGAAGCCCCGTCCCACGTCCTCAGCGTTGATCCTGAATTCAAAGGCATGTCCTCGCGGTGTGGGATCTTCCGTAAAGCGCAGGGGTTCGCCCGCGGCGATGCGCAGTTGCTCCTGCACGAGGTCGATTCCCGTGGTTTCTTCGCTGATGGGATGTTCGACCTGAAGCCGGGTGTTCACCTCCAAGAAGGCCACGGTTCCGTCGGCAGCTACGAGGAATTCCACTGTTCCGGCCCCGACGTAGCCGGTCTCACGGCAGAGGGCCTTGGCGGAGTCGTAAATTTGGCGGATCTGTTCTTCTGTGAGGAACGGCGCTGGCGCCTCCTCCACGAGCTTCTGATGCCGGCGCTGCAGGGAACAATCGCGGGTTCCGACGACGATGACGTTGCCGTGCTGGTCAGCGAGCACCTGCGCTTCCACGTGCCGCGGCCTGTCAAGGTATCGTTCCACGAAGCATTCGCCGCGGCCGAACGCGACTACCGCCTCCCGGACGGCGGAGTCGAAGGCTTCTTCAATTTCTTCGATGGTTCTCACGACTTTCAAGCCACGGCCGCCTCCCCCGAACGCGGCCTTGATCGCAACCGGGAGCCCATGCTCCTCGGCGAATGAGCGTGCCTCCGATGCGGACGCGACCGGGCCATCGCTTCCGGGGACCAGCGGCGCGCCTGCGCGTAAGGCGATGTCTCGCGCGGTGATCTTGTTACCCAGCTGGCGAATCGCCTCCGGGGATGGGCCGATCCATACAAGCCCGGCGTCCAAGACACCCTGGGCAAAGTCTGCGTTCTCCGAGAGGAACCCGTACCCGGGATGGACAGCGTCTGCCCCGGAGTCCGCCGCTATGGTGAGCAACTTTTCGATGTTCAGGTAGGTGTCTCCCGGGGAGTTGCCCCCAAGGCTGTAGGCCTCGTCCGAGGCCTGGACGTGCATGGAGTCAGCGTCGATGTCGGCATACACGGCAACGGAGGTCAGTTGGGCGTCATTGCACGCCCGGGCTACGCGTACGGCTATTTCACCGCGGTTGGCAATCAGGACTTTGCGCATCAATTACTCACCTTTCTGGGTGGGGCGGCCGGGAGTCCGGCGGTCATTTTCGGTGGTACTGGAATCGGAGGCAGTCTGGCCGGGTGCGATGCGGAAGCGGATTTTGCCGCCGATGGGGATTTGCGCAGCCAGGTCAAGCTGGTGCTCCATCACCACACCAATGACCGGGTAGCCGCCGGTGACGGGGTGGTCGGCCAGGAAGAGCACAGGAAGACCATCAGGCGGAATCTGGATTGCCCCGGCTACCGTTCCTTCGCTGGGAAGTTCGCTGGTGCGGCTGCGGCGGAGGGGGTTTCCCTGCAGTCTCATGCCTACGCGGTTGGAGTCGGGTTTGACTGTCCAGTCCTGGCTGCACAGGGAGTCGAGAGCGGCAGGGTCAAACCAGTCGGCGCGCGGACCCGGAATCAGGTCCAAAGTGACGGTCCCGCCCGGGAGGTAGTCGGGTTGGGATTCAGGACTTCCCACTGCAGTGGACTCTGTCGCGTCGCCCGATGCCAGGACCTGCCCTGGCGAAAGGGGCCCAGGGCCGATGCCGGACATGGTGTCTGTGGATCGGCTGCCCAGCACAGGCGGGACGTCGACACCGCCGCGGACAGCCAGGTAGTTGCGGAAGCCGGAAGTGGGTGCCCCGAAGCTGAGGATTTCACCATCCAGGAGTGCGAAGGGCGCGGCCACAGGTGCGGTGCGGTGCGGGCCTGACCGCAGGCTGGTGGAGGAATCTTTCCGGTCCGAAACGGCCGGGTCAGGCGGGAGGAAGATGGTGAGTGTTGAGCTTGCCCCCGTAACGGCCACCACCTGATCTCCGACTGCCTGGACTTTGAGGCCGCCAGCTACTGTCTCGATGGCAGCGGCTGCCGAGTCGTTTCCCACCAGGCGGTTTGCTCGGCGCAATGATGATCGGTCAAGCGCCCCGGAGGCGGAGACACCCAGGGCAGAAAGGCCTGGCCGGCCCAGGTCCTGAATCAGGCTGCAAACGCCCGGGGAGAGGATCCGAAGTCCCGAGCCTGTTGGCTTTCTCCCAACTTCGTTTACCTGGATATCTGTCGGGACAGGTTCCCGGGTCATCCGAATAACGTCGCGGACAGCGCGGAACTGGACCCGTTGCCCGGGGTATACCAAAGCAGGCTCTGGACGATTGAGGTCCCACATGCTGGCTCCCGTACGCCCAATTAGCTGCCAACCTCCAGGGGACTTGCGGGGATACACCGCGGAATAGTGTCCTGCCAGCGCTACCGAGCCTTCGGGAACTGCGGTGCGCGGAGAGCTTCGGCGGGGAACTTCCAAAGCGCGGTTTTCCCCGACCATGTACCCAAAACCCGGTGCGAATCCGATGAACGCCACGCTCCAGGTCTGGCCTGCGTGGGCCGCAACTACACCTTCGGCGCTGAGGCCGGTCAGCTTTGCTACTTCAGCGAGGTCTTCGCCGTCGTACACGGTGTCAATGACTACCAGCCCGGCATCGCGGTGCACAGGGTCTGTTAGGTCCAGTTCTTGAATAGCCCGTCCTATCCGTCGGGCTGCAGAGGGCGACTCTGCGGTGACCAGGACGGTGCTTGCCGCCGCCACAACGTCTTGTTGGCCTGGTAGGGGATTTTCCAGAAGCGCAGCCTGCAGGGCGAGTACATCCTGTGTTCCGGACAGCTCTGCGAGCACCGCACGTGTCCCAACTTGCCGCACAGAGCGGGCCGTACGCGAAGGTCCGGCTACCGGGGCTCGGCCCGGGACACTGGATGGGCTCGGGTTGTTGGTTGTTAACATCAGATCCTCAATTCGACTTGGACGGTAGTGGGAACCGGCGGCCAAACCCGGCCAGGTCGCGGTACCCGACGTGGGCTCCAATGACGACCCCCGCCATGGATTGCGGCATCATCGCCACGGGTCCACGGGTCCACTGTCCAAAGGACTCACCCGCGTCGCTGTTCAGATCAGTCGCCTGCATCTGTGACCTCATCTCAATCTGTTTGAGACAAGCATGCACCGGCAGCACCTTATTGAGCCCTGTGCGAGGAAGCGCGACCGCTAACGACAGGCCGGCCTCCGTCAGCAAAAGAACAAAAACCACGGTTCCCGGAAAGGCTTTCGAGACCAGCCTGTTCCATGGACACGGAACCAAAAACCGGACTTCAGGCTTGGAATCCGTTCCATATTTGGCGCTCCGCGGGCTGGATACCATGAGGTGACCGGGCAAAGCCGCCCGGTGGGATCAATGTAAAAGGAAGCCCATGACCGCTGTTACGGTGGACGACATCCTCTCGGATCTCCCCTTGGGTTTCGCCAGCCTTATCCTGCGTCCGTCTCCGGCGCAGGCGGCCATAGAACGGCTCCTGATCCTGGATGCCGACGACGAAACGGCGGACGGGAACGGGGCCTTTGTCCTGCTGGTCGGCGTGCGCGGCCGTTCGGCCCTGCCAGCCCTCCGCCGGCTCCTGAAGAATCCCCCGCCGGTGGTCGCAGTCAAAGGCCAGCGGGAAGACCTTGCCGAGGCTGAGGAACTGCTGCGCACCGCGGGGGCCGGGCTGCTCCTGGTGGATCCCGGGGCTGACTGGGACCGCCTGCTGTCCATCGCCAAGGACAGGATCCAGCCGCGCAGCTACCAGAGCGAAGTGCTGACCCTGCTCGAAGAGGACCTCTTTGCCATCGCCCAGACCACTGCACGGCTAACGTCCAGCCACGTGGTCATTGAGGACGCCGCCAACAAAGTCCTGGCCTACTCCACCGTGTCCAACGACATCGACGAGCTGCGGAAGGCCTCCATCCTCGCCCGGCGCGGCCCACGGAAGTACGAACTGCTGCTCAAGGACCTGGGCGCCTACCGCGAGCTCCACCGCACCCGGTTGCCTGTGCGCGTGCCCGCCAGACCACAGGACGGGCTGCGCGAACGGGTGGCCATCACCCTGTTCGCCGGCGACCGGATCATGGGCTACATCTGGCTCCAGGAGACCGGAGAAGGCTTTGGCCCCGATGTTGACTACGTCCTGACGGGTTCCGCCGCGCGGGTCTCCGCGGAGTTGATCCGCTACCGCAACCAACAGTCCGTGCACATGAGGGAGGACCGCATTGTCCGGATCCTGTCCGGTCCGGCTGAGGCCGCAGCCAGTGCCCACAGCGAAAAGATCCCGGCGGACCGCCCGGCTGCCCTGATCCTGATCGGCATGTCCGCGGCCGACTCGCAAGCCGACGACGCCGCCCTCAAGCACGGCGAACTCGCCAACCTCGCTTCCATCCACGCCGCCGCCTACAAGGCTTCCGCCGTCGTCGGGCAGTTCAATGGCGATACCGCCATGATCATCCCGGCCCTGCAGTCCGGCGCTTCAGAACCAGGGCTGCGCACCCTGGCGGAAGCCATCGTCCGGGACGCACGCAAGCACCTTGGCCTCACCCCGTTCGCTGCCGTCGGGCCCGTGGTCCCGGATCTGCTGTCCATCCACACGGCAACCCGCATCACGGAAGCCCTGCTGGCGTGCGTTGGGACTTCTGAAGCCGGTGCCGTTGCCACCGTGGATGACTTCGAAGAGGAGATCCTCTTCCGCGAGGCGGTCAGGAACTTCACCTCCTCCCCCTTCCGGCACCGCAGCCTGGCCTCGCTGCTCCGGCAGGATGCGGAACTCGCCGCGACCCTGCGGGCGTACTTCGACGCATCCTTCGACGTCGCCGAGTGCGCCAAACGCATGAACCTGCACAAAAACACCGTCTACTACCGGGTCAGCAAGGCCGCGCGGGTAACCCGCCTGGACTTCGGCAACCCGCGCGATTCCCTGGTCGCACTGCTCCACATCCAGGAGTGGGCGGCCAACCACCACGAGCCTTCAGGCAGGAAATGACCGCAACACTGGATGCACCGCCCTTGGGTGCCCTCCTCAACGACATCGTCAGCAAGCACCGCCCCCGGAAGGAAGCCGGGTCAGTGCCCACCAACATTCCCTTCCTCGCAGGGGTCCCGTTCGACAGGTTCGGGATAGCAATTGCCACCACCGGCGGAGAAGTGTTCAGCTCCGGCGACGCGCACACCCCCTTTTCCATCCAGTCCATTTCCAAGGTCTTCACGCTGGCCATGGCCCTCCAGGGGAACAACCCGGGCAGCCTCTGGTCGAGGGTCCTGCGCGAACCGTCCGGAACGTCCTTCAACTCTCTGGTGCAGCTGGAGGTGGAACACGGCATTCCGCGGAATCCGTTCATCAACGCTGGCGCCCTGGTGGTCACCGACCATCTGATGGAAGAAACGTCCGACGCCGCCACGCAGCTTCTGCGGTTCCTCACCGAACAGTCCGAAGCGCGGAAGCAAGGACAACCAGGCCCCTTCATCGACGAAGCCGCCGCGGCCGGCGAGCTGGCCGCCAGCAGCCGCAACCTTGCGCTGGCCCACTTCCTGAAGGACTTTGGCAACCTTCGGCAGCGGGCGGAAGGCGTGGTTGAGAACTATGTCCGCCAGTGCTCGATCATGATGACATGCGTGGAACTGGCAAAAGCTGGTCTCTTCCTTGCCCGGGACGGCCAGGGAGCACGGGGACCTGTCCTGTCCCCGAGCGAGGCGAAACGGATCGGCTCCATCATGCTCACCTGCGGGATGTACGACGCCGCTGGTGAATTCGCCTACCGGGTGGGCCTCCCGGGGAAAAGCGGCGTAGGCGGCGGAATCCTGGTCATCGTCCCGGGCCAGTGCGCCATCTGCGTCTGGAGCCCGCGCCTGGATGCCAAGGGCAACTCCCTGGCCGGAACCGCGGCCCTCGCCGATCTTTCGGACCGCACCGGCTGGTCTGTTTTCTAGGGCCCCCGGTCCAAAACCCGCAGCTTCTTTCCCCACCAAGCAGGATCTTCTCTGTATCGAAAGGATCAACCATGCCCATCAACCCCAACGACGAGGTTGTACCTGTTCAACCCGACGGCGGCCACGCGCATGCTTCGGAGCGGGCGCTGCACGCTGAGGACAAGGGCTACCACAAGAACCTCAAGCCCCGGCAGATCCAGATGATCGCGATCGGCGGCGCGATCGGCACCGGCTTGTTCCTGGGCGCCGGCGGCCGCCTGAACGCGGCCGGCCCGTCCCTGGTCATCGCCTACGCGGTGTGCGGTTTCTTCGCGTTCCTGATCCTGCGCGCCCTGGGCGAACTGGTCCTGCACCGCCCCTCCTCGGGCTCCTTCGTCTCCTACGCCCGCGAATTCTTCGGCGAAAAAGCAGCGTTCGTCTCCGGCTGGTTCTACTGGATCAACTGGGCCACCACCACCATCGTGGACATCACCGCCGCCGCCCTCTACATGAACTTCTTCGGCAACTACATCCCCTGGATGGCAGCCGTCCCGCAATGGGCCTGGGCACTGATCGCCCTCCTCGTCGTCCTCGCCCTGAACCTGGTCTCCGTCAAGGTCTTCGGCGAAATGGAATTCTGGTTCGCCCTGATCAAGGTCGCAGCCCTGGTCATCTTCCTCATCGTCGGGACCTACTTCGTCATCTTCGGCACCCCCGTGGACGGCCAACAGGTCGGCTTCAGCCTCATCAGCGACAACGGCGGAATCTTCCCCAACGGCCTGCTGCCCATGATCATCCTCATGCAAGGCGTCCTGTTCGCCTACGCCTCCATCGAACTGGTCGGCACCGCCGCCGGCGAAACCGAAAACCCCGAAAAAATCATGCCCAAGGCCATCAACTCCGTGGTCTTCCGCATCGCCGTGTTCTACGTCGGCTCCGTCATCCTGCTCGCCCTGCTGCTGCCCTACACCTCCTACGAAAAGGGCGTCAGCCCCTTCGTGACCTTCTTCGGCTCCATCGGCATCCAGGGCGTGGACGTCATCATGAACCTCGTCGTCCTCACCGCAGCCCTGTCCTCACTGAACGCCGGGCTCTACTCCACCGGCCGGATCCTGCGCTCCATGTCCGTCAACGGCTCCGCCCCCAAATTCGCCTCCCGGATGAACAAAGCAGGCGTCCCCTACGGCGGCATCGCCATCACCGCCGGCGTCTCCCTCCTCGGCGTCCCGCTGAACTACCTCGTCCCGGCCCAGGCCTTCGAAATCGTCCTCAACGTCGCCTCCGTAGGCATCATCATGACCTGGGCCACCATCGTCCTGTGCCAGATCCAACTCAAACGCTGGGCCGACAAAGGCTGGCTCAAACGCCCCTCCTTCCGCATGATCGGCGCCCCCTACACCGGCTACCTCTCCCTCCTCTTCCTCCTCGGCGTCCTGGTCATGGTCTTCATCGACTCCCCCCTGACCATGCTCGTCACCGCCATCGCCTCAATCCTGATGGTCGTCGGCTGGTACGCCTGCCGCAAACGCATCCACGAAATCGCCGAAACCCGCGACGGCTACACAGGCACCGCACCCGTCGTCGCAAACCGCACACCTGTCGCCTAGCTCTACACCCGCGTAGTCCACTCCCAGAACATCGAACTAAAGAAAGAACATGACACCAGAGTCCCAGTCCACCGTGACCATCTTCCCCGCCCCGCGTTCCGCCGTCGTCCCTGACCACTCCGGTGCGGCCGGCTCCGGCGCTCTGCAACCCCATGTGCCGGACGTGCCAGGACCTGCGCTGAAATCCGCCGGCCACGTCATCGTTGATTCGTTGGTGGCCCACGGCGTGGAGCGCACCTACGTGGTCCCGGGCGAGAGCTTCCTGGACGTCCTGGACGGCCTGCACCATTCGGCTATCGAGACCGTCGTCTGCCGCCACGAGGGCGGTGCTGCCTACATGGCTGAGGCCGACGGCAAGTTGCATCAGCGCCCGGGTGTGGCCATGGTCACCCGGGGTCCGGGTGCGGCCAACGCGCACGTGGGGCTGCACACCGCCTGGCAGGACTCCACGCCCATGCTGCTCTTTGTGGGCCTCATCCCGTTCGCGCACCGGGACCGCGAAGCCTTCCAGGAGTTCGACATCAAGGCCTGGTTCGATACTGGTGCAAAGCGGGTCATGGTCCTGGACCACCCGGAACGAGCCTCCGAAATCGTAGCTGAGGCGATGTTCGCTGCGATGAGCGGGCGGCCGGGCCCGGTGGTGGTGGGCCTGCCGGAGGACGTCATCAGGCAGCAGATTGATCCGGCCCTGCACCCCGCCATCCCGGTGGCGGCCGGCGGAATGAGCAGGACGGACGCCGCGGCCCTGGAGGCTGCGCTGGCGGAATCCACCAAGCCGCTGTTCGTCACGGGCGGGAACGACTGGACCCCGGAGGCAGCCGGCCAGCTCACCGCCTGGCTGGAGCGCCACCACATCCCGGCAGCGGCGGAATGGCGAACGCAGGGAACCGTGCCCTTCGATTCACCCTCCTATGTGGGCCCGATCGGCTACGGCCGGCCGCGCCCCACGTATGACCTGCTGGAGGAAACCGACCTGCTGGTGTTTGTGGGCACGGTGCCGGGCGACGTCATCACGGACGGCTTTGTCTGCCGGCAGGACTGGAACAAAAAGAACTTCCTGGTCACCATCGACCCCTCCCTGCGAGGGCGGTCCGGTCCCGTCTCGCGGCAGATCCTGGCGAAGCCGGAGTCGTTTGTACGGGACCTCGCGGACATCCGGTTGCCGGTGAAGGATGAGTGGAAGGAATGGACGGGCCGGATGCGGGCCGAGCAGGAACAGTTTGCCACGCTCCCTCCGGCTGCGCCGGCAGCAGGCCAGGCCCGGATGGACACGTTGATGGCCCACCTCGTGCCCAGGCTGCCGGCGGATGCCATGGTGACGTTCGGTGCCGGTGAGCACACCAACTGGGCCCACAGGTACTTTCCCACCCGCCGTTACGCGTCGATGATCAGTGCCCGCAACGGCTCCATGGGCTATTCCGTCCCGTCAGCCATCGCCGCGTCCCTTGCCGAACCGCGACGCCGGGTGGTCACCATCGCGGGTGACGGCGAGTTCCTCATGAATGGGCAGGAACTGGCAACCGCCGCGCAGTACGGTGCCACACCGCTGGTGATCGTGATGGACAACCAGGAATACGGCACTATTCGAACCCATCAGGAACGGCACTACCCGGAGCGGGTATCGGGCACGCAGCTGAAGAACCCCGACTTTGGCCTGATGGCCAAAGCGTTCGGCGGTTTCGGCGTCACCGTTACGGAGGACAAGGACGTTCCCGCCGCGCTGGACGCGGCGCTGGCGGCAATCGACCAGGACCACGTCTTTGCCCTGATCCACCTCGTCGTGGCGCAGCGGGTCAAGGCGTACTGAGGACAGTCGTCCTGCCGGGCACCTGCAAAAGGCCAGGCGGACGACGGCGGGAACCTCCCGCCGTCGTCCGCCTTCCGGAGAGCTGGGAAACTACTGCGTTCCCGGCGGGCGGTACTTGATGTCCCCGGCCTTCTGTAGCGCTTCCATCGTTTCCTCAACAGTGAGGAGCACCGTGGTTTCGATTGAGCTGAGCGCGCCTCCCCCGCTGATGGCCACGGCCACGGCGGCCATGGACACGTTGTCCGGCGCTTCCCAGAGGTTGTAGCCGTCGTGGGCGCCGAAGCCGTACCAGAATCCGTGGAGCTTTCCGCCCACCGACTCAATGTAGGCCTGCGCTGCCTTCCGCCGGTCCTCCGGGTTGTTGATCAGCCGGGCCCAGGTCTCCGGCGTGTAGCTGAATTTCGAGAGATAAAGAGGCATTGCCCTGTCCTGTCGCTCTGGGTGCCTGAACTGCGGATGCACCCAGAATGGCAGGCCGGCCCCGGGTCAGCAATGGCCGTTTTTTGCCTGCTGTTCCCGGAGCCGGCCGCCGTCCTGCCGTTGGCAGGGACCAGGAAAATGCCGGGCAGCTGGCTACAGCTTGTCCGTGCGGTCCTCGCCCTTGTGGCCTGCGCTGCGGAGGTTTTCCTGGACCTTCCCGAAAAGGTCCTTGAGGGTGGACTCGGCGTTGGTGATGACATCCACCTGCAGGTAGACGTCGTGCGTGAGGGGCAGGTCGTACTCTTCCTTCAGGTGCGTGCCGCCTGCAACACCGTCGAGGGTCAGGTAGACCAGCGCCTCCGTCCTTGCGATTCCAGCGATCTTGCCGAAAACAACGGTGAACTCGTTCGGCTGAAAGCTGACGGTCTGGCCGATATGCGAGCGGTCCAGCTCGCCCGCGGGGACTGCTCGCTCTGACTGGCTTCCGGTGTAGTCCATAAACTTCTCCTTAGATCGCCGACACATACGCTCGCAGTCTAGCGCCGCGGTTCCCGCCAGGCCTACCGGGGCGCTGGAGGGCTGCACAAGCGGCCGGCTGCTGGCGTGGTCAGTCCTCCATTGAAGCCACCGGGCCCGTCCTGTTTGATGGCAGGAACCGGCTGGACAGCCGCCCGACCACTAAAGGAAAACCCGTGACTTCAATGACGAACCGCGTCAAGAGCCCTGCCCGCTGGGACGATGTCGAGATCGGCGACACCGTGGAACTAAGGCGGAACGGTGCCCGTATCCACGCCGGGCATGTGGATGCCCGCACTGCAGACGGCGACGTGGTGTGGGTGGTCGCCTCCGTCGGCGGCCGCCGCCTGTTCCACATCGCCGACGGCTACGACCTGGTCGGCTTCCCTTCAATCACAGCGAACTGACTACAGCGGCCGCGGGGCCTTTGCAAGACTGGGAAGGAACCAGCCCACACGCCGCCACCAGCTACGGAGAACGCCATGACCCCACCGGACCACACCGCCTTCCGCGGCACCCGCATCACGGAAATCCTAGGGATCGACGTCCCCGTTGTCCTTGGCCCTTTCGGCGGCGTCTCCTCCGTGCGGCTCACGGCAGCGGTGAGCGGCGGCGGCGGCCTGGGTTCCTACGGCCTCTACGGCTACGACGGCGGCGCCATCCAGCGGACGGCAGCGGACCTGCGTGCCGCCACCGCCAGGCCCTTCGCCCTTAATCTGTGGGTGCCCACGGGCGATGAAGCCGGGGCGCCGGACCAGGCGGACTTCGACCGCTACACGGCCCCGCTGAAGCCATATTTCGAGGAACTCGGGATCCCGCTGCCACAGATGCCCGGCCGGTACCTGCCCGACTACGGAGAACAGGTGGCGGCCACGCTGGAAGCCCGTCCCGCCGTCGTCAGCTTTGTGTTCGGCGTCCCCGCACCGGAGGTGGTGGAGGAGGCGCACCGGCGCGGCATCAAAGTGCTGGGCACCGCCACCACTGTCGATGAGGCTGTCGCACTGGAAGCCGGTGGCGTGGACGCCATCGTGGCCAGCGGAATGGAGTCCGGCGGACACCGCGTGTCCTTCCTGCAGCCGGCCGAAGAATCCCTTGTGGGCACCTTCGCCCTGGTTCCCCAGGTGGCGGATGCCGTGCGTATCCCCGTGGTAGCGGCCGGAGGAATCGCGGACCGGCGCGGCGTCGCTGCGGCCTTTGCCCTGGGCGCGGAGGCCGTGCAGGTGGGCACCGCGTTCCTGGCCACCCGGGAGTCGGCCGCCGCGCCCGCCTACCGGTCGCTGCTTTTCAGCCCTGCCGCCGGGAGCACGGTCCTCACCCGCGCACTCAGTGGAAGGTTGGCCCGCGGCATACCCAACCGCGTTACCGAGGACCTTGCCGATGCAGGATTGATTGCGCCGTTTCCGGTCCAGAACTGGCTGACGGGGCGTTTCCGGCCCGAGGCGGCCGCCCGTGGGAACACCGGGCTGATGTCCCTCTGGGCGGGCCAGGCGGCTCCCCTGATCCGGCATGACACCGCCGCGGATGTCCTCGCCGAGCTGCTGGCCGGCTGCGAATGAGCCGGTCCGGCTGTCCACAGAAGCGGACATCCGGTACCTGCCGCGGGGCGAATCACCGATAGAATCTGGACCGGCGGGGCCAAACCTGGCCCCTCGCCGCCCATCGCAGAGGGAGAGGAGGATCCGTGCTGACGCACCGCCCACGCACGCCTTTCCACCTCTTCCGGTCCTCCGCCCTGGCCACCGCAGTCATCTCCCTGGCGGCGGGAGCGCACGTGGCCGGCGGCGGCCTCCTGCCGGCCCCCGGCATCATGCTGGGTGTACTGGCCCTGACCATCCTCGCCAGCACTGCAGCCACCCGTCTGCGGCTCACCCTCCCGGCCATGGCGGCGCTCCTGACCGCGGGGCAGCTCGCGCTGCACGGGTTGTTCACCAGCTTCAGCGCCCCGGCCGTTGCGGCAGGACCTGCCGCCCATCCCGGCCACCAGCATGGCGGAAGCACTGCGGTGCTTCCCGACCTGGTCACAGTGGCGGGGCAGGTCCCCCCTGCCCAAACGGGATCCGTGTCCCTGATGCTGGCCGCGCACGCCTTGGCGACACTGGGCTGCGCGCTCCTGCTGGCCAAGGGCGAAGACGCCCTGTGGGCCCTTGCGGCCTGGCTTCGTCCCCTTGCAGGGCTTCCCCGCACGCAAGCGCCGGGCGCCGTTCCTCCCGTTTTTTCAGTTTTCCCGCCTGCTACCGCTCCCCGCCGTCCCTGGCGGAACCTGCGGCAGGACAGCCGACGCGGCCCGCCTTCCGCCGTCGCGCTTTGCTCCTAACCCGCACCGGGATTCGGCCGGCAGCGGGACTCGAACTTCTGCACCCCCTAACCCGGGCGTGCGCCAGAAAGGCAACCCATGAACACCTCCCTCCTTCGCCGTACCCTGACCACCGCCGCAGCCACGGGTGGCGCCGCAGCACTGATGCTCGCAGCGGCGGGCGGCGCTTCGGCGCACGTCGGCGTGACGCCGGACAAGACCTCCGCCAACTCCTACGCCCTGCTGACCTTCGGGATTCCCCACGGCTGCGACGGATCCGGCACCACCAAGGTGGCCATCACCCTGCCCGCTGAACTCAATGACGCACAGCCCACTGTCAACCCCAACTGGACGGTGGAAAAGGTGACGGAACAACTCGCCGAACCCAGGAAGCTCGCGGACGGCTCGTCCATTACCAAGCGGACCAGCCAGGTCGTCTATACCGCCAAGGCTCCCCTGGCCCACGACCTGCGCGACGCACTGGTCCTGTCCGTGAAGCTTCCTGACGCCGCCGGAACTACGCTTCACTTCCCCACCCTCCAGACGTGCGAGACCGGCCAGACCGACTGGTCCCAGATCGCGAAGGATGGCGAGGACCCGCACTCCCTCGAAGCGCCTGCGCCGTTTATCACCGTGACGGCTGCTGAAAGCTCCGCCGGCCATGCCGGATCAGCGGGCACCTCGCATTCCGCGGGGCATTCCACAGAGCAGACCAGCCAGGCCGAGCAGGCCGCGGCCGTGACGGACAGCGGAGCAGAGGCCCGCAGCTGGGCCGGGCTTGCCGCAGGCGTCGGCGGGTTCATCCTGGGCGGCGCGGCGCTGCTGCGCAGCGGTGCAGGCCGGAAGGCCACGGGCAGCGCGGGCACCAGGTAGCCGAGGCTTTTGATGCCCGGATCATCACGATCCGGGCATCAAAGTGGGCGCCAGGCATCCGGCATCGTTGACGCGGGCAACCGCTGAGGCGAAGGTGGTGGCATGAGGTCTCAGAGAATCTTCCAGGGGATAGCCATGTCGACGGCGGCCGCAGCGGCTGCATTGATGCTCACCGCCTGCGGTCCAAGCCAACCGCAGTCCCAGGCGACGACGACGGCACCGGGCACCGGCACAGCCAACCCGACCGCTACGTCGGCGCCGCCCACGTCGTCTGCAACGCCGCCGGCCACTGCTCCGGAAACGTCCGCTCCTGGGGCGCCGGGGCTGTGCAAGGCGGCAGCACTCACCGCGGCCACCGACGCCTCGGGCGGAGGTGCCGCAGGCAGCGTCTACATGAAACTCAATCTCACCAACACCGGGGCCGAACCCTGCCTGCTCAAGGGCTTCGCTGGAGTATCCCTGGCGGCAGACAATGCCGGCGGCCCCATCGGCGCCCCCGCCGCCCGTGATGAATCAACGCCCGTGACCGACGTCCTCCTGGCGCCTGGCCAGGCCGGCTCCGCCGTACTGCGCTATACCCAGGCCGGAAACTATTCGGACTGCGCCATGGTGGACGCAGCGGGCTACCGCATCTATCTGCCGGAGGACACTGCCTCCCTGTTCCTGCCGCAGCCCACCAAGGCGTGCAGCAACGCCAACATCATGCTGCTCAGCATCGGGGCGTTCCAGCCGGCATAGGACTTCGTCCTGTCCCCTCGGCCCCATCCACACAGACAACTGCAGGCGGTCCGGCTTGGTGCCGGGCCGCCTGCAGTTTGTTGATATGCGTCGCGGGGCCTTGTGCCCGCGGAGTTGTGGCTGAAGTGCCGGGTTAGTGCGCCGTGGTGGTACGGCCAGCGCGGGCGGTGCCCCGGGAAAGGACGAGGCCCAGGCCCAGCATGCCAACACCCAGGACGAAGTGCAGCCAGTTGTCCGCCATGTTAACGGGGACGAAGTTGGCTGCAGTATCCAGCCCGATCAGCAGGCCGTAAAGCCACAGCACCAGGTAGATGGCACCGCCGATCACCAGGTAGTTCCGGGACTGTGCGGCACTGCGGGCCATGGCGATGCCGGCCGCGCCGAACAACAGGTGGACGATGTTGTGCAGCACCGATACCTGGAAAATGCCCAGCAGCATGGCTTCGGACTCGTGTCCGGCGAAGCCCATGGTCTCGTAGTTGCTGGTGACGCCGGGAATGAAGCCCAGGACACCCACCAGGAGGAAGACCGCTCCCACGGCGAGAGCTGCTTTTTGGATGTTGGTACGGCCTACGGTACGACCGTCGGAACTCATGCTTGTCATGATTTCTCCTGCTGTTTGTCGTTTTCGTTTTCCATGGCTGCCGGGCTGCGCCTGACCATAGACTACCCCGACAAAGTAAGTATACTTAGCAACTGCGGCACCGATAGGTCAGGTCTATAACGGACCCATTACAAACTGGCCCCACCAGGGCTTTGAGACCGGAGGCAGGTTGAGTTGGCATGACGTCAATTTGGTTGGACCGCACCGCGGCATTCACGTCCGATCCCTTCGAGCCCGACACCAAATACGACACTGTGGTGGCCGGAGCAGGGCTGACCGGCCTGGTCACCGCACTGCTGCTGGCCCGTTCCGGCCAAAAGGTGCTGGTTCTTGAGGCGCGGCATCCCGGGGCCGTCACCACCGGCAACACCACGGCAAAGGTGACCCTGCTGCAGGGCACGTTCCTGTCCCAGCTCGCCCGCCAGTATTCGCAAAAGCAGGTGCAGGCCTATGTGGATGGTAACCGTGAAGGCCAGGCCTGGCTGCTGCGCTACCTGGACGACCACAAGGTCCCGTACCAGCGCCGGGATGCCTACACGTACGCGGCGACTGCCCAGGGGACGGAGAAGCTCCGCGAGGAGGTGAGCGCCGGAACCACCGCGGGGCTGGCCATGGAATACGTGCGCGACGCCGGCCTGCCGTTCGCCGTGCACGGCGCCGTCCGCCTCCCCGACCAGGCGCAGATCCATCCCATGGAGGTGGTGGACACACTCGTGGCGGACATCCGCGGCCGCGGCGGCACGGTTGTGGGCGGCGTGCGGCTGCGGGACGTCGCCGGGGACCTTCCGTCTGTGGTGCGGACCAGCCGGGGCAGTGTGCGCGCGGACCGGGTGGTGCTCGCAACGGGCATCCCGGTCCTGGACCGCGGCCTGTATTTCGCCAAGCTGAAGCCCAGCCGGTCCTACGCGGCAGCCCTTGAGCTGCAGGAGGGGCAGGAGCCGCCGGCCGGGATGTACATTTCGGTGGAGCAGCCCACGCACTCGCTGCGCGATGTGGAGCATGATGGACGCAGGCTCCTGCTGGTGGGCGGGCACGGGCACCACGTGGGCCGGGCGGAGTCCGAGAAGGCTCATCTGCAAGGGCTGCTCGACTGGACGCGGCAGCATTATCCGGACGCACGAACCACGCACGCCTGGTCGGCGCAGGACTACATGGCCACCAACCTGATGCCGTTCTTCGGCAAGCTGCCCCGCGGCAAGGGCCATGTCTACTTCGGCACCGGCTACAACAAGTGGGGCATGACCAACGCCGTCGCCGCAGCCCTGGGTATTTCCGCCGATATCCTCGGCGGCAACCTGCCCTGGGCGGACACCATCCACCATCGTGTCACGTCGCCGTCCGGGGCGTTCTCCGCCGTCGCACTCAATGCCGGTGTGGCGGCAAAGCTCGCTTCCGGATGGGGGCAGCTGGCAGCGGAAGGCTTGAAAACCGAGGGTGCCCGGGCCCTCAAAAGGGGCAAGGAAGTGCCGGCGGCCCCGCCTGTCGTTCCCGCCGAAGGCGAGGGCAAGGTGTACCGCGAAGGCACCCGTCCGGTGGCCGTCTCCACGGTGGACGGGACCACCTGCAAGCTTTCCGCCGTTTGCACCCACCTCGGCGGCATCGTGCACTGGAACGACAACGAAATGACGTGGGACTGCCCCCTGCACGGCTCCCGCTTCACAAGCGATGGAACACTCCTGGAAGGCCCGGCCACCAAGGACCTGGCGCAGGACGGAACGGCTTGAGCAAAGGTTCCGGGGGTGCCGGCAGTCCTGTCGGTGGCCTGGGGCATCATGGAGGCATGAACCAGGAAAAGTCAGCCAGGGGCGGGGGGCGTTCGGTGGACGCCACGCCCATGGCCCAGTTCAGCAGGCCAACGCGTGAGTGGTTCCTGGGCGCTTTCTCCGAACCCACCCCTGCCCAGGCCGGAGCCTGGAACGCCATTTCCTCCGGTTCGCATGCCCTGGTGGTCGCTCCCACGGGCTCCGGTAAAACCCTTGCCGCGTTTCTGTGGGCCCTGGACCGGTTGCTCAGTTCCGTCCCCGCGCCGGAACCGGAGCTGCCGGCGATGGAGGATGCGGTGTCGGCAGCGTCCAGGCGACCGGCGAAAGGCCGGAGGCCCCGGGCACCGAAGCGCAAGTCCCGCGTCCTCTACATCTCACCGCTGAAAGCCCTCGGCGTCGACGTCGAACGGAACCTGCGCTCCCCTCTGATCGGCATCACCCAGACCGCCAAGCGGCTGGACCTTCCGGCGCCCATGATCACCGTGGGTGTCAGGTCGGGGGACACCACGGCCACGGACCGGCGGGCGTTGCTGAGCAACCCGCCGGACATCCTGATCACCACCCCCGAATCCCTGTTCCTGATGCTCACTTCCAGGGCACGCGAAACCCTCACCGGGGTGGACACGATCATCATCGACGAGGTGCACGCGGTGGCCGGTACCAAGCGCGGCGCGCACCTGGCCGTTTCCCTTGAACGGCTTGATGCCCTGCTGCCCAAACCGGCCCAGCGGATCGGGCTCTCCGCCACCGTTGAGCCCCGGGAACTTGTGGCACAGTTCCTGGCGGGTTCGGCGCCGGTGGAAATCGTTGCCCCGCCCGCCAAGAAAAACTGGGACCTCACGGTGTCCGTGCCGGTGGAGGACATGTCCGATCTCCAGGGCGCCGCCGGTGCCTTTGATTCAGGCCCTGCCTCCGGGCTCCAGCCGCAGGCCTCCATCTGGCCGCACGTTGAGGAGAAAATCGTTGACCTGGTGCTGGCCAACCAGTCAACGATTGTGTTCGCCAACTCCCGCCGGCTGTCCGAACGGCTGACAGCCCGGCTCAATGAGATCTACGCCGAACGGCAGCTGGTGGCGGCCGGCGGCGGCTGGGATGATCCTGGCGCCGGAGGGCTGGAAGCTGCCGGAACTTCAGGGCCCGGCATCCCGCCGTCGGGCGTTCCTGCTTCCACGGCGACGCCCGCGCACATGATGGCGCAGGCAGGCAGCTCGGCGGGCGCGGATCCGGTGCTGGCGCGGGCGCACCACGGCTCGGTTTCCAAGGACCAGCGGGCACTGATCGAGGACGACCTGAAATCGGGACGGCTGCGCTGCGTGGTGGCCACCTCCTCGCTGGAACTCGGCATCGACATGGGTGCCGTGGACCTGGTGGTACAGGTGGAATCGCCCCCGTCGGTGGCCAGCGGGCTGCAGCGCGTGGGGCGGGCCGGCCACCAGGTGGGCGAAGTCTCCCAGGGCGTCCTGTTCCCGAAGCACCGCGCGGACCTCGTCCACACCGCCATAACGGTGGAACGAATGCTGAACGGCAAAATTGAACGCCTCAGCATCCCGGGCAACCCGCTGGACATCCTTGCCCAGCAAACGGTGGCCGCCACCGCCCTGGGGAGCATCGACGTGGAGGAATGGTTCGCCACTGTCCGCCGCTCAGCCCCGTTCGCTTCGCTCCCCCGTTCGGCGTTCGAGGCCACCCTTGACCTGCTGGCCGGCCGCTACCCGTCCGACGAATTCGCCGAGCTCCGGCCCAGGATCGTCTGGGACCGCAACGCGGGGACCATCGAGGGCCGGCCCGGTGCGCAGCGCCTGGCGGTAACCTCCGGCGGCACCATCCCTGACCGTGGCCTGTTCGGCGTGTACATCATCGGAACCGAACTGGAAGGCTCCGCGTCCCCTGCCGGGGACGGCAAACCCACCCCTGCGCCCAAGGGGGGCCGGCGCGTGGGCGAGCTGGACGAGGAAATGGTGTACGAGTCCCGCGTGGGGGACGTCTTCGCGCTGGGTGCCACCAGTTGGAAGATCGAGGACATCACCCACGACCGCGTGCTGGTATCCCCTGCCTTCGGCCAGCCCGGCAAGCTGCCGTTCTGGAAAGGCGACTCACTGGGGCGGCCGGTGGACCTGGGCCGGGCGCTGGGCGCGTTCGTCCGCGAACTCTCGGCCGCCGACGCCGGTCCCGCCACCGAGCGCTGCAGAGCAAGCGGCCTGGACGATTTCGCCGCCAACAACCTGATCCAGTACCTGACGGAGCAGAAGCAGGCCACCGAGGTTGTACCCAGCGACACCACACTGGTGGTGGAGCGGTTCCACGACGAGCTGGGCGACTGGCGCGTCATCCTGCACAGCCCGTTCGGCATGCCGGTACACGCTCCGTGGGCCCTCGCCGTCGGGCAGCGGCTCCACCAGCGGTACGGGCTGGATGGATCGGCCATGGCAGCCGACGACGGCATTGTCCTGCGCGTGCCCATGATGGAGGACGAGCCACCGGGCGCGGAGCTGTTCCTCTTTGATCCCGAGGAACTTGAGCAGATTGTCACCGCCGAGGTGGGCGGGAGTGCACTGTTCGCGTCCCGCTTCCGCGAGTGCGCGGCCCGCGCCCTCCTGCTCCCCCGCCAGACTCCCGGAAAACGGCAGCCGCTGTGGCAGCAACGGCAGCGTTCCGCCCAGCTGCTGGACGTCGCCCGGAAATACCCCACTTTCCCCATCGTGCTGGAAACGGTGCGCGAGTGCCTGCAGGATGTCTACGACCTCCCGGCGCTGAAGGACATCGCAGCATCCGTGGAGCGGCGGGAGCTGCGGATCGTGCAGACCACCACGTCCCAGCCTTCGCCGTTCGCCAAATCCCTGCTGTTCGGCTACGTGGCCCAGTTCCTGTACGAGGGTGATTCACCCCTGGCCGAACGCCGGGCAGCTGCCCTTGCCCTGGATTCGACGCTCCTCAACGAGCTCCTGGGCCGGGTTGAACTGCGGGAGCTGCTGGACGCGAAGGTCATCGAGGCCACGGAACGGGAGCTCCAGCGACTTGCCCCGGACCGGCGGGCACGGGGGCTCGAGGGCGTCGCAGACCTGCTGCGGCTCCTGGGGCCACTGGATCCCGCGGAGGTCGCCGTGCGGCTGGAAGTTGCCGGGGCGGCCGGGGCCACAACGGCGGGGTCCCCGTCCGGGGACGCAGTGGCGGAGGCAACAACCCACCTGGTCGCGCTGCAGCGCGCCAACCGGGCCATCAAGGTGAACATCGGCGGAGTAGAGCGCTTCGCCGCCGTCGAGGACGCCGCCCGGCTGCGGGATGCCCTTGGCGTGCCGCTGCCCATGGGCGTGCCGCTGGCCTTCATTGAGCCGGTGGCGGACCCGCTGAGCGATCTCGTCTCGCGCTACGCCCGCACCCATGGCCCGTTCACCGCCGGGGAAGCTGCAGCCCGGCTGGGACTCGGCGTGGCCGTGGTGGGCACAGCCCTCAAGCGGCTCGCCGCGGACGGACGCGTGGTGGAGGGCGAATTCCGGCCGCACACGGCACCACCGGGGCACGTCCCGGCAGGCCTGGCAGAGGACGACGGCGGAGCGGACTACCCCGCGGAAGCTGGCTACGGTGAGGGCCAGGTGCTGGAGGGCCAGGTACGGGAAGGCCAAGGGCTGGAAGGGCCGGCGGCAGAGGCTCCCGCCCAGCCGGCAAGGCCGGAACTCCCGCACGTCGTGATCAGCGAATGGTGCGATGCGGAGGTGCTGCGGAAACTTCGCCGTCGTTCCCTGGCGGCGCTGCGCGCCGAGGTGGAGCCGGTGGATGCCGCTGCCTACGGCCGGTTCCTGCCAGCCTGGCAGCACGTCCGGGTTCCGGGCGGCGGACGCGGCCAACCGTCGCTTCGCGGCCTGGACGGCATCATTACCGCCATTGACCAACTTTCCGGGGTGCCCGTTCCCGCCTCCGCGTGGGAGCCACTCATCCTTGCCAGCCGGGTGTCCAACTACCAGCCCGCCATGCTGGATGAGCTCATGGCCGCCGGAGAAGTCCTGTGGTCCGGGGCCGGAGCCCTGCCGGGAAATGATGGCTGGATCAGCCTGCATTTGGCCGACTCGGCCGAGCTCACCCTGAACCCCAATCCGGAGTACGAGCCGGGCGGCGCCGGCCAACGCCTGCTGGACCATCTACGGACGAACGGCGGCGGCTACTTCTTCCGCCAGCTGACGGAGATTGCCGGTGGCATGGATTCGGTGCTCAGCGACCAGGAGGTGGTGACGGCCCTGTGGGAGCTGGCGTGGGCCGGCCGGATCACCGGGGACACCTTCGCCCCCGTCCGTGCCCTGATTGCGGGCGGCCATACCGCGCACCGCCAGGTGGCACGGGCACCGCGGGCAAGGGCGCCACGGCCCAGCAGGCTGGGCCGTTCCCACGGCACCGGGCTGATGGGATCGGCTGGTTTGGCCGGCGGGCGCTACGGAAGCTCCGGCGCTGCGGCAACTCCACCCTTGGCAGCAGGCAGGTGGTCTGCGCTGCCGGAACCGGAACTGGATCCCACCATCCATGCCCGCGCCACTGCCGAACTCCTGCTCGACCGCTACGGCGTTGTCACCAGGGGCTCCGTCATGGCCGAGCAGATTCTGGGCGGCTTCGGCCTGATGTACAAGGTGCTGGCCAGGCTGGAGGAAGCCGGGCGCTGCCGGCGGGGCTACTTCATCGAGCATCTGGGAGCAGCCCAGTTTGCCGTGCCCGCCACCGTTGACCGGCTGCGCTCATACGCGGAGGACACCCAGCTCGCCAAACCGGAGCCCGTCGCCCTGGCACTGGCCGCCACCGACCCCGCCAACCCCTACGGCGCCGCCCTGCCGTGGCCCGCCGTGCAGGACGACGCAGGAACCGGTCACCGTCCCGGACGGAAGGCGGGCGCGCTTGTGGTCCTGGTGGATGGGGCGCTGGTCCTCTACGTGGAACGGGGCGGCAAGACATTGCTGGCCTTCAGCGACGACGAAGCCATCCTGGGTGCAGCGGGCGCGGCCCTTGTGGGCGTCGTGACGCGCGGCGCGGTGGACAAGCTGGTCATGGAGAAGGTAAACGGGCACGGCATCCTGGACACCCCGGTGGCGTCCGCCCTCGGTTCCGCAGGCGCGTACTCCACCCCGAAGGGGCTGAGGATCCGTGCCTGAGGGCGACTCCGTCTGGCGGGCGGCAAACCAGTTGCACAAAGCCCTGGCGGGGCAGACCCTGCTGGCCTCCGACTTCCGGGTCCCGCGGTTCGCCACCCTGAACCTTGCCGGCTGGACGGTGGCGGAGGTGGTGCCCCGCGGCAAGCACCTCCTGATGCGCGTGGTGGGACCGGACCAAAAGAGACTCACCATCCATTCGCACCTAAAGATGGAAGGCACCTGGCAGATCTATCCGCCCGGCGGCAGGTGGCGGAAACCCGGGTACACGGCCAGGTGTGTTTTGCGCACAGCGGCCGCGGACGCCGTCGGGTTTTCACTGGGCATCGTGGAAGTGGTGGCCACGGCGGACGAGGACTCCATTGTGGGATTCCTCGGTCCGGATGTCCTGGGCCCCGACTGGGACCTCGACGAAGCCGAGCGCCGGGTCCGCTCGGCACCGGAGGTTCCGGTGGGCGTGGCACTCCTGGACCAGCGGAACCTCGCCGGCATCGGCAACATCTACCGCTGCGAGGCGTGCTTCCTCTCCGGGGTACATCCCGCTACTCCCGTGTCGGATGTGGCTGACGTGCGGACCATGATGACGGACGCCAAGCAGCTGCTGGAGGTGAACCTGGGGTCAGGCCGCCGCGTCACCATCCTCAACGCCCGCGGAATGCCCGTGGGACGGATGGCGGGGCGGCCCGGCTACTGGGTATACCGGCGCGAGCACCAGCCGTGCCTGAAGTGCGGAACCCCTGTCCGTCGCGGGCTGCTGGGGAAACCGAACGGCGACGAGGAACGAGACATCTACTTCTGCCCCCAATGCCAGCCGGAACCGTCAGCGCCCGCATGATGGCAAAGGGTTTCAGGGAACGGTGGCAGGAGCCTCGTCCGCGGTCCTGGGGAGTGCGGCAGGGACCATGAACCGCGGCAGCAGCAGCTGCACCAGGGGTCCGATGGCCAGCGCGTAGACAACGGTTCCCACGCCCACCGAGCCGCCGAGAAGCCATCCGATGGCCAGGACGGTCACCTCGATCAGCGTGCGGGACAGGCGGACGGACCACCCGGTGCGCCTTGCGAGGCCGGTCATCAGCCCGTCCCGGGCACCCGGGCCAAAGCGGGCGCCGATGTAGCAGGCAGACGCAATGCCGTTGAGCAGGACGGCGCCGGCGAGCAGCCCAATCTGGCCAGCGAGGTGTGAGACGGCGGGGATCAGGGCCAGTCCGACATCTGCGAAGACACCAACCAGGACGGCGTTGCAGAGCGTTCCGAAGCCGGGCCTCTGCCGCAATGGGATCCACAGCAGGAGCACCAGGAAGCTCACAATTATCACCACCAAACCGATGCTCATCCCCGCCCGGTTCGCCACGCCCTGATGGAAAACATCCCAGGGGTCCAGGCCGAGCCCGGCCCGGATGAACATGGCCAGGGAGATGCCATACATGGCGAGGCCGGTGAAGAGCTGGAACAGTCTGCGGGACAACATGGTTTCAGCCTCCCACGCAACTGGCTTTCGATTACATAGCCAGTTTGAGACACTGGCTACATGGCGCCTTCCCTGAATGCCGCAGCACTGTCACGCCTCCTGGGCTTCTGGAACAACGGGACCGCCCCGGCATACCGTGAACTGGCGGACGTGGTCCGGCTCCTCATCCTGGACGGCCGGGTGCCGCTGGACACGGCACTGCCCAGCGAGCGCGCCTTGTCCGCAGCGCTGGGCCTCAGCAGGACCACGGTCACGGCCGCCTACACAAGCCTTCGTGAACAGGGCTTCCTCAGCAGCGGGCAGGGCAGCAGGGGCAGGACCCGGATCCCGGACCTGCACCCTTACGGACCGGCGCTTTTGGGCCCCGCCAAACGAAAAGGGGCCCAGGCCATGGCAGCACCCGGCCTGGCAGCGCCGGAAGGGCTGCTTGACCTGGCGTACGCGGCACTGCCGGCCAGCGGAGAGCTCGTACACCGGGCCTTCGCCGCGGCGCTCACCGAACTTCCAGCGCTGCTGCCGGGCTTCGGTTACGACGCAATCGGTCTGCTTCCCCTCCGCCAGGCGGTCGCCGACCGATACACGGCAGCAGGGGTGCCCACGCACGCCGGGCAGGTCATGGTGACGTCGGGCGCCCAGCACGCACTGACCATTGTGATCCGCACCCTGGCCGACCGGCAGGACCGGGTCCTGGTGGAACACCCGAGCTATCCCAATGCCCTGGACGCCATCCGGGCCGCCAAGTGCCGCCCCATTCCTGTCGCCTTCGCGGCAGGCGGCTGGGACCTGCCCGCGCTGGAAACCGCCCTCGCCCAGCAGCGCCCCAAGATTGCGTACATGGTGCCGGACTTCCACAACCCCACCGGCATGGTAATGCCGGACTCCCAGCGCCGGAGGCTGGTCCGCGCCGCAACTGCGGCCGGCACGATCATGGTGGCAGATGAGACGCTCCGCGAATTGAACCTCGACGGCGTGGCCACCACGCCGCTTGCAGCCTTCAGCCCCGATGTGGTCACCATCGGCTCGCTCAGCAAGTCCCACTGGGGCGGCCTTCGGACCGGCTGGATCCGGGCCTCCGAAGCGATGATCCGGCGGTTCGCCGCGGCACGCACCACCGTAGATTTGGGCGGTCCCGTCATGGAACAGCTTGCGGCCGCGCATCTGGTCCGGTCGCTGGACGAACCGCTGCCGGCGCGGCTGGCGTCACTTCGCACCAACCGGGCGGCGCTGCTCGAACTGCTGGGCGGGCATCTGCCGGAGTGGGAAACCCCGGTGCCCGCCGGCGGCCTGTCGGTCTGGTGCCGCCTGCCCGCACCTTCCAGTACCGCACTGACAGTTTTGGCGCCGGAATTCGGCATCAGGCTGGCCGCAGGACCGCGGTTCGGGATCGGCGGTGCTTTCGAACGGAACCTCCGCCTGCCCTTCACCCTGCCGCCCGAACAGCTGGAGGCCGCGGTGCTGGCACTGCGCGCCGCCCAGGACCGGCTCAACGCAGCCCCCCAGCTCCGCCGGACCCTGACCACCGCACCGGAAGCGGCGATCGCCTAGGGCGAGGGCAAGGGGCTAGGAGTACACCCGCTCCAGGAAGCCACCCCAGGCCTTGGCGGTAGTCTCCGGATCCCCGGAGCCGCTGAAGTCGTGGACGGTCATCCCGACGGGGGCGCCCCAGGCGTTGCGGCCGAAGAAGCGGTACATGGCGTCCCCGGTGCGCAGGCCCAGGAAGTGCTCGTTGGCGAAGTCCACTTCCCCCGTGAGCCGCCCGACGCCGTCGAGCTCCACGTCCACCGGCGAGCCCTGCTGTGCGGACGAAAGACCCAGGGCCTTGCGGAGCTGTTCAAACCCGTCCGGCACCTGGGAGGCAGCAGGCCCCTGGATGTCGGCGAAGACCACCGGCTTGCCATCGAAGTGCTGCAGGTACTGGCCCAGCGTGTGCAGGTAGAACTCGGTGTGCCGGCTGGCGCCGTCGTACTGCTGGTCCCAGTCGTCCGCGAAGATGCCGCTGTGGACGTAGTGCAGGCGGGCGCGTCCGCCGTCGAGCGGCTCCAGGACGTGCTCCAGCTGGTTGAACCAGCCGTCGGGACCGTCCATCCGGGAGACCAGGTGCGTGGGGTATTCCGTGACAGTCTTGACGTCCGGCCACTGGTCCGTAGGGAACATCCAGCCGGGGGTTCCGGTGGTGACGGCCTCCCACACCCGCTCCGGCGTGCCGGGGAGTTCGGTGTCGTAGACGATCTCGAAGTTGCGGTTGTCAGTCATTGTCCTGCTCCTTGCTTGAGGTTGTGTGATTGGTCGTTTTGAGTGCGGGGTGCAAGGCCACCACCAGCCGGTGCCGGCGCCCCCGGGAGGAGGCGCCGCCGTCGTGGTACCTGTCCACCAGCCGCGTCACCGCCACCCCCAGCTCCTCGGCGAAGGCGGCGCGGTCAGCGGCGGTGCGGAAGGTGATCTCGCCGTCGATGGCGAAGGTGGCAAGGTTCTGGCGGGCTGCCGTGGCGCCGGCGATCAGCTTCCCCATCTCCTGCACCATCCGGCCGGCGAGGGCCAGCAGCCAGAAGGCTGAGAACCGGTCCGCGAAACGGCGGGGATCCGGCGACACAGAGGCGAGCGCCGAGGGCGAGATGAGGTAGGACGCCGCCGTGGCCTGGAGTACGCGCTCGGTCACATTGCCCTTGCGCCGTTCCTCCACCAGTTCCACCAGGCCGTGCCGTTCGAGGGCCTTGAGGTGGTAGTTGACCTTCTGCCGGGGCAGCCCGACCTTCACTGCCAGTTGCGTGGCCGATCCGGGCTGCGCCAGTTCGCGGAGGATCCGGGTCCGGATGGGATCCAGCGACGCCTCGGCCGCCGCCGGGTCTTCGATCACTTCGATGTCCTGCATGCTCCAAGTATCGGGACCGACAACTTTTATTGTCAAGAACTTTTTTCCCGTCGGCGCGCGGCCAGGGCGAGGAGCACGCCAAGTAGAATGGACCGGTGATGCAATCCCCCCTCCCCGTGCGCGACGGCGTCAACGCCACCCGCCTGCGTCTCCCCGAGGAGGGTCCGTGGAACACCGCAATGGACTACATGATGCACCGCTGGGGGCACATCGACCCGCAGGGCATCGAGGACAGGTTCGACGCCGGCGAGATCGTGGGCGAGGGCGGCGTTCCGCTGCACCGCGGCACTCCCCTGCAGGACCACACCTTTATCTGGTATTACCGCACCCTCCCGCGCGAGGCCCGGATCCCGGTGGAGATCGGCATCCTGCACCAGGATGAGCACCTCCTGGTGGTGGATAAGCCGCACTTCCTGCCCACGACGCCGGGCGGCACGTACATCCAGGAGTCCGCCCTGGTGCGGCTGCGGAACCAGCTGGACCTTCCGGACCTGGTCCCGATGCACCGGCTGGACCGGATGACCGCCGGCGTGCTGCTGTTCTCCACCAACCCGCAGACGCGGGGCAGGTACCAGGTGCTCTTCGAGAAGCGGCTGGTCCAGAAGGAATACGAGTGCGTGTCCGCCGCAGAGCCCGCGCCGGGGCATCCCGCCGTCGAATTTCCTGTCGTGGTGCGCAACCGCATGACCAAGTCCCGCAGCTACCTGCTCGCGGAGGTCATCGAAGGCGAACCTAACGCCGAAACAAGGATCGAGCGGCTGGAAACGTTCGACGGCGGCAGCGCGGGCGACGGCGGCAGCGCGGGCGGCGGCAGCCTCGCCAGGTACCGCCTGGAGCCGCACACCGGCAAGACCCACCAGTTGCGGGTGCACATGGCTTCCCTGGGACTGGGGATCGTCAATGATGCCTTCTACCCGGACCTGCTGGACAAGTCGCCGGACGACTACGCCAAGCCCCTGCAGCTCCTGGCCCGGGGCATCCGGTTCGTGGATCCGATCTCCGGAAAGCCGGTGGAGTACCGGAGCGCACTGGAACTCAGCGAGGCCTCCCCCGTACGGTCCTGAACGTGTGGCCTACAGGCCGCGCATTACCGCGGCAGAGGCATGCAGCCAGGCCTCGCAGGTTGCGGGCTGCAGCGCCTGGTAGTTCAGCCGGGCGCCCGAGACGAGGGACCTGTCGTACGGGACGTCCAGCACCTCCCTGGTCAGGCTTTCGAAATGGCGTCTCGTCCTTCTGTGGAGCTGCGTGTCGGTCTGCCGGGACGGGGCGGCGAGCAAAGTAACGGCGTTGCTGACTTTGGCCTGGTATCCGCGCTCGCGGAGCCCGTCGATAAGCCACACCGCGCTTGCCACCGTGTCTTCGCGAAGGGTGGAGACTATGACCAGCTCATCGGCAGCGTCCACAGCTGCTTCCCAGTTGGAGGACCGCATATTGTTCCCGGTGTCCACCATGATGATCCGGTAGAAGCGGCGCAGCGCCGTGTGCAGCCGGTCGAACTCCCGGCTGCCGATAGTGGCCGCCCCGGCGGCGTCCTCGTCCGAAGCCAGCACATCAAACTGCGTGGAACCCTGGTAGCGCACGAACCGGTCCAGGTCTCCGATCCGCCCCAGCGCGGAGTCTTCAAAGCGGTCCACTTCCTGCAGGAGGTCAACCGCCGTCCGGGGGTGCCCAGCCAGCGGGGCCCGCCATCCGAGCGTGCCCCGGGTTTCGTTGTTGTCCCAGGCGAGCGTGTAACCGCCGCGTTGGATGCCCATTGTTGCGGCGAGTAACAGGGTGGCCGTGGTTTTGTGGGCACCGCCCTTGGGATTGACCACCACTACGGTCTTTGGGCCGTCCAGCCGCCGCTGGACGTCTGCGATAGCCTGCAGGCGGGCGCGCTCCCGGCGGCCCGGAGCGGGGTTGATGGAATTGCCGCTGAGCCGGCGGAGGGCACCCTGCCAGCCTTCTTCGGCAAGCACGGCCGGGGGCGCAGGCCGTTCGGCGAGGAAATCCTGAAGGGTGGGGACGCCGTCGCGTGTGGCCGCGGACGGAACATCGATAGCCATTGCCGGCCTTCCTTTCTCTGGTGCAGAACCTGCCGGGGCAGGCAGTGGTTCTGTTTGCTGTCCTGCCCGCGTACTCCAGGCGCGCCCGGCCAGGCGCCGGAGCAGGGTGACGACGGCCAGCAGCAGGCGGTACAGAAGAATGGCCAGGCCGGCCACCGGCAGGGACAGCAGGATGATGGACAGGATGGAGAGCACCGCCGCGGCGGGGTCGCCTGCCCCGATCGCGCCGACGCCGAGTCCTGCATGGTGTCCAATAGCGCCGGCGGTCTGCCTGAGGATCAGCGGCAGGTTCAGCAGCATCCAGCCAAGCGCCAGGAGCAGGAGTGGAACAACGCTTACTACCCAGGCGGTGACGATGCGGCGGGCGAACGGGCGAAGCTCCCTGACCCGCGGATCCATCGGCCGTCCCGGCAGGATGCTCAAAAGGACCGGGCGAATCCGGTTGAACAGGTCCGGCACACCGGCGATATCGGCCAAGACAAAATACCCGTCAAACCGCAGGGTGGGGACCAGCTGCTGGACCATCCCGATATGCATCAGGGCCGCCGCCAGCAGGAAGAACCCCTGGCCTGTGGCAAGGTACGCGCCGCCGAAGGCAAGCAGGCAGAGGCAGTTGAAGTACAGCCCGCCAAGGTCGGTGCGGATCCGGCCGGCCCTGCCCAGCCGGTAGGAGTCCGTCACGTTGGTGAAGAACGCGGGAAATACCAGGTAGACGCCGACGCCGATGACCCCGGGCCGTGCCCCGCCGTACCGGCACGCCGTGGCGTGGCCAAGTTCGTGGATTACTGCCCCCGCCATCAGCATCACCACGATGCCGAGCAGCAGCGCAGGAGTGACCAAGACCTGCTGCAGGGCTGCGTTGAAGTCGCCCCTGAGGATCATGAGGATATCGACGGCGGTGAGGGCCGCCAGGACAACCACCACCACCGGCGGCCAGTAAAGCGGCGAGAGCACCCGGGCCAGGGCGTTGACGGCTTTTTCGGGAAGCAGCGTTCCCCGCAGCCGCAGGGCAAGCAGCGGGTTCGCGACGGGAGGACCGGGGACCCCGGCGGAGTCGGCAGCAGCATCCTGCACCAGTCCCATCGGCGCCAGCCGGGTGGTCAGCAAGTGACACAGCCCGCTGACATCCAGCTCTCGGCCGTAGGCGTCGCTGATCTCCCGGGCTGCCTGGCGGAGCGGCTTCTCCGCCGAGACGGAAACCATCACCAGGTGAAGCAGCTCCGACAGCTGGACAATTTGCCCGTCCCCGCGCTGCAGCAAATAGCTGCGGTCCTTGAGGCCGGAACCTTCAACCGGGCCCAGAAACACAATTCCGGGTGCAGCTGCCCAGCGCTGGTCAAAGGCGGCATCGGGTGCTGTTGTCACATTCCCCACCGATAAGTTTGGTCGATTCATACCTTGGGCGGTTAATGGCGGTGGGCACGCTCCGGAAGTGGAGCATGCCCACCGGATTCGGAATTGCTTCAGCCTACTGTTGCAGGACCAACAGCTCCTGTACCGCGGCTGAGTTCGCGACGGAACCAATTGTGCCTGCATTAATGGCCATCGAAAGGTTCACGGCGATTACCGGCGAAATGTTAATGTCGAAGCACAGAGTTTCCCTTACGGGCAGCAGCTCCATGACTTCGGCATCGAGTTCCTCGCGCAACAGCGCATGTGATGCCGTCACAGCATCTCACCTCTTTCCCCCGGACATCCCCGGGAACGGCTTTCCGACGTTGGATGGATTAGTGCTGGAGAACAGCAATGTTCTGGACCGCAGCGCTGTATGCCTCCGAGTGCACAGCGCCAATGTTCAGCGCCAGCGAGGAATTGTTCGCGGTGACACTTGCCCAGTCGAACGATGCGTCGAACAGGGCCAGGGTTTCCTTCGAGGGCAGCAGCTCCACCTGCTGGCCGTCCAGGTCCTGGATGGTAAGTTCCGTCATGTCAATCACCCCCTTTCGACGTCTCGCGACAAGTCAACGCGTCGGCCCGTGGCAGCTTCATTACTGCCGTGTTATTTCTGCGTTGTTTTTGAGATTCGCGGCGGGACAGTGATGGTCCGGGCGCATATTTTGTGCCTTTAGGATGGTGATACCGCGGAGTAAATTCGTTCGTGGGAAAATTGGACCGCAAAAACCAGGAAAGCAGGCGCCCGCGCATGGCGGACAAAGAAGGCACGATGGTTATCCGCGCCTGGGTGGAACCCGCCCACAACAATTCCCTTCGCGCCCGCCTGATATCCAGCCATCCGGGCCAGGACCGGGAATCGGTGGAGGCCGCCGGCAGTTCGGAAGAAATCCTCCTGGCCGTGCGTCGCTGGCTGGACCTGCTGCAGAAAGACCAAAACCCCGGCGGCTGACCAGAAAGTACCCTCCCGGCCAACGCTTGGTTATCGTGCCCCGGTCCACGTGTGCCAGGGACCAGGTGGAAGTCGACTATCCCTTGTAAACTACCCTCCCCCCTCTGTTACTAAAACGTATTGACATGACGGGCGCAGGTGTCACGATGGTGTGGGGGGTCAAGTGTTGCCGCTTGAAGGGAAATGGCATGACGGGGGCTCTCGCGCAGGAATGGCATTTAAGCCTGCTGGGGGCTTGGCGGTTACAGCGGGGCAACACCACCTTCACGGTTCCCAGCCGGGAGCAGCGGCTCATTGCCTGCGTGGGGCTCCTGGGTTGCCGTCGCCGGAGTTTCCTGTCTGGTCTGTTGTGGCCGAGAAGCAGCGAGACCCAGGCCGCCGGCAACCTGCGCACGGCGGTCTGGTGCGTCTCCCACTCGTTTCCCCAGCTCCTCCGATCAGGGGCGGACACCCTGGAACTGGACGAATCCGTACGCCTTGACGTGACGGCCCTGCAGTCGCTTGTGACCGCGCTGAGGGAACAGCCCTTCGCCCTGGTTCCGGATACCTGTTTGGACCATCTTGGCCGGGCGGAGCTGCTGCCGGGCTGGTACGACGACTGGGTGGTGTTTGAACAGGAGCGGCTGCGGCAACTGCGGCTCAGCGCGTTGGAGCTTATGGCCCGGCAGTATCTTGATGCCGGGGAACCCGGGCGGGCCGTCGTAGCGGCGCTGTCTGCGGTGGGGATCGAACCGTTGCGGGAATCTGCCCACCTTCTCCTGGTCCAGGCGCATCTGGCTGCGGGAAACCGGGCAGCGGCAGTCCGGGCCTACAGGATGTTCGCCAGCCGGCTGCAGGCCGAACTGGGCGTCGAGCCTTCACCCCAGCTGACCGGGCTGGTGTCCACGTTCCACCCGCAATGAGGCCGGCACGGAAAGGACGGCAGGACCATGGATACGTTCACTGAGATACCGGGCGACCGCGCGGCTGCCAAGTTCGCCTATGCCGCCGCCGGTCTCGGCGTCGCGGGCGTAGCTACCCTCGGGGCCATGTACGCGGTGGAAGTGCCGCGGAACGGACCCTATGTCTTCGGTACGGTCAACGACGCCGTAGGCGGGGTGTTCAGCCTCGCTGTCATCCCGGTTATCGTCCAGGTGCACCGCCGGCTGCCACGTTCGCCGGGCAGTGAAGCGGGCAAGTGGGCGGTGGTGGCCGCCTGCGCCGCCGGATCCGCGAGTTCGTTCCTCCTGGTCGCCAGAAAGCTCGACTTCGTGCCCTCCACGGCGATCTCGATTGCCGCGATGACAGTCCAGGGCGGCTGGTTCCTGCTGGCGAACAGGGCCTTGCTGGCATCAGGCGGCTGCCCGCAGGATCTGGCCAAGCTGGGCACCGCTATCGGCGGCGGACTGCTGGCGGCCCTGCCGGTGGCAGGCCTTGCCTTCGCGGAACACCTTCCGGGCTGGCTCCGCTGGGGTGTGGGCGGCACCGGAGTGGCCGTCGGCGCGGCCGCATGGATCGCCTGGCCATACTGGTACTTCCTCGCGGGAAGGCACCTTGGCCACGTCCCACCCGGAATGAAGGGAAGGATGCGCCATCCCTTCCTGCCCAGGGGCTGATCCCCTTCGGCATGGGCCCGGAGTGCGGTACGTTGTGCCCATGGACTTCGGCAGCGCTGACAGCTGGGGGGCTGCGATCTATTTCTGGATCATCCCCGTGGTCCTTGGCGACGCCATTTTCCCGCCCATCCCCTCGGAAATGGTGGTGATTACCGGTGGGGCCCTTTCCGCTGACGGCCGGGCCAACGTGTTTTTGGTGGCTTTGCTGTCAGCCCTGGCCTCATGGGTGGGGGACATGGTGGTTTTCCAGCTCTTCCGGCGGCGCCTCAGCCACGTCCTGGACCGCTGGAAGTGGGGACGCCGCGTGCATCAAGGCATCCACGACGCACTCGCCAAGGCAGGGCGGTCATCGACGTACGGCACCATCATCGGCGCCAGGTTCATCCCCGGCGGGCGCCTGGCGACGTCCGCCGCGGCCGGCATCGCCAATGTTTCGGTCCGGGGTTTCAGCCTGTGCGCCGGCCTGGGTGCCGTGCTGTGGGCCTGCTGGCTGGTGGGCCTGGGCTACTTCACAGGATCGGCAACCAGGCTGCCGTTCTGGGCCAGTTCCCTGATCGGGGTGGCGCTCGGGCTGGTGGTGGGTGCCGTCGTCGGAATTATCGTCACCCGCCGCCGGGGGAACCGGTCACCGGTGGAGGAACCCGGCCCGCCGGCCTGAAGGGCTAGACGGGCGCCCACTTGCCGCGGCTGCGGCGGAGCACGCTGAGCGAGCCGGTGAGGGCAACGCGTTCGACGGCGTCGCGCATCATGGCAGCCGACTCGCGCGCCTGCTGGTTCTCGCCCCTGTCCTCGGTTGCCTCCACGAGGAAACGCAGGTTCAGCTGCGGCACCCCGCCGGAGATCTGAAGCTGGTGGGACTCAACGTGGTGGCGCGTCCCCAGCGCCTCGACGGCGGCCTCCATGACCGACTCGGGCCGGTTGCCCGGCCGGAGCCCGGTGATCTTGAGGCGGGTCTGGAAGGAAGGCATGCCCTCCACCCTATCTAAACCCTCTCTCACGCCCGCACCGCGAGTGAGAGAGCGTCGCCCGAAAACACGCCAGAAGTGCGAGAGGGTTTTAGCCGGTGTTGCGCAGGCCTGCGGCCACCCCGTTGACGGTGATGAGCATGGCGCGCTGGAGCCGTTCGTCTATCTCCGCCCCGCTGATGCTTCCGCTCTCGGCGCGAACGCGCCGCAGCAGCTCCACCTGCAGGTAGCTGATGGGGTCCAGGTACTGGTCGCGGACCTCGAGTGAGCGCTTGAGCGTGGGCTGGGCATCCAGCAGGACGTGCTCGCCGGTAAGCTGCTGCACCTCGGCCACGGTCAGCTCGTATTCCTCCCGGATGGTCCGGAAGATGTGGTGCAGCTCCTTCGGTACCAGGGTGTCCACGTAGTAGCCCGCGATGTCCAGGTCCGTCTTGGCGAGGGTCATCTCCACGTTGGACAGCACGGAGCGGAAGAAGTGCCAGTGCTCCATCATCTCCGCGAGCTGGGCCGCGTTGCCGGCCTCCCGGGCGGCCTTGAGGCCGGAGCCTACGCCGAACCAGCCAGGCACGATCTGACGGGACTGGGTCCAGCCGAACACCCACGGGATGGCCCGCAGGCCGCCGAGGCCCGCACCGGAGTCCGGGCGCTTGGACGGGCGGGAACCGATGTTCAGGGAGCCCAGCTGCTCCACCGGGGTGGATGCCATGAAGTAGGCGGGCAGGTCAGGGTGGTCCACGAGTTTCCGGTACCGGTCGAAGGCGGCATCGGAGATGATCTCCATAACGTGCCCGTACCGTTCCCGCTGGTCTTCGGATGTCCGCGGGTCGCGGTGGAGGGCCGAACCCTGCAGTACGGCGGCCAGGGACAGCTCCAGGTTTTCCCGTGCCAGCTCGGGCAGAGAGTACTTGTCCGAGATGACTTCACCCTGCTCGGTGAACTTGATCTCCCCCTCCAGTACCCCGTTCGGCTGGGCCAGGATCGCGTCGTAGGTGGGCCCGCCGCCGCGGCCCACGGACCCGCCGCGGCCGTGGAACAGGCGTACCCGCACCCCGTGCTTTGCCGCCACGTCCCGGAGTTTCCGCTGGGTCTTGTGGATTTCCCACTGGCTGGTCAGCACGCCGGACTCCTTGTTCGAGTCCGAGTAGCCCAGCATCACTTCCTGCACGTCACCGCGCAGCCGCACGAGTTCGCGGTAGGACGGGTCAGAGAGCAGCTGGTCGATGATCTCGGCGGAGGCACGGAGCTCCTCCACCGTTTCGAGCAGCGGCGCGAACCCGAGCTTGGCGTAAGGCTTTTCGCCGAACAGGTTCACCAGGCCTGCTTCACGGGCAATGACGGCGGCGGCCAGGACGTCGTCTGCTCCGCGGGTCATGGAGATGATGTAGGTCTCAATGACGTCCGGGCCGTACATGCGCAGGGCCCGGCGGATCTCGCGGAAGACGTCGTACGTGCCGTCCGCGGCGCCGTCGAGCTTGATCGGGTGGCCGGACAGGGGCCGGCGGGAGGCAAGCTCGGAGCCCAGCACCTCGAAGCGTTCCTCGCGGCTGAGCTCGGCGTAGCGGAGCCCGGGCCCGCCGATCCGGTCCATCAGCTGGCCCACAACGTCGTGGTGGTGGTCGGCGTGTTCGCGGATATCCAGCGTGGCCAGGTGCAGGCCGAAGGAGGCGACGGCGCGGCGGACCCTGGCAAGGGCGCCGTCGGCTGCGAGGGAGGCGGAGTGGTTGCGGAGCGAGAGTTCCAGCAGCTCAAGGTCTGCCAGGAGCTCGTCGGTTCCGTTGTAGTCGCGGCCGTGCTCGTGGTTCGAGTTGGCCGCCACGCGCTTGCCGGTGTTGATGAGCTTGGCCTTGATGCAGGTCAGCTTCAGCCGGTACGGCTCCTGGGCGTTCAGTTCCAGGACCCGTTTGTCCAGGCCGGGCAGCTTCTTCAGGTCCGCGTCGATGGACTCAAGCAGCTCCCGGTCTGCTCCGGCGAGTGCTGTGGAGTTCGAGAGGATGGAGATCAGCTCGTCGATCATGCCGATGCTGATGCGGATGGCGTGCTGGTTCTGGATCTGCAGGATTTCGCGGGTGACGGCCGCGGTGACGTTGGGGTTGCCGTCGCGGTCGCCGCCGATCCAGGAACCGAAGCGGATGGGTGCGTCCTTGGAGGCCAGGGTGACGCCGTGGTCCCCCAGCAGTTCGGACAGTTCCGTCAGCATCTCCGGCATGGCATCGGTGAGGATGCCACCCAGGTAGTAGATGGCGTTGCGGGCTTCGTCAACGGGTGTGGGCCGGACCTGCCGCAGTTCGTCGGTCTGCCACATCTGGTCGATGATCTCGGCCAGCTGGCGGTCCTGCCGGCGCCTGGCTGTGGTGCCTTCCTGGGTGGGCTGGGCCAGCACGTCGGAGAGCTTGCGGACCTTATCAAGCACGGAGCGGCGCGAGGCTTCGGTGGGGTGGGCGGTGAAGATGGGGCGGACGTCCAGCCCGTTCACCACCTCCTGCAGCACGGCCGGGCCTGCCTGGCGGGCGATGTCGGACACAGCCTTGGCCAGCCAGCCGTCCTTCTCCGCCCGGGTCCGCAGGCCGCGGACGCGGTGGACCTGCTCGGCCGCGTTGGCAAGGTGGAAGTAGAACGCGAAGGCACGGACCAGGTCCGTGGCCTGCTCGATGGGCAGGGAGCCGAGGAGCTCGCGGACCTGGGCAACGACGTCGTGCGCGCTCCAGGGCCCGGTGGCGTCGGCACCGCCGCGGGCGGCTTCCTTGGACTCCTTGGTGAGGAGGCGGACCTGCTCCACGAGGTCAAGGAGTTCGGGTCCGTGCTGGCGGACCAGGGATTCGCCCAGCAGCGTGGAGACGCGCCGGACATCTGCCCTCAGTTCGGCGGCAAGGTCGGTTTCGGGATTTGTTGCAGTGTGAGCCATGGAAGCAATCTCTCGAGGGTTTCGGGACTTGGCTCGTACACTGCGCTGGATACTGTGAGCCACGTTACTAGCTAAAAATGGTACCCGCAGGGCAGGGTCACGGGGGAATCCGTCTCAGATAATGTCGTCAGCGGGGTAACCGACGTGGCGCTTCACGCGCTCAAGTTCCGCGCGGAGCTGCGCCAATTCCGGGCGGAGCTGCGCCAGTTCCGTGCGTGCCGCGGCGGCTTCGACATTACGACGGAGGGACCCCGCCGCGTTGGCGGCCGCCGCCACCACGCCCACCGGCACCAGCACAGCCAGCGCCCAGCAGGCCGCTGCGAAATACTCCAGTGCCACGGGAAGGGCGGCACGGAAGTCCAAGAAGTCGTTCACGCCGGTGGCCATTCCGTCCAAGGCGGCGTCGAGCGGGCCCAGGAACTCCCCCACCACGGGTGTCTCCGAGAGCGGCGGCGGGTTGAGCCTCGCTTCCCTATCCCCGCCCCAGCGGCCGTCGCCCAGGTGGTTCAGGACGTAGATGCCCGCACCCGTGCTGGCGGCGATGAACACAACGACGCCCGCGAGCGCGGCAAGGTCGGGGCGGCGCGGCCGCCAGAGGAGCACCGCCACACCGCACAGCAGCGCCGCGATCCAGGTCAGCGCTTTCAGCCACTCACTGTTGATTCCGACAAGAATGTCCACGCAGCCTATTCAACCGCGCGGACCACCCTGATGTTGAAGTCCGACGTGCCCGGGGGCGCCATAAAGCCGCAGCCACAGGGGCAGCATCATTTCTGCTCCCCGCGCCGTGGTGATGTCCCCCAGGTCGATGAGGGTGGCTGCTGCCGGGATCCGGAATGAACGGCCGGGTGCCGCAGTTGTAGCCGGGGCAGGACAACCGGAAGGAATCATGACCACCCTAACCGCCGCAAGCGAGCGCTGGCAGCGCTTCCGGGCCAACCGGGACAAGGCGCTGGCAGCCCGCCACGGCTGGCTGACGCTCACCTCCTTCCAGTGGCTGGAGGACTCGCCTGCCGCCGTCGAACTGGCTCCCGGCCTGTGGTCCGCGGACGGTACCGGGCCAACGGAAGGCACGACGGCGGCACTCACCGCCGTGCCTGCCGACGGCCTGACGCTGGTGGGGTCAGGTGAAACCGTGGATGGCACCATTACGGCCTCGCTCGCCGACGAGGAGTCCCTGATGTGGGTCCAGTTTGGCGGCCCGGACGGCACCCGGGTAGTGGTGGAACTGGCCATGCGGGCCGGGCGCTACGCGATCCGCACCAGGGACTCGGCCTCCCCGGTGTTGGCCGAGTTCGACGGCGTGCCCACCTACGCCTACAACCCGGACTGGGAGGTTCACGCCCGCTTCGAGCCCTACCCCGCACCGGTGGACGTGCCCATCGCCACCGCCAACCCGCTGGTGGACGGCATCCACCGGACCGTCGGCGAGGTGGTGTTCCGGTTGCCCGGCAGCCCCCACGAGTTCCGGCTGCAGGCGGAGGAAGAGAGACTCGGCGCGCTCACGGTCACGTTCCATGACGAGACCAACGGGGACACCACGGACGACTGGCGCAAGCTGACCGCACCCCGGCCGCGGCCGGACGGCTCCGTGGTGCTCGACTTCAACCGGGCCATCAACTACCCCAGCGCCTTCACCCCCTACGGCACCTGCCCCATGCCTGTGAAGAACAACAGCCTGGACATCCGCGTGGAAGCAGGAGAAAAGCTGCCGTACCCCCCGGAGGCCTAGGCGATGGCGGATATCCCTGTGATGGCTCGGCCGGTGATCAGGGTGTTGATTTCGAAGGAGCCCTCGTAGGTGTAAATGGCCTCGGCGTCGGAGAAGATCTTCGCCATCCTGTAGTCCGTCAGGATGCCGTTGCCGCCAAGGATGGACCGGCCCAGCGCCACGGTTTCCCGCATCCGTGCGCTGAGGTAGGACTTGGCAAGGGCGACCTGCGGCATGCCCGCGGCGCCTTCGTCCTGCAGCCGGGCCAGTCCGGCCATCATTCCCATGCTGGCCACGGCGTTGCCCAGCATGGTGACCAGTTGCTGCTGGATCAGCTGGAACTGCGCCAGCGGGCGGCCGAACTGGTGGCGTTCGACGGCGTACTGCCGGGCAACGTCGAACGCGGCCAACTGTTGCCCCACCGTCTGCCACGCCACCATGATGCGCGAGCTGCGGAGGAGTTCCCTGGTGTGATCAAAGCTGCTGATGCCGGCAAAGCGGTCTGCCTCGGCCACCCGGACGTCCGCCAGGACGATGTCCGCGTTCTGCACGGTACGCAGCGCAATCTTGTTTTCGATCCGGGTCCTGCGGACACCGGGCAGGGTGGCGTCCACGATGAAGCCGCGGACGGACCCGTCCGCCTCGTCCCGCGCCCACACCAGCATGTAGTCGCAGAACGTTCCGTTGCCGATCCAGCGCTTGGCGCCGTTGATCACCCAGGTGTCCCCGCCGCCGTCGGGCCTGCCTGTTGCGGACGATATTCGCCGGGCCCGGGTTTCCATCCCGCCGGCCACGTCCGATCCGTGCTCCGGTTCGGTGAGGGCGAAAGCTCCCGTGATTCGCAGGTTTGATGCATCAGCCAGCAGCCGCTGCCGCTGTTGGGGGCTGCCGAAGGCGTAGAGGGACTCAACGAAGAGGTCGTGATGGACCAGGAAGAACGTGGCGATGGACGTGTCCACCCGGGTCATCTCGGCAATCACCAGCCCTGCGAACAGATGGCTGTAGCCCCGCTGGGCCGGCGTGCTCAACTCAAGGGCGGCGAGTTTGGGCAGGATATGGGCGGGAAACTCCGCCTTGTTCCACCAGTCCGCTGCGTAGGGCGCGATCTCGGCTGCAAGGAATGCACGCAGTTCGGCCAGTTTGTCCCGTTCCGGCTGGCTCAGCAACGATTCATACGCGAAGAAGTCGGCTGTGGGCAGGTCCACCTGGCGGCCAGCGGGGGCGGTCATTTCGGCCCCATCCGGATGGCGCCGTCCAGGCGGATGGTCTCGCCGTTCAGCATGGCATTGTCCACGATGTGTGCCACCAGCCGGGCGTATTCAGCTGGCTTGCCAAGCCTGGACGGATGGGGAACCTGCGCCCCCAGCGAGTCCTGCGCCTCCTGCGGCAGGCCGGCCATCATCGGGGTTTCGAAGATCCCCGGCGCGATGGTGACCACCCGGACCAGCGAGCGCGCCAGTTCCCGGGCGATGGGCAGGGTCATGGCCGCCACGGCCCCCTTCGATGCCGCGTAGGCAGGCTGGCCGATCTGCCCTTCGAACGCCGCCACCGACGCTGTGTTGATGATGACCCCCCGTTCCGGACCGCCGAGTTCCGTCACGGCAGGTTCGGTGGCGGCCATCGCCGCGGCGGCCAGCCGCAGCACGTTGAAGGTTCCCACCAGGTTGACCTGGACAACACGGTTGAACGCCTCCAGCGGCAGGATCCCGTCGCGCCCCAGCACCTTCCCGGGCGTGGCAATGCCGGCGCAATTCACCACAATGCGCAGCGGGCCCAGGCGGGCGGCGGTGTCGACGGCGGCCTGCACCTCTGCCTCGCTGGTCACGTCGGCGGGGGCAAAGACGGCGTACTTCCGCAGGCCCGCCCCGCCGGCCCCCTCCCCTGCTGCGGAAGCCGAGCTGTTGAGTTCATCCGTGAAGGCGGCCCCGCCGGACGACGGGAGGTCAAGGACCACAACGGAGGCGCCGGCGTCGAACAGGGTCCGGGCGGTGGCGGCGCCCAGGCCGGACGCACCTCCGGTAATGAGCGCGACGCTGCCTGTGATGTCCATCCATCCTCCTTGATGTGGCCGGCCCGCGGGTGCAGCCGCAGCGTATCAGTTAGTGAATGTTAACTGAAAGACCTGCCGTCCGCACCATTCGCCGCTCCCGCCCGGTCCACACCGGCGCCATTAGGGTGGAATCCATGACTTCCCGCCACGCCACTGGTTCAGCCTGGCAGGACCGCGCAAACCACGCAGCCCGGTCCGTCACCGCGCTCTTCGGCCGGAAACTGCTCTTCCTGCCAGGCACCCACCTGGCTGCCGTGGTGTGGAACCCAGGGCAGCCGGTGCAGCCAGGTCCTGGATGGCGGGCAGCGCTGCGCCGGGTCGCCACCGGTGCTGGCCTCTTCAACCCGTGGCACTACTGGTGGCAGGCCCACTACGTGGACTGCCTGGTGGACACCGGCCGGCGGGAACTGGGCCGCGGCGCATCTTCGGCGGCACGCTTCAACGGTCCCGGAAACGCCAGCGCCGGCCAGCTCGCCTCCCGGCTGCTGACCGGCATGCGGCTGCGCAACGCAAACACGTTCGTCAACAACTACTACGACGACATGGCCTGGCTCGCCCTGGCCGCCCTCCGCCTGGACGCCCTGGCGGAAGTGACGCGGAAGCCGGGCCGCCGCCGCAATGCCAGGATCCGCGAAACCCTGACCCTGCAGTTCAATGCCGCCAGCACGGATGACCTGGGCGGCGGCGTGTTCTGGAGCAGGAAACGGGACTTCAAGAACGCCCCTGCCACGGCTCCGGTGGCGCTCTTTTACGCCCGCACCGGCCAGCGCGCCAAGGCGCAGTCATTGCTGGACTGGCTGGACCGCACGCTCCTGGACCCCGTGCAGCGCCTGTACCTCGACGGCGCCCGGCTGGATGCGGCCGGAAACGTGACGGTGGAACGGGCCGTCTACACCTACAACCAGGGACCCGTGCTGGGCGCCCTCCTGGAACTGGGCGGGGAGGCAAACCTTGCCCGGGCGGCCGGGCTGGTGGACGCGGTGGGCCGGCACTTGACCGTGCCGGTCCGGGCAGCCGGCATCCAGCCTGGGGCACTCAGCAACTCGAGCGAGGCCGGCGCCGCCGCGTCCGGCACAATCCTCCGCTGTGAAGGAACGGGCGACGGCGGCCTGTTCACCGGGATCCTCTGCCGCTACCTGGCGCTGGCAGCGACCGACCGCCGGCTGCCCGAGGCGACCCGCACCACTGCTGCGCACCTGGTGACGGCTACGGCCCAGGCCTTTTGGGACGGACGGCGCACCCTTGACGCCGGTACGGCACCGGCAAGCCACCGCGGCCGGAGCGTCTTCTCCATCCACGCCGCGCACCCGGCCCATGAGACGTATCCGCCGGGAGCCGCCGTCGAACTCTCCACCCAACTGCAGGCCTGGATGACCATCGAGGCCGCTGCTGCCGTGGGCGGCGCCGGGGCGGGAGGCAGCGCCGGTCCGGCCGTTCCCTAGCGGATGCCCGCGAGCGGCGCCACGCTGCCGCTTTTGAGCAATACCGGTCCGCCGTCGGCCGCCAGCCGCGCTTCCTTCCGCCCCTCGGGCGGGAACACCAGCGACGTCAGCGTCTGCCGCCCGCCGTCCACGAACACTTCCACCGAGGAGCGATCCACGTAAACGGTGAGGCGGACGGTCCCGCCACCGGGCGTCCCCTCCACCGCGCGGGCGTCCCGGTACACGGGGTCAACCCCGCCCTTGCCCGCCGGGCGGGAGTCCCCGCTGCCGATGGATGCGGCCACGGCGTCATCCCGCACCACAAAGGCCTTGCCGCTGCCGAAGTCATAGCCCACGGTGGCGTAGGTCCTGCCTCCGCTTCGCAGGAGCATTCGGGCTTCCCCTGCGTTGGAGGCTGGCTTTTCGAACTCGAGCTCGGCCTTGTACGCGCCGCTGTCCGGCACGGCCAGCGCGGACCCGCCGTCCAAGGGGCCCGAAGGCACCTGCGCCGCCTCCCCCTCAAGTGCCTGCAGCGCGGGCGTGGGCGTGGAGACCAATGCCGGGCGGCCGCCGTCGGACTTCAGCCGGAGGTCCCGCACCACGGACGCGGCCCCGAACCAGTTGTCCGTCGGCAGGTTCCGGGCGTAAGCCCAGTTGTTCATCCAGCCGATGGCGTGCCGGGACGCCTTCCGCTGCCCGTCCGTCAGGCGCGGGTCATCCCAGGTGACGGCCGCGTAAAAGTCCGATCCGCCGTCGAGCCACTGGTGTCCACCGTCGGGGGTGAAACCCTTCCCGTCAAAGCTGCCGGTCCAGTACGCCAGCCCGGTGGTGCGGCCCTCTTCGGAACCGTTGGCGCTGGCGGCCAGCACCCAGGTGCGCCTGGCCGGATCACCGTCCACGTCCATCTGGAAGAAGTCCGGGCATTCAAGGATGCCAAGCCCGTCCCGCTCAAAGGCGGAAACGTAGGTCCACTGCTTGAGGTCCTTGGACGTGTAGAAGCCGATCTTGTGGCCCTCGGCGAGGAGCATCAGCCACTGGTTGTTGGCCTCGTCCCGCACAATCCGCGGGTCCCGCCAGTGCTCGGCGCCCGGGTTCTCCATCACCGGGTTCTGCTCGTAGTTCTGGAAGCTGTAGCCGTTGTCAGTGGAGTAGAACAACGACTGGCGCTGGACACCGTCATGCTGCTGGGTGAGGACGGCGATCACGGCCCCTTTCCCGAAGCCGGCGGTGCCTTCCGTGTCTACCACCGCGGACCCGGTCTCAATGTCGCCCAGGCCGTTCCGGAACTTCTCGATGGCCACGCCCTCGTTGTTCCAGTGCACCAGGTCGGTGCTGGTGGCGTGGTACCACTCGGTGCCGTTTCCCTCGGGGTAATCCACGTTGTAGAGGTAGTAGTAGTGCCACAGCCCGTCCAGGAAGAATGGCCGCTGGGGATCGTTCATCCAGCGCTGGTCCGGCGTGAGGTGGTAGGCCGGGCGGAACCCCGGGTCCTCCGCCGGCGCCTCCAGCGCCGCGGCGTCCGGTTGTGGCCACGCCTTGCCCACGCCGAGGTCCGTGAGCAGGGCGTCGCGGGCTTGCGGGCTGATGCAGGCCGGAAGCTGCACTGAACCGGCATCCTCTTCCACGTTTCCGGCCGCGCTGCTTCGGACGAAGACCTTGCCCTGCACGCGGACGCCGGCCAGCCAGCCGGTGCCGCATTCGATGCTTCGCACGTCCTCCGCACCGTCCGCAGGTACTTCGCCCCCGCGTTCCGTCAGGGTGGCGTCGTTGCCCTTGAGCCACAGGGAGGCGTAGCCGCCGCTGCGGTCCTTGGCCGCGGCCTGGGCGGCAGCCACGCCGTCCAATACGCGCCCGGCTGTGACGGCAGGGCCGGGCGCGCTGTTGCCGGCGAGCACCAGGGAAACTGCCAGGACGAGGACCGCCGCGGCGGCCACCGTCCACACCAGGAGCCGGCGGCGGGCGGTGAAACGTCTGAGGGCGGGAAGCACTGTTCCGAGGGTGTTTCGGGGCATGAATTCAATCCGTCGCTGAACGCACAAGTGCCGTCCCCCGGGTCGGGGGACGGCACCAGCGCAAGTGAACCATCAATGTTACCGGTTCGTTATCCAGAACCCAACCGGTTACGGAAAGGCTCCGCCGCCCTTGGGCTGTTACGGCGTACCGCCCGGGCGCTGTTTCTGCGGGTACGGAGCTTCGCCCCGGGCCAGCATCTCCACGAAACCGGCGATTTTGCGCTCGCGGGTGGCGGCCTGCTTGACCGAATTCGTGCGGTAGATCAGGGCGAACCGGTTGGTCTTGGTAAGGACGTCGAACATTGCCTGGGCAGCAGGTACGGCGGCGATCGCGGCCGCCAGGTCCGCAGGAACCTCGGCCGTCGCCTGCCCCGCATACGCCTTCTCCCAGCGGCCGTCCGCCTTCGCGGCTTCGACGGCGGCCCGGCCGGCGTCGGTCATCTTTCCCGCCTCCTCCAGCCTGGCCACATACGTGACATTCCTGGCGGACCACACGCTCCGCGGCCCCCTGGGCGTCATCCGCTGGTAGGAGCTTTCACCGTCCCGGCGCCGGGCCTGGCCGTCGATCCAGCCGAAACACAGCGCCTCATCCAGGGCCGCAGCATAATCCAGTTCCGTGACCTGCCCGCCTTTCTTGTGCAGGACCAGCCACACGCCCGGGCTGCTTCGGTGGTTCGCCTCCAGCCAGGTCCGCCAGGCGGCGGCGTCGGGCACCAGCAGTTCTTCAAGTTCGATGGCCATGCGCCTATTCTGCTCCAGCAGCAGCCTTGCACAACCTCTATCCCCCTCTGGCCCGGCCCGTGGCATCATGGGCCTCATCGCCCCGCTGCCGAGATGAAGGTCAATCCAATGCTCCGCGTCCGTCCCCTGCATTACACGTCCAACACCGATTCCTGGGACCGGCTGCTGACCGCCCTGGGCATGGTCCTGACCGAGGGCGACGGCGGGTTCCGCGTCTACGACGCCGGCGCCGGCCGGCTCGCCCTGCACGACGTGCCGGAAGGGGCGGCGGAGGACGGAACCACGGCGCTGGCCGTGGAGGTGGGCGACCTGGCCGAATTTGCCCGCCGCAGCAACCTTGCCGCGGAAGACGAGGGGACCGCGCCTGCGGAGCTGGTGAGCGCCGGGCGCGGCGACGCCTGCCGGATCACGGCCCCCGACGGGTTCAGCTTCCTGGCGGACAAAGCCCCTCCCGGCACGGGCGATGCCGGCGCGGATCCGGCGCTGGCCGTCGTCGGGGTCTGGTTCACGGAAGATGCCGACGCCGCCGCCCGCACCCTGCGGCACATCGGCGCCCGGCCCCGCCCTGTACCGGACAACGACGAAACCGCCGACTTCACCGCCAAGAACGGCGGAGTCTTCCTGGTGCGTCCGGCGTCCGGGCCGCCGCGGTCCGGCCTGGGCTTCGAGTACGACGGCGGCCTGGAACCGCTGCGGGACCGGCTGTCCGCCGCCGGAGTCGAGGCAAGCCTCACCGAGGAGGCCTTCGGAAGCACGCTCCACGTCCCCAACCCGGACGCGGCCGGGTCCGACGCGCCCTCCGTGCCCGCCACAGTCTGGATCTCGCAGCACCGTCCCATGGGGTAGAACTTAAGCATGAACGTGCGCACACCTGACCCGAATCCCGGCTGGCTTTCCGAAGAAGACCTCTTTGAGGCGCGCGGGCGGCTGCCCATGGTGTACGTGGAAGCAGTGCCCGTCAGGCTGGATCCGCTGGGTTACGTGAACGAAGTGGGCACCCTCCTGCAGGCCGACGAGGACGGGACCATGGTCCGGTCCCTGGTGTCGGGCCGTGTCATTTACCGCGAAACCATCCGCGCCGCCCTCCTCCGGCACATGGAAAAGGACCTGGGGCCGCTGGCGTTCCCGCAGCTGCCCATCAGCCCGGTCCCCTTCACTGTGGCCGAGTACTTCCCGGCGCCGTCCCAGACGGGCTTCACGGACGACCGGCAACACGCCGTGTCACTGGCGTACGTCATCCCTGTCACGGGCGAATGCGAGCCCCGCCAGGACGCCCTGGAACTGACCTGGATGACGCCCGAGGAAGTCCTCAGCCCCGGCGTCCAGATGGAGTTTTCCGGCGGCCGCGGCGGACTGATCCGCCAGGCCCTCGCATTTGCCGGCGTAGGCTCCTGACATCCTCCCGGGAACTTGGGGGTCCCCGGATACAGGTACCGCCTTTGTAGACTGGACGGCGGACCGCAAGAGAACCTAAGGACTCCCATGACCGAAACACCAGCCGCCCGGAACCATCGTGAACTGCAGGCTGGATCCTTGACCACCGGCAGCCTCATCCTGTTGCCGGACGGTGAACGGACGGCAGAAATCCACCAGGTGGAGCTTGAACGGGACGATTTCGGCTCCCCCGCGCTGGTGCTCGCCAGCCTGTCCGGCGGTGGAACCCTGCGCATTGCCGTGGGCAGCATGGTCACCACTGTCGAGTCTGAGTCCGAGGCAGCGTCCGACGGCGTGACACGCCTTTCGCTCGCGGCCGCACCACAGGCGGAAAACCCGCAGGCGGCCGAACCCGGACCCGGAACTCCGCTCCCGGCTGGCTCCGGACAGGAGCAGCCCGGCGGCGCGGCGGCATCCGCGGTGGCGGCGCCCGCCGTCGTCGTGCCTCCCCTGCCGCCCGTCCCGCCTGCCGTCAACGGACCCAGCGAGGAAGAACTCGCGCTGATTCCGGCAGCGGACGGCACCCCGGAATCGGTGGTGGAAGCCACGGCGGAGGCGCATCCGGATGCGACGGGCGTCCTGCTGCTGACCGACAGGCTGTCCAAGGGTGTCAACTTCAAGTCCGGAAGCTGCCTGAAGGACCTCAGCGACCTCGCGCACGAACTCTTCATCACGCTCAAGGACGCCAACAGCGCGCTGGCGGTTGCCGACCTCCTCACCGTCCTCCCGTACGACGGAAACCCTGGACGCTGGGCGTCGGTGGAAGCCTCCCTGGCGCTGGCCAGCTACATCTGCCGGCAAGACGGCCAGAACGAGCGCGCAGCGGTGTACGAAAAATTGATCCGGACGCCGGAAAACCAGGAGACGGACCCGTTCAAGGCGAGGATGGCCGCCAAGGTCCGCCAGCGCTCACTCAATGAGCCCAACCTGTACGACAAGGAAATCTTCCGTTCCATCGACAACTCGAACCACGACGCCGAGCGGGAATGGCGGCTGCTGCGGCTCGAATCCCTGCTGTTCCTGCGGGCGCACGGCGGGTCCGAGACGATCGGGATGGCCGAGCTGGAGCGCCGGATCAGCAACGAACTCGAGGCCGTCCGCTCCTGAGCAAATTGCCCCTACCCGGGGCCGGGCCGGAGTAGTATTTTCGGGGCTATGACGAACAATCTCAGCGTAGTGATTAACGCCGACGCGCCGCAGGTCTGGACCATGCTGCGTGAACCGTCCAAGGTGGCCCAATGGCATGGCTGGCAGGCCGAGGACCTGGACGCCGAGATCAAGGAGATCTACTTCTCCGGCGACGTGGAGGAAGCCCCGGACCACACCAGCCTGACCGTGCACGGCGGCGACACGTTCGAACTCCGCCCTGTTCCGGGCGGCACGCAGGTCAGCGTCACGCGCGGGGCCCTGGACCACAACTCGGAGTGGGCGGCCTGGGACGAGGACATCACCCAGGGCTGGCTGACGTTTCTGCAGCAGCTCCGCTTTGCCCTGGAGCGCCACCCGCACGGCAAGCGCCACACGCTCTTCCTGCACCTGACCGAGGGGCAGGGTTCCGCGATCGACAAACTCGGACTGGCGGACCTGCCGGCCCCCGGTGAGTCCTACCAGCTGACCCTGGGCACCGGCGAAGAGATCAGCGGCAAGGTCTGGTACCGGACAAGCCACCAGGTGGGGCTCACGGTCCACAGCTACGCGGAGCACGGGGAGGGCCTCCTGGTGGTGGCCGACCATCCCGCAATCAAGGACGTGCGCGCAGAGGGTGAGGGGTCCATGGTCATCGTCTCCACCTACGACCTGGGCGCGGCCAAGGTTGATTCCATCCGTTCGTCCTGGGACTCCTGGCGCTCCGACCACTACTCCACATCCGCGCCGGTAAGCTGATTAACCTGGCGCCGCGCTGATTGCTGGCACACTGGTACGGTGCCAGCCAACCCCGCTTCCGCTCCTTCGCATGTTTCCGCGCTGCCCGCCCGTCAGTCAGAGTTTTCCTTCACGGTAGGCACCCGGCTGGCTGACTCGTGCCCGCCGTCGGCCGCCCAGGTCACCGGCAACGGCGGGGAATTCCAGGGCCGCACCGGCACCATCACCACCCCCCATGGGGAGATCCAAACGCCGGCCTTTATCGCCGTCGGGACCAAGGCAACGGTCAAGGCCGTCCTGCCGGAATCGATGGCGGACCTTGGTGCGCAGGCGCTGCTCGCCAACGCCTACCATCTGTACCTGCAGCCCGGCGCGGACATCCTGGACGAGGCCGGCGGGCTGGGTCAGTTCATGAACTGGCCGGGGCCGACTTTCACCGACTCCGGCGGATTCCAGGTCATGAGCCTGGGCTCCGGCTTCAAGAAGGTCATCGACATGAAGACGGTTGCTGCCGCAGGCGCACCCGGACCCGATGACGCCGTGGCGCCGGGCAAGGAGCGCCTGGCCCACATCGACGACGACGGCGTCTGGTTCAAGTCCCACCTGAACGGGGACCGGCACCGGTTCTCCCCCGAGATCTCCATGCAGGTGCAGCACCGGATCGGCGCGGACATCATGTTCGCCTTCGATGAGTTGACCACGCTGCAAAACTCCCGGGGCTACCAGGAGGAGTCCCTGGAACGGACCCGGCTGTGGGCGCTGCGCTGCATCGAGGAACACTTCCGGCTGACAAGCGAACGCGTGGGGAAGCCGTACCAGGCGCTGTTCGGCGTCATCCAGGGCGCGCAGTACGAGGACCTGCGCCGCAAGGCCTGCCGGGACCTGGGTGCGATGCCGTTTGACGGGTTCGGGATCGGCGGGGCGCTGGAGAAGGAGAACCTCGGAACGATTGTCCGCTGGTGCAACGAGGAGCTGCCGGAGGACAAACCGCGCCACCTGCTGGGCATTTCCGAGCCGGACGACATCTTCACCGCCATAGAAAACGGCGCCGACACCTTCGACTGTGTCTCCCCCACCCGCGTTGCCCGGAACTCCGCGTTCTACACGCCGTATGGCCGGTTCAACCTGTCCGGGGCGAAGTACAAGCGCGACTTCGGGCCGTTGCAGGAAGGCTGCGACTGCTACGCCTGCACCCATTACTCGCGGGCCTACATCCACCACCTGTTCAAGGCCAAGGAGATGCTCTCCGCCACCTTGATCTCCATCCATAACGAGCGGTTCGTGGTGAAGATGGTGGATGACGCCCGGCTGGCGATCGAATCCGGCACGTTCTTCGACTTCAAGGCCGAAACCCTGGGCCGGTACTACTCCTAGCCCACCCCGACTCCCCTTACCGGCGGCACTTCGCCGCCTGCCGCCGTCGTACTCGCTGGAATGGTGCGGACACGCTGGAACGTTCCCGCGTGCACGCACCGTTCCAGCGTCCCCGCTTATCCACATAACGACGGCGGGGCCTCGCCCCGGAAGGCCGTCCACCGGAGTCTGGGTGAATGACACAGCCTCAAGCACAAAGTCCCCGGCTTCCGGTTACGGGAAGCCTCTGGCGAACAGGCCAGCTGCACGCGGAAGGACTGCATTCGCGGGCCATCCGCCGCCTCGTGAACCAGGGCGAACTGGTCCGCCTGCGGTGGGGATGCTACATCCGCGCTGCGGTGTGGGAGAAACAGTCCGCCTCTGTGCGCAGCGTGCAATTGATCCATGCGCATGCCTATGGAACGCTGACGACGTCGACCGGCAGCTTTGTTTATAGCCACACCTCGGCCGCGCGCCTCCACGGCCTCTTCCTCTGGGATGTTGATGACCTGGTCCACATCCTGCTCCGGGTGTCGCCGTCACGTGAACGCCTCGGCAGCGACGTACGGGGTCACGCCCGCCCGTACCCGGATCAGCAGGTGACCAGGATTGGCGCGCTGAGGGTCACCACGCTCGAACGGACAGTGGTGGACTGCGCCATGATGCTTGACTACCGCAAGGCTCTGGTCCTCATGGACCAAGCACTTCGGCTCGGTGCGGATCTGGCCCTGATGGAGGCCATGGCAGGCGGTCTTTCAGGACGCCGCGGTGTAAGGAACCTCCGGATGGCCTTGGCCAACGCGGACGCCCGCGCCGAATCGGCCGGAGAAACTCTGACCCGGGAGCTGCTCGCCCGGCTGAGGCTGCCCATGCCCGACGCACAGGTCGAGGTCCGGACGCGGTTGGGCTGGCACCGGCTGGACTTCGCCTGGAAGGACGCGTTGGTGGCCCTCGAGTTCGACGGCAAGGTCAAGTACTTCGATTACAAGCCAACCGGCGAAGCCCTGTTCCAGGAGCGGCGCCGGGAAAAGGCCCTCACCGAGTCCGGCTGGCTCTTCGTCCGGGTTGAATGGCGGGACCTGTTCAGGGAGCAGGAGTTTAAGAACCGGATCCTGGACGCGCTCAGGCACCGGACCCCGTCCCAGGCAGCCGCCGCCGTCGGAATCGCCGGAACGGTTCCGGGACGCTGAAACGTTCCGGCGTACCCGCACCGTTCCAGCGTCCCCGGCGTGCGAAGGGTCTGCGCGCGGCGCGGGCCTAGGCTGTGTCCGGTGCGGCAGCGCCGTAGCTGGGTTCGCGCTTCTTGATCCAGCCGATCACCAGCGACGTGACCGGGACCAGGATGAACTCCACCAGCGTCTTGTACACGAAGCCCACCACCACGTAGTTCAGGAACGTCGCGAAATCGGTAATCCCGATGACGGACGCTGCGATGCTGCAGAAGATCAGGGTGTCCACGAACTCTCCCGCCCCCGAAGAGCCCATCAACCGGGCCCACAGGGACTTCTCCCCCGTGCGGGCCTTCATCCGGACCAGGATCCACGAGTTGATGGTTTGGCCCGCAAGGAACGCGAGCAGGGAGGCCAGCACGATCTGCGGCACCGGACCCAGGGCACCCTCCAGGGCAGCCTGCTTGGCAGTCCCGAACTCGTCGTCGAAACCGGGCAGGGCGATGATCACCCAGTAGCAGAGCGAGGCAAACACTGACAGCGCAAACGTGGTGAAAATCGCCTTCCGTGCCACCTTGAAGCCGTACACCTCGCTGATGACGTCGCCCAGGATGTAGGCCAGCGGGAACAGGAAGAACCCCCCGTCCGTGATGACCGGTCCCAGGACCACACCCTTGGAGGCGCCGATGTTGGACAGGATCAGCACCACGGCCATGACCGCGAGCATGATCCCGAAGTACGGGGACCCGATGGAGGCGAATCGTGGCGCGCCCGGGGAGGCGGCTGTTTGGGGCACGGCGTTCTGGCCTGAGGCAGATGACATAGGAAGTCCGTTTCAAAGTGGTTCGCTCGGTGTCCGGAACTGAGGGCGGAAGGCCGGCTGTATTAGCACTGTCGACCCATTCTCCCACGCCCCCGGCTGGACTGGAGGCAGCAGACTGAACACGTTCAACTTGTGCAATACTCTGTATTGAACATGTTCAAATATTTGGGGGAACCATGACAGCCAGAAGCGGGCAGACCAGGAAGCTTGTGGCCGATGTCGCGCTGAAAATGTTCCGCGAAGTCGGCTTCACCAGGACCACCATGCGGGCCATCGCGGCAGAAGCGGGAATCTCGGTAGGCAATGCCTACTACTACTTCGCTTCCAAGGACGACCTGGTCCAGGAACTGTACCTGCAGGTCCAGGAGGAGCACGCCGCAAAAGCGGCGGCTGCCATGGATACCGCCACAGACTTCAGCAGCCGGCTCCGCGCCACCCTCCACGCGGGGCTGGACGCCATGGGCCCGTACCACCGCTTCGGCGCAGACTTCCTCACCACCGCCATCCGGCCCACCTCCCCGGTCAACCCCTTCGCTGCAGGTTCCGCCGCGGCCCGGGAAGCCTCGCTCGGGATTTTCCGGGCTGCAGTGGAGGGCGCCCGGCCGAAGCCGCCACAGAAGTTCCGCTCCGAACTTCCGGAGCTCCTGTGGCTCGGCTACATGGGCATCACGCTCTTCTGGGTTTATGACACCTCCGAGGGGCAGCAGCGCACCAGGAAGCTTGTGGACGGCGGCGTCCCGCTGATCGCCAAAGTGCTCTCGATGGCGCGCGTCCCTGGGGTGGGCAAGGTCCTCGACGATATCCTCAGCCTGAGCCGGAGCATCCGTGCATAGCCGGCAGCCAGCAACAAACCACCGGGGGAGAAGCATGACCAGGTCAAAGACAGTGGTGCTCGCCGGAGCCTCAGGGTTCATCGGCAAGTACCTCCGCACCCGTTTTGAGCAGGACGGCTGGACCGTGCGGGTCATTGGACGGGCGCGGACCGTGAAGCGGGCTGGTGCCGCCGGCAGCAAGGCCGCCTCCGCAACCGCAGCCGCATCATGGGACGACGACGGCGCCATCGCCCGGGTGCTCAACGGCGCCAACCTGGTCATCAACCTCGCCGGACGGTCCGTCTCGTGCCGCTACAGCGCGAAAAACAAGGCAGCCATCCTCTGCTCCAGAGTATCCACCACCGCAGCACTGGGCCGGGCCATCGCCCAATGCCCGCAGCCGCCGTCGACCTGGCTGAACGCCAGCACCGGAACCATCTACCGGGACGCCCGGGACCGCCCGCAAACAGAACATGACGGGGAACTGGGGGCCGGCTTCTCGGTGGATGTGGCCAAGGCCTGGGAGGCGGAACTGGACGCCGCCCTCACTCCGGACACCCGCAAAATCCCGCTCCGCATCGCCATTGTCCTGGGCCGCGGCGGGGGCGCCCTGCGCCCGTTTGCCAACCTGGCCCGCCTGGGGCTCGGCGGCCACATGGGCGAGGGCACGCAAAAGTTCAGCTGGGTCCACGTTGAGGATCTGTACCGGTGCGCGCGGTTCCTGCATGCGCGCACGGACATCACCGGGCCGGTCAATGTTGCCTCACCGGATGTGGTGAGCAACCGGGAACTCATGCAGCTGGTCCGCCGTGCGTACGGGGCACGGTTCGGCGTTCCCGCCCCTGCGTGGCTGCTCCGGGCCGGGGCACTCCTGATCCGTACCGAGACGGAGCTCGTGCTCAAGAGCCGCTGGGTGCAGCCGCAGAAACTGTTGGATTCCGGGTTCGTGTACAGCCAGCCAGAGCTGGGAGGCGCGCTGCTCCAGATCGCGAAGGGAACCGCGTGAGCCGGCCGCGGCGGGTGGTGCTGGGCACCGGCGCGCTGGCCCTTGGGGCGCTGGTGAGCCTGCTGTTCTGTGCCACCGTGCTGGCTTTCCTGGTGGGCAACTGGACGGGTTTTTGGCCCGCCCTGGTGATGACGGTTCTCTGGGGGGCCTTGCCTGCAATCGCCCTGGCGTTCTGCTTTGGCGCGCCGCTTGGGATCCTGCTCCATCCCGTCCGGAACCAGTGGCTCCACGTTGCCGCGTTCGCCGGCATGGGGGCCGCCCTGGGGCTGGTCTTCGCCCTGTTCGCCGCCAGCCCCTCGCCTCGGCCCGACTACCTGCTGGCCTTCGCCGGCTGGGCATCGCTCACCGGCGGTGCGGCCCTGGCTCTTGGCAGGCTCGCGGTCTGGCGCCTGGTACGCCTGGACCAGGGCGCTGCCGGGAACGAGAACGATGGCGGGGCGGGCCTCAACGAGGGGTATGACCCGGACGTCCGGCCGGGTAAGGATGCTCCCCTTGTGGCCCTGAACACCCCGGGACAGGCGCCGCTGTGCGGCCACACAGGGAAAGCGGCCGACAGCGGATGGCAGGATGGGACCATGACTTCCGTTTCCGCTGATGCAACGTCGCCCGCCACCAGCCCGGCAGTGGTGCTCACCATCGCCGGTTCCGAAGCCACCGGCGGCGCCGGCGCTCAGGCCGACCTGAAGACCTTCCAGGAACTGGGCGTCTTTGGCATCGCCAACCTGACCTGCATCGTCTCCTTCAACCCCACGGACAGCTGGAACCACCGCTTCGTGCCCGTGGATCAGCAGGTGATCGCCGACCAGCTGGAGGCGACGACGGCGGCTTACGGTCCGGCGTCGGGCGCACCTTCCGTTCTGGACACCGTGAAGATCGGGATGCTGGGCAGCCCCGCCACCATCGCCACTGTTGCCGCCGCCCTCCAGCACAACAGGTTCGGGAACGTTGTCCTTGACCCGGTGCTGATCTGCAAGGGCCAGGAACCGGGCCACGGCCTGGACACGGACCAGGCCCTCAAGGCGCAGATCCTGCCGCTGGCCACTTTCGTGACGCCCAACCACTTCGAGGCGGAGTCGCTGTCCGGGCTGGAGATCACCGACGTCGAATCCCTCAAGGCAGCCGCCGTGCGCATCCACGAGCTCAGCGGCGCAGCAGTCCTGGCCAAGGGCGGCGTGCGGCTGGAAGGCCCGGACGCCGTCGACGTCTTCTACGACGGCCAGACGCTGGAGGTCCTGACCGCACCGAAGGTGGGCGAGGTGGCCGTGTCCGGGCCGGCTGCTCGCTTGCTGCCGCCGTGGCCGCCGAACTGGCCAAGGGTGCGTCACCGCTGGAGGCCGCCCGCGCCGCCAAGGAATTTGTGACCGCCGGGATTCAGAACCGCCTGGCGTCCGGGGCGCCCTTTGACGCCCTCTGGCAGGGCGGCCCGCGCTAGGCCCTGACCGCCTGCGCCGGTCAGGAGCGCGGGTCCGCCACTGTGCCCATGAACAGCGGCAGCCCTGTCCCGTTGTGGACGACCTGGTAATGGAACGGACGGTCAAAAACGAGCGAGACGTTCGGCTCCGGAGGCCCGCTGACCGCCCGCCCGTTGATCTGGGTGACGGCAGCCGCCACGGTCCCTTTCTCTGCCACGGTGATGTTTCCGGACTGGGCAGCCTGGGTGATCTTCAGGCCCGGCTGGATGGCGTCGAAGTCGGTCTCGGTGTTGAGCGTGCGTGACAGGCCCATGGTTTCCAGGACTTTCCGGAGGTCAAAGCTGCTCTTGTGGTCCCAGCGGGGCAGCGTGATGCCTACGGACTGCACAGTGGCGGACTCCATCGCCGCGTCGATCCGGCCGAGTCCAGCCACGCTCAGGAGAGATGCAGAATTGCCGGCAGCGGCCTCCGGCAGCACCAGGCGCATCACGGCGCCTTCCGCATAGGGAAGGTCCACCGCCTGCCACCCCTCCCCCGCGGCGTACTTCATGCTTGCCGTCTGGCTCATGGCGGGCACGTTGGCCACCTCACCGGTTCCGGTGGTGAATGGCCGGTCCATAGTGTCGGCAGGGTCGAAGGGCGTGTTCCACGCTGCGGCGAAATAGACGGCGTTGAGCAGGCTGAAGGTGTTCCTCGGATCAAAGGGAGCCGGTGCCTTCTTGATGCGTCCGCCCGTATTCCTGTCCGCCCACGCGTCGATGGCCGGTTCCGCAGCGGCCCGGTCCCGGAAATCCAGCATGTGGACGCCAGTGCCGTAGTGCCGGGCCAGGGTGTCCAGGTAACCCTCACCAGCCGGTGTGTTCCTGTCCAGGAAGAGCCCGTTGGCAAGATGGATGACGGGCTTCCGTGGCGGGTTGTCCTCGTCAACGGAGCCGGGATCGCCGTCGTACTTCTCGACGGCGGCGAGCAGGGCGTTGGCGGCTTCGTCCCGGCTGGTGCCGGGAAGGGCGAGGACGCGGTCCAGTTCCGCGGCGGTCCCGCCCGCCGCACCGGACCGCAGCATCAGCAGCGCGATGAGCAGGCTGCCGGGTGATGCGACGATGTTTCCGCCGGAGCCGTCCCCGCCGTCGGCCAAGAGGGCCGCGCCCAGCGTGTAGGCGGACGTGCGCAGGGTTTCGAGCTCCTGCGGGTAGGCGTCCGCATCCAGCGAAACCCGCTCCACGCCGGGGGCTGTCACCAGGTCAGGAGGCGCGGCTGAGCAAGCGGGAAGCACAGCCACAAGGCCCAGCACTGCTAACACCGCACGCCGTGGCACATTCATGTCATCCCCCTTGAGCCGCCGCTGTCCCGGCAACCACGGGCCGGGTGCTTCCAGTGAAGCAGCAGGCCTGATGCGGGGGCGATGCCGGAAGGGTCACGGTTTGCGGTCGTTTCGGTCACGCCACAGCGAAGGCCGGATCATGTGGACGACGTCAGCCCGGGCCTTTGCGGCCGCGAGCAGCGCCGGCGGGAAACTACAGCGGGAAATTACGACGGCGGCATGCGGCGCCCGCGGTCAACACCGCCGGCGCCGCACCGGGGTTAGCGCTTGGCACCTGCCAGCGCGCCGCCGTCGTCCGTTGGTGCTGCGGCCCAGGCGTCGCCCTGCTCCCTGTCCAGGTGCGTGGCCTTCTTGTTCTTGAGCGCGAAGATGTAGACGACCAGCGAAATGGCGATGGCACCGGTGACGTAGCTGAAGAAGAGTTCCACCTCGCCCGCCTTCTGCAGCGCCGCCCCGATCAGCGGAACCGTGCCGCCAAAGAGTGAGTTGGCGATGGCGTATCCCAGGCCGACGCCCAGGGCACGGATGGAGGCCGGGAAAAGCTCGGCCTTCACCAGGGCGTTGATGGAGGTGTAGCCGCCCACGATCAGCAGGCCGCCCATCATCAGCAGGAACGCCGTGAACGGATCCTTGGTGCCGGACAGGGTGGAGAGCAGCGGCCAGGTGAAGAGCACACCGGTGATGCCGAACCAGAGGAGCAGCGGCTTGCGGCCGATCTTGTCCGAAATCAGGCCATACACAGGCTGAAGCAGCATGAAAATGAACAGCGCCCAGAAGTTGATCACGGAGGTATCGGTCTTCGCGATGCCGGACGTATCGTTCATGAACTTCAGGAGGAAATTGGTGTACGTGTAGAAGGCAACCGTTCCGCCCAGGGTGACGCCGATGCAGATCAGCAGCGGCCGCCAGTGGCTGGTAAACAGCAGCTTGAGTGTCCCCGGCTGTGCTTCGCCTGCCACCTGGACGTGGGCAGCGCGGATCTGGTCCGCAGAGACGGTTTCCTCCATTGAGCGGCGGAGCCAGAGGACCACCAGGGCCGCCACGCCGCCCAGTGCGAACGGAATCCGCCAGGCCCACTCGTTGAGCGCATCGCCGCCGACGGTGTTCTGCAGGATCACCAGGACCAGCAGCGCCAGCATCTGGCCGCCCACGAGGGTCACGTACTGGAAGCTGGAGAAGAAGCCGCGGCGGCGGGACGTTGCTGCCTCGGACATGTAGGTGGCGCTGGTGCCGTACTCGCCGCCCACGGAGAAGCCCTGCAGCAGGCGGACCAGCACCAGCAGGACCATGGCCCAGATGCCAATGACGTCCTGGGTGGGCAGTATGGCAATGGCGAAGGACCCGGCGGACATCAGCGTCACGCTGAGGGTCAGGGCAGCCTTGCGGCCGTTGCGGTCCGCGTACCGGCCGAAGAACCAGGCGCCGATGGGACGCATGAGGAACGACGTCGAGAAGACAGCCATTGCCTCCAGCCCGGCCTGCAGGTCGTCCTTGGAATTGAAGAAGTGCGCCTGGAAGTAGGCGGCAAAGACGGTATAGACGTAGAGGTCGTACCACTCCACGAGGTTGCCGGCCGAGCCTTTGAGGATGTTCCCCACGGCCCTGCGGGTCTGGGCCGCCTCGGTGAGGGACGCCCCGTTATGGACCGCAGTGTTCGGCGGCGCTGCTTGTTCGGTGCTCATCAATGAACCTTCCTTGGGTGAACTGTCTCCTGAAAGCGCGGAGGACCCCACCTAAGCTATGGGTGATCCAGGGCACAGCCAACGCGGAGGCGGCTTTCCTAACACTTCCTTAGGATTCCGGCACGGCCGGGCAAATGCGCCTGCCAGAAGGTAGTCTCCAATGGCGGGGGCGGCTCAACCCCGGCTTAAGGACAAGGAACATGGCAATGGACGTGCTGATCGTCGAGGACGACGACGCCATGGCCGGCGCCCTGACAGCGGGTGTGGCAACGGCGGGCCTGAAGGCGACCCGGGTTTCCCGCGGCGCCGATGCCCTGCTGGCGCACCGGGATTTCCAGGTGATCCTCCTGGACCTGGGCCTTCCTGACATGGATGGACTGGAGGTGCTGCGAAAGCTCCGACTGGTCACGGACTGTCCCATCCTGATCCTCACAGCGCGCGACGACGAACGCAGCGTGGTGCTCGGCCTACGCTCCGGCGCCGACGATTACCTGGTGAAGCCGGTGAAACTGGTTGAACTGCTGGCACGGATCGAAGCCGTGACCAGGCGCGTGCGGCGCGGCAGCCGAAGCGCTCCGCACACCATCGTCCTCGACGACCTGGAGATCGACCTGGACCGGCGCACCGCGGCAAAGGACGCGGAACTGCTGCCGCTGACCGCCACCGAATTCGACCTGCTGGCCCTTCTGGCCCGGCATGCGGGCTCGGTGGTGACCCGCGAGCAGATCCTGGACTCCCTCTGGGGCGACGCCTTCCTGGCTTCTTCACGGTCGCTCGATGTCCACCTCACCGGGCTCCGCGCCAAACTGCAGAAACCCGGGTTCATTATCAACGTCCGCGGCGTGGGCTATCGGGTGGAAGCGGACACCGCGTGAGGCGGCGTGTCCTTGGGGTCCTCAGCGTGCTGTGCCTCCTTGTGGTCTTCCTGGTCTCCGGCGCCATTCTTGGATCGGCTGCCCGGGAACTCACGCAGGAAGTCCAGATCAACAGGGCAGCGTCCCTGAACCGCTTGGCACAGGTGGCCTTTGACGCTGCCACCGACGGGGACGCCGTACGGCTGCAACGGGAAATGGACACCTACTCCAACCTCTACGGAGAAGGGATCGTGGTGCGGCTGCAGCAGGGCATCCTGACGTCCGGCAGCCTGGACGGCAACCGAGCCGATGTGCAGGACGCGCTGTCCCGGGCCGGACTTAACATCACTGATGCTGGCCTTGCCCCGCTGGAGCCTTTCGGATCCGGCTCGGAACTGATCTTCCGCCCGTTCGGCAGCGCCAGCCAGGTTTTGGGCGGCGTGGTCCTGGACGTCCACCTGGACACGGCACGGCAGAAGCTTCGTGAGCGCTGGCTCCTGGTCGGGGCTGCCGCCGTCGGACTTGCCGCGGTCCTCCTGCTGGCTGCTGCCCGGGTCACGGCCTGGGTACTGCGGCCGGTCCTCCGGCTGAATTCGGCAGTGACTGAGCTTGCCCGTACGGGCCGGGCCGGCCGCCTGCCGGAGGATGGCCCGCCGGAACTGCGGGAACTGAGCCGTTCCTTTACTGCCATGGCGCGTACGGTGAGCGGCAGCATCGAGTCGCAGCGGCAGCTGATCGCGGACACCTCGCACCAGTTGCGGAATCCCATTGGGGCGTTGCGGCTGCGGCTGGACGTGCTCCAGTTGGAGCTGGAGACTGCACGCGAGCACGAAGCCGCCAGCAATGTGATGGCGGAACTGGAACGCGTGGAGGAAATCCTGGACGGCGTGCTGAAGCTGGCAGCCGCGGAGCACCGGGCCTCCGAGGATTCAGCGCGTTCCTTCAATGACGATGCCCGGCCGGCGGCCGGGCCGATCGACCCTTTTCCCGTGCTGCAGGGGGAGGTTGACCGCGCCGCTCCGGCAGCGGAGCGTGCGGGGTGCCGCCTGGTCCTGGCCGAATCCCCCACACCGCCGGCCGAGATTCCGTGCCACCCTGCCGAGCTGGGCCAGATGGTAGGAGAGCTCCTTACCAACGCCATCAAGTACGCGCCCGGGTCCACTGTCACCGCCGCCGTCCACGTGCAGCAGGCCACCGTGACCATTGAAATTTCCGACGACGGCCCGGGCCTTTCCGGACAGGAACGCGCCGCTGCCGTCAGGAGGTTTTGGCGCGCACCGCGGCACGCGTCAGTGCGCGGAACAGGGCTCGGCATGACCATCGTCGGTGAGCTTGCCGCAGCCAACGGCGGCCGTCTGGTACTTGCTCCGGCCGCGCCCCACGGCCTGTCCGCCCGGCTGGAATTCCCGGCAACTTCCCCGGCTGATTCCCGCACGGTTTCCGGTCCGGAAGGGAGCCCGGTCCATGGCTGACGGCGCATCACCCGCATCGGCTCCTTCGCGGCGGGCATTCCTGAAGGCCGGTCTTGGAGCCGGCGTGGCCCTGTGGCTGCCGGCGGCCCTGACCGCCTGCACCGGAACCCGGCCCGACCTGCTGACCGTGGCCGGCGGTGAGCCTGGCGGGTTCTATCTTGAGTTCTCCACCCTCCTGGCCGCGTCTTTGGAGCGCCATGGGGTGGCGGGCCGCGCCACGGCGGTATCCACGGGCGGAAGCCTGGACAACCTGGCGGAGCTCCGCGCCGGCCGGGCCACGTTCGCCGTCGCCCTCGCCGATGCAGCTGGCGCAACCCCGGAACCCGGCGTGGCCGCGGCGCCGGTGGCGGCCCTTGGCAAGGTCTATGAAAACTACGTCCACTGTGTGGTGCGCCGGGACAGCGGAATCGTGGAACTCTCCCAGCTTGCGGGCCGGACGGTGGCTGTCGGCCAGCCCGGGTCGGGAACGTCGCTGACCACCCCGCGGATCCTTTCGGCTGCTGGCCTGGGCACCTCAGCGGATGGCGACGCGGCCGCGGAGGGGACGGTCGCCGTCGTAAGCCTTGGACTGAACAATGGCTTGGCCGCCTTGAAGGCGGGCACGGTGGATGCCCTCTTCTGGTCCGGTGGAGTGCCTACCGCCGCCATCGCAGCTGCCCAGCAGGAGGTGGCGGTGGCGCTGCTGGACCTTTCGGCGCTGCTGCCGGAGCTGCGCAAACGCCACGGCGCACAGTATGACCGGGTGCTCATTCCCGAGGGCAGTTATCCCGGCGTTCCGCCCGTGTGGACGGTGGGCGCCGCCAACCTCCTGCTGTGCCGGGCCGACCTGGATGCGGCAACCGTGGAGCGTACCGTCCAGCTGCTGGTCCACCATGCCGGCGAGCTGATCCCGCGGTCCAGCCTGGGCGTCCAGTTCCTCAGCCCTGAGACGCTGATCAACACGGCCGGCATCCCGCTGCACCCGGCCGCAGCAGATGCGTACCGGGCACTGCATGGATAACCGAGGGCATCGGGGGTTGCATCAGCTGCGGGAGTGCGCCTCCAGGAAGCTGTACACCTCTGTCTCGTCCACGCCGGGGAAGGCCCCCGGCGGCATGGCGGCGAGGAGGTGGGAGTGGGCCCGGGCGGAGGGCCACGCGTTGCCTGCCCACTCGGACGTGAGCGACTCCGGCGGGAGCTTGCAGCAGTTGGGGTCCGGGCAGTTGGAGGTGGCCCGCGCGGTCGTCTCCCGCCCGCGGAACCACTTCACGTGCTGGTACGGCACCCCGATGCTCAAGGAAAACTCACCGCTCGGCGACTTTTCGGTACGGGCCGTGCACCAGTACGTGCCGGAAGGCGTGTCGGTGTACTGGCTGTAGGCGCTGAACTTGTCCGGAACATCAAAGACGGCGCGCGACGTCCAGGCCTTGCATGATGGCTGCCCCTCGATGGCGCCGGTGTGGTCCTGCGGGAAGTTGACCCCGTCGTTCTCGTAGGCCTTGTAGATGATGCCGCTCTGGTGCGTCTTCTGGAAGTGGGTGGTGACGCCCAGATGCTTGGTGGCGAGGTTGGTGAAGCGGTGCGCGGCGGTCTCGTAGGAGACGGCGAATGCGTCGCGGATGTCCTCCACCGCAATTTCCTTCGCGGATTTGGCTTTTTGCAAAAATTCCACCGTGGCCTGCTCTGGCAGGAGCAGAGCAGCTGCGAAATAGTTGGTGGCCACCCGCTGGGCCAGGAAATCGCCGTAGTTGCGGGGCGTTTCATGCCCCAGAACATAGTGGCCCAGGGCCTGGAGCAGCACAGACCGCGGGTCGTGGTCCTGCCGTTGGCTCTGCGTCAGGTAAATTCTGCGGTTCTTCAAGTCCGTCACAGACCGCGTGGAATGCGGCAGGTCGCTGACGTGGTGGAGGGCGAAACCAAGGTGCGCGGCGATGTCCGCAATCACATGCTGGCTGAGCGGGCCGGTGGTGTACCCCACCTCCTTGAGGACCTTCTGCGCTTCAGCTTCGTACTCCGGAAAGTAGTTGCCGCGCTCCCGCATCATGGCACGCAGTTCGCCGTTGGCGCGGCGGGCTTCCTCAGGAGTTGCCACCTGCTCGTTCATCTTGCGTTCAAGCTCGTGCAGGAGCCCCACCTGGGCCTCGAGCACATCGAGCGGAAGCCGCGAACTGATGCGGATTCTGGGCAGGTTCAGGGATTCATAGAGGGGTCCGCGCTGGTAGCGTTCGAGCTCGATCTCCAAGGCGGCCCGGCGGCTGGGAGGCTCCGCGCCAAGCAATTGGTCAATGCTGACGTTCAGGGCGCCCGCCAGGTGCTGGAGGAGGCTCAGTTTGGGTTCCCGCTTGCCGTTCTCAATCAGGCTCAGCTGGCTTGGCGCGGTTCCGACGGCGGCACTCAGGTCATCGAGCGTCAGCCCGGCATGCTTCCGCAGATAGCGCACACGGCGGCCCAGGCTGATGATGTCCAGTTCCGGGGTGTTGGTGGAAGGCGGTTGCGAAGCTTCCCTGCTCCAGCTTGAAGGTGACATTTCTGCAGAATACGCGAAGAACTGCATTTCTTTCCACCCTTTTTCTCTAGATAGGGGGTTGAAAGTGCTGAAAAGTGGTTCACACGGAAAGAACACCGCACCGGAAAGCCGGTGGGAACCTCAACGACGCGGTTCCCACCTACCAACTCCGGAGCTCAATCAAGGAGATCAACGATGACTGCAGCATTTGAGCCCACCCGGCAGCCGTCCGCCGAGGACACCGCAAGCACGCAGGCCGCGGCACTGGAGCTCGAGTGGGCCGCCAACCCGCGCTGGGAAGGTGTGACCCGTGACTACTCAGGTTCCGACGTCGTCCGCCTCCGCGGCCGCGTCTCCGAAGAGCACACCCTGGCCCGCCGCGGCGCCGAGAAGCTGTGGAATCAGCTCACCGAAGAGCACAAGGAAGGCAAATACACCAACGCCCTGGGCGCCCTGACCGGGAACCAGGCAGTGCAGCAGGTCAAGGCAGGCCTGCGGGCCATCTACCTTTCCGGCTGGCAGGTTGCCGCGGACGCCAACAACTCGGGCCACACCTACCCGGACCAGTCCCTCTACCCGGCCAACTCCGTCCCCACCGTTGTCCGCCGGATCAACAACGCCCTGCTCCGCGCCGACCAGATCGAGTTCGCCGAGGGTGTCCAGACCGTCCAGGACTGGCTGGTCCCGATCGTTGCCGACGCCGAGGCCGGCTTCGGCGGGCCGCTGAACGCCTACGAGCTCATGAAGTCCATGATCCAGGCCGGCGCCTCCGGTGTGCACTGGGAGGACCAGCTCGCCTCGGAGAAGAAGTGCGGGCACCTCGGCGGCAAGGTGCTCATCCCCACCCAGCAGCACGTCCGCACCCTGAACGCCGCCCGCCTCGCTGCCGACGTCGCCGGAACCCCCACCGTAGTGATCGCCCGGACCGACGCCGAGGCGGCCACCCTGATCACCTCGGACGTGGACGAGCGCGACCAGGAATTCATCACCGGGGAGCGCACCGCCGAGGGCTTCTACAAGGTCCGCAACGGCATCGAACCCTGCATCGCCCGCGCCAAGGCCTACGCCCCCTACTCGGACCTGATCTGGATGGAAACCGGCACCCCGGACCTGGAACTGGCCCGCAAGTTCGCCGAAGCCGTCAAGGCAGACTTCCCGGACCAGATGCTCTCCTACAACTGCTCGCCGTCGTTCAACTGGCGCAAGCACCTGGACGACGACACCATCGCCAAGTTCCAGCGTGAACTCGGTGCCATGGGCTTCACGTTCCAGTTCATCACCCTGGCCGGCTTCCACGCCCTGAACTACTCGATGTTCGACCTCGCTCACGGCTACGCCCGCGAAGGCATGAGCGCCTACGTCGAACTCCAGGAAAAGGAATTCGCCTCCGAATCCCGCGGCTACACCGCAACCAAGCACCAGCGCGAAGTCGGCACCGGCTACTTCGACGACATCGCCACAGCGCTCAACCCGAACGCGTCCACCCTCGCCCTCGTGGGATCCACCGAAGAGGGCCAGTTCCACTAATCCCCAGCCGCGCCCTCCGCTCGCAAGCTCGCGAGGGAACCCGGGCCGTGGCCCCCTCCCAAGTAAGTAGCAGCAGGTGTCGTTTTGGAGGCTCAAAACGACATCTACTGCTACCCAGTTGGGCCTGTACCAGGAGACTTGCAATGAATACCTTTACTGACAGCTTCACCATCAACGGCATAAACCTGACGGCGCAGCCCATTTGCCGGCAGGACGAGGTTCTTACTCCGGACGCCCTGGAATTCGTTGCCAAGCTGCACCGTGCCACTGCCGAGCGGCGGCAGGAGCTGCTGCAGGCCCGTCGAATGCGGCGGGCTGAGATCGCTGCCGGCGCTGATCCACGGTTCCTCCGGGAAACCGAGCACATCCGCAACGACACCTCCTGGCGGGTCGCTCCACCGGCCCCCGGCCTGGAGGACCGCCGGGTGGAAATCACCGGCCCGGTGGACAAAAAGATGACCATCAACGCCCTGAACTCCGGCGCCAAGGTCTGGCTGGCGGACATGGAGGACTCCTCCACCCCCACCTGGCGGAACGTGATCAAGGGCCAACTGAACCTCACCGACGCGCTGGAGCGGCGGATCGACTTCACCACCGAGGAAGGCAAGGAATACAAGCTCCGCCCCGCCGGCGACCTGCCCACCATCGTGGTGCGCCCCCGCGGCTGGCACCTGCCCGAAAAGCACTTGCTCATCGACGGCCAACCCGTCGCTGGCGGCATCGTGGACTTCGGCCTCTACTTCTATCACAACGCCCGCCGCCTCCTCGCCCAAGGCAAAGGCCCCTACTTCTACCTGCCCAAGATCGAAAACCACCTCGAAGCCCGGCTCTGGAACGACATCTTCATCCTGGCCCAGGACCTCCTGGGCATCCCGCAGGGCACCATCCGCGCCACCGTACTGATCGAAACCATCACCGCAGCCTTCGAAATGGAGGAAATCCTCTACGAACTGCGCGACCACGCCGCCGGCCTGAACGCCGGCCGCTGGGACTACATCTTCTCCATCATCAAGAACTTCCGCACCCGCGGCCCCCGGTTCGTCCTCCCCGACCGGGCCCAGGTAACCATGACCGCACCCTTCATGCGCGCCTACACCGAACAGCTCGTGCGCGCCTGCCACAAGCGCGGCGCCATGGCCATCGGCGGCATGGCAGCAGCCGTCCCCAACCGCAAGGACGCCGAAGCGAACGCCAACGCCTTCGAGAAGGTCCGCGCGGACAAGACCCGCGAGGCCAACGACGGCTTTGACGGCTCTTGGGTAGCCCACCCCGACCTCGTCCCGGTGTGCCGCGAGGTGTTCGACAGCATCCTCGGTGAAAAGCCCAACCAGCTCGAAAAACTCCGCGAGGACGTCACCCCCGACGACCGCGCCCTGATCAACATCGCCTCATTGCACGGCACCATCACCGAACAGGGCATCCGGAACAACATCGAAGTCGGGATCCGCTACATCGAATCCTGGCTCCGCGGCAACGGCGCCGTCGCCATCCACAACCTCATGGAAGACGCAGCCACCGCCGAAATCTCCCGCTCCCAGCTCTGGCAGTGGATCTACGCCCGCGCCATTACCGACCACGGCGAAATCATCACCCACCACTGGGTCGAAGAACTCCTCGACGAGGAATTCGCAAGGCTCGAACGCTTCGACGGCGACCGCTTCGAAGACGCCCGCGACATCTTCGAAGAAGTCACCCTCGCCCAGGACTTCCCATCCTTCCTCACCCTCCCCGCCTACGCCCGCTACCTCACCGAAGCCCGCGAAAAGGCCACGGTCGAAGAGCTCGCGGCCGCATAACCCGCGGTGACCGCACTCTAGAGATTTCCGTCCGCCGGGCCGGCACGCCCTATCGCAACAGGCACCTCCGAAATCCGGAGAGCCGGCCCGGCGGCGGAACCACCACCCTTCCGCGAGATGGCATTTAAGGCAATGTTCCAGGGATATTGCCATCAAGTGCCATCTCGCGGGCTTGGTTAAGGGGGATTACGACGCGGGGGACGCACCTCAGCGACCCTTCGGCACCTTCCGCACGGAGAGGGTGGTCCCGGCGAAGAACGCCAGCACGGACACCAAAATGACCAGCAGGGCGGGCGTCCAGGAACGCGAGACGTCGTGCACGAGGCCCACCAGGGGCGGCGCCACCGCGGCAAGGGCGTAGCCCAGGCCCTGGACCGTCGCGGACATCCGGGCCGCCGACGCCTGGTCGCGCGCCAGCCGGATGATGGCGATGAAGATGACAGTGATGCCCCCGCCCTGGGCGATCCCACCGAAAACGGACCACAGCCACCACAGCTGCGGCGCCAGCAGAAGCCCCGACGGAACAGTCAGCCATAGAGCACCCACGGTGACCGCCACCGCCGTCGCGCCCCAATACTTGGCAGCAAACGGGACACCCAGGCCGCCCACGATCGCAAGAATCTGGAAAATGGACGCGGCAGCGCCGGCCTCGGAGACGGACATGCCAAGCTCATCGTGCAGGTAGCTTGGCAGCCAGGCAGTGACTCCGTAGTACGAGAAGGCCTGCCCGCCGAAGCCCGCCGTCAGTCCGGCGGTTGTCCACCCTAGTCCTGTGACAGGCGGCAGTTTGCTGTCCCTACCGTCCCCGCCTGCAGCCAAGAAGGCACCGCGGGGACCCACCGCCAGGGTCCAGACCACGATGGCCCCCACGGCCAGGACCGCTACCGAACCCAGCGCGAACCTCCACCCCGCCGCATCCGCCAGCGGTGCCGTCACCACCGACGTCAGGAACGAACCAATGTTCAGCGCCGCGGTGTAGATTCCCATCGCGGTCCCCTGCCGGGCAGGGGCGAAGTCACGGCGGACAATCAGCGGGGCGGCGATGTTGCCGACAGTTATAGCCACGCCGATCAGCACCGTCCCGGCCACCACCAGGGCCGGGCCGCCGGCCGAACGGACCAGCACCCCAGCCAGCACGCCGAGGATGGTCAGTGTCACCGCGAATTCGGCACCGAACTTCCTCGCCGCCAGGGAAGCCAGGGGCGCCGCAAGGGAGAAGCAGAGTACGGGAATACTGGTCAGCAGGCCCAGCATGACGGGCGAGAATGCCAGCTCCGCCTGCATCAGGCCAACCACCGGCGCGACCGCAACGAACGGGCCCCGCAGGTTCAACGCCAGCAGGCCGATACAGGCGAGCAGGATCCAGCTGGCGGGAATCCGGGCGAGGGTCCGGCCGCTCATGCGGCTGGAAAGAATGGGGTGCGCGGGGATTTCATCACGTCCATTGCTATCACGCCGTGCAGTTGTGCGAGTTTCGGCGTTCCGGAAGGTGCCCTGCCATACGATGAACATCACGCCAGGAACTCCGGGATTAAGGACATCTCCATGCAGCACCGCCTTGCCATCCTTGACGACTACCAGGACGTGGCGCACGGCTTCGCGGACTGGGCCGCGCTTGAAGCCGAGGGTGTCACTGTGACCACGTTCCGGGAACCCTTTGCGTCCCGGGACGCCCTGGTCTCGGCTCTTGCTGACGTGGCCATTGTGATCGCCATGCGGGAGCGGACGGCGTTCCCGCGGGAGGTGTTCGAGAAACTGCCGGCCCTCCAGCTCCTGGTGACCACCGGGATGGCCAACGCCTCCATCGACGTTGCCGCTGCGGCGGAGCACGGAGTAACGGTCTGCGGCACGCCCGGCTCGCCCACCGCCGCACCGGAACTCACGTGGGCCCTCCTCCTCGCAGCCGCGAGGCACCTGCCTGCGGAAGAAAACTCGCTGCGCGCGGGAACCTGGCAATCCACCGTGGGATTCGAGCTGGCAGGCAAGACGCTGGGCATCGTGGGACTCGGGAAGATCGGCCGCCGCGTGGCCGGCTACGGGCGGGCGTTCGGCATGGACATCGTGGCCTGGAGCCAGAACCTGACGGATGAAGCGGCCGCGGAGTCCGGGGCCCGACTGGTGTCCAAGGAGGAGTTGTTCCGGGTCTCCGATGTGGCCACGCTCCACCTCCGGCTGTCTTCGCGCTCCGAGAACACCGTGGGCGAGGAGGAGCTGCGGCTTCTGGGCCCCGAAGGGATCCTGGTTAACACCGCCAGGGGTCCGCTGGTGAACCAGGACGCGTTGATCCGGGCACTCAACCAGGGCTGGATCCGCGGGGCTGCCCTTGACGTGTTCGATGAGGAGCCGCTGCCCGCCGGGCATCCGCTGCTGGCCGCTCCGAACACTGTCCTCTCCCCGCACCTCGGCTATGTCACCCAGGAAAGCTACCGGGAGTTTTACGGCGGCGCATTCGAGGACGTAACGGCCTGGCTGGCCGGGTCCCCCATCCGCACCATCATCGGCTGACAACGCGCCCCGCCCACTGGAGGACGGAACGGAAACGGCCGGGCCGGTCCCTGTGTGAAGGAGCCGGCCGGCCGCCGTCCAAAACCCTAGCGGAGCTCGATCTCCAGGGCCCGGAAACTATCGGCCGCGTGCCGGCCCACCAGGATTCGGAAGGTTCCCGGCTCGAACTGCCAGCCGCCGTCGTAATGCGCGAAGGAGCGGGCAGGGATCCGCACCTCCACGCTGTCCGTCCCGCCGGGGGCAAGGTGGGTTCCTGCGTACCCTGCAAGCCAGCGGACGGGCCGCTCCACTGCGGAACCGGCGCGTTCCAGGTAGACCTGGACAACTTCGCGGCCGGAACGGCTCCCGGTGTTGCGGACCGGGACGTGCACCACAACGTCGTTGCCCGCCGGGATGGACTGCGGTGCGTGGGGCGCGCCGAGTTCGAAGGTGGTGTAGCCCAGCCCAAAGCCGAAGGGCAGGGCAGGGGCCGCGCCACCTTCAGCCTGCTGCTTGAGCCAGGCCCGGTAGCCCACGTGAATGCCCTCGGAGTACACCACCTTGCCGTCCACCGGCGTGGTGTTGAGTACCGGCACATCCCCGAGTGCGGCAGGCCAGGTGGTGGGCAGGCGTCCGCCCGGTTCCTCGACCCCCAGGAGGACGTCAGCGATGGCCCGGCCGAACTCCTGGCCGCCGAACCACCCGAGCAGTACGGCACCCACTTTGTCGAGCCACGGCATAAGGACGGGCGAGCCCGAGTTCACCACCACAATAGTGCGCGGATTCACGGCCGCCACTGCCTCCACCAGCTGGTTCTGCAGGCCGGGGAGGTCCAGGTCCTTGCGGTCGAAGCCCTCCGATTCAATGGCCGCGCTGGTTCCCACCACCACAACGGCCACGTCGGCGGCCTTTGCGGCTTCCACCGCAGCGTCGATGTCCGCCTGCGGGTCCGCCACCACGGTTTCCTCGCCCAGGAGGATGGCGGTAAAGGGAATGACCTGCTGCTTGGGCAGTTCGTAGACGGCTTCGATGCGGATGCGTTCCCCCGCAGCGGTTTCCACCGGGTGGACGGTCTTGGGCGGGTCGAAGAGGGCGGCGCCGAGCACATCGGTGTCGTCATCGATCTCCCCGTTGAACACTTCGTCGCCCTTCAGGGTCAACCGGATCCGGCCCACGGTGCCCACGCCCAGGTGGTGGATACCGGCCGTCGGTGCCGTCCACTCAGCTTCCATGCGGATGGCGGCAGCACCCTTGGGAATACCGACGCCGAACCAGATCAGGTGCGATGCCAGCCGGTCCTCACCCGAGATCTCCGAGCCGTCCTCCGCCAGGAAAGTCACCCGCATCCCGGGGACGCCGGAGACCGGGTTGTGCAGCGAGGTGCGCGGGAAGGCCTGCAGTCCTTCGGCCACCTTGGCGCCGCGGGCGTAGCTCAGGCTGACGCCTGCCGGCAGTGCCTCACGCAGTCCTTCCAGCGGTGAGACCGTGTACTTGGGCATGACGGTGGCGCTGCCGCCGCCCTGGGTCCGGGCCTCCTCGGCGTTATGTCCGCTGACGGCAACGCTCGCCAGGGCCGACGGGTCAAGGGGCAGGAGGCCGTCCTTGTTGCGGACCAGGACGGCGCCGCGGACTGCCACTTCACGTGCCACGGCGGCGGCGTCGAGGGGCACCGGAAGTTCGGTGACGGCCGGGGCAACGCCTTCGAGTGAACCGACCCGGGCGGCGAGGCGGAGAATGCGGATGACCTTTTCGAGGATGGCGGTCCGGCTGACCCTGCCGTCATTCACGGCTGCCAGCAGCTTGGGTCCCCAGTGGCCTGCCGGTCCCGGCATTTCCAGGTCCTGGTGGGCGTTCGCCGCCTTCACCGAACGGACACCGGTCCAGTCCGAGACAACTACGCCGTCAAAGCCCCACTCCGTGGACAAAGGCGTCTTGAGAAGCCCATTTTCGCTGGCGGTGGTGCCGTTGATGGAGTTGTAGGAACTCATCACCAGCCAAGCCCGTGCCTCGGTGATGGCGTCCTCGAAGGCAGCCAGGTACAGCTCGCGGAGCGTTCGTTCGTTCACCACGGAGTCAGCGGTGAAACGGTCGGTCTCTGCCTCGTTGGCGATGTAGTGCTTGGGTGTTGCACCGACCCCCATCGACTGGACGCCGGCCACGTAGCCCGCAGCCATGGTGGCAGTGAGGCGGGGGTCCTCGCTCATGCACTCGAAGTGCCGGCCGCCCAGCGGGGAGCGGTGCAGGTTGATGGTGGGGCCGAGGACCGCGTGCACGCCTTTGCGGCGCGCCTCCTGGCCGAGCACCTGGCCGTAGCGGTGGGCAGTCTCCACGCTCCAGGTTGCGGAGAGGGCGGACGACGACGGCAGGGAGACTGAGTCATGACGCTCGTCGAAATCTTCACCCCGGACGCCCGAGGGGCCATCCGAGAGGACCACCCGGGACAGGCCGATCGAAGGCAGCGCATGGGTGGCCCACACGTCCGCGCCCGTCAGGAGCTGGATCTGTTGTTCGAGCGACAGTTCTTCGGCGAGTTTCCGGATACGGGTCTCTGCCTCCGGCGAACCGGCCGCCGGAGCCGTCACGGCCTTGGAAAGGGTGGGATTCATCTACTTGACTCCTTTGATGCGGGTAACGAGGACGGCGCCGATGATGCCGACGACGGCCCCGCCGATGAAGAGGGCGGGGTAACCGCCGAGCGTGATAACAGGGAACGCAAGGGCGGGGACAAGCGACTGCGGCAGCGCCTGGGCGATGTTGAAGACGCCGAAGGTCTTGGCGTTTTCACTCTGGCTGCCGGGCAGGAGGTCGGCGATGAGGGCGACGTCAACAGCTCCAAAGCAGCCAAGGCCAAGGCCTGCGATGGCCTGTCCCACCAGGACCTGGTCCGTGGTGGTGCTGGTGGCGATGACCACCAGGCCGGCCATCATGATGATGGCGGACGCGATGACCATGCCTTTGCGCTTGCCGATCCTGTCACTGATCCAGCCGCCGGCGAAGCTCGTGATAACGGTTCCGAGCGAGCTGACGAGCGTGGCCTGGAAGACCAGCGAGGCGACTTCCGTCTCGGCCACCCGCAGGTGGTCCGCGAAGAAGTAGGGCAGGTAGAGCAGCCCGGCGCAATAGCCGATGTAGACCAGGAACTTGGTGAACCAGGCCCAGCCAAGGCCAGGGTAGGTGCGGGGGTTGAAGTAGAAGGAACCGGCGATCTCCCGAAGGTTAAGCGGCGCCGGTTTCTCGGTGAGGACCCGGTCCTTGAAGGTGAAGGCGAAGGCAAGGGCCACCGCCGTCCCAACGGCTCCGGGGACCACCGCCATCTGGAAGGCATTGTCGAAGAGCTGGGCGAAGTAAGCTGCCGCCACAAGGCCAATCGGGAGTGTCATCCCGATCAGTCCGGACAGGCGCCCGCGCTCGGCGGGTGCGGCCTGGTCCGGAAGGGTGGCCACCAGCGCTGCCAGCGCGGCGTTGAAGCTGAGCTGGGCGAGGACCCAGGCCACCATCACGCCCGCCACGTCGGTGGCTGACCCGAGCAGGACCAGCGCACCCATTCCCACGAGGGAGCCGCCCACGATCCAGGGTTTGCGCATGCCGAACCGGGAGGTGGTGCGGTCGCTCAGCCGGCCGAAGAACGGGTTGGCCAGCAGCGCGATCAGGGCGCCGACGCCGGCCACCAGGCTCAGGGCCCCGGCGCGGGATTCCGGCGTGGTGATTTCCGAGATCTTGATGGCCAGTACCACCAGGGCGGGCGCCAGGACGGCCATCCAGAGGCCGGCGCTGGCGATGGGCATGCCGATGACGTAGGCGCGGGGTGTCCTGGCGGGCGTTCCCGGAGCGGGAGCGGATGAAACGTTGGTGCTGGTTGAGGTTCCGGGGGCGGGCAGCCCTGCGGGATCCTCGGTGTTGGTCGTGACGGCCACGGTGCCTCCTGACAAAAAGTGACCCTCCGTTGGGTCCTGCAGACGATGGTACCGACAAAAACCGAGTCTGACTAGGTTTTGTGTCAAGACCGTGAAATACACTGTCTTGGTGCCTTCATCAAAGCCGCGCGGCCAGTACGCCAAAGGAGCGGAACGCCGCGAACAGATCATTCAGACAGCAACGGACGTTTTTGCAACCGAGGGCTTCGAGGGCACGGCCCTGAAGCGTGTGGCCGAGCTGGTGGGCGTGAAGGAAGCTACCCTTTTCCACTATTTCCGGGGCAAGCAGGAACTGCTCACTGCGGTGCTGGCCGAGAGGGACCGGCGGAGCCTCGCGGCCATGGACGCAGAAGCGGGCCTGCCCCTGATGGTGCGGTCCGCAGAGCGCAACCGCGATGAACCGGGCCTCACCACCCTCTACGCCGTTGCCTCCGCCACCGCAAACGACCCGGGACACGATTCCCACGGGTATTTCAAGGAACGCTATGCCGAGGTGGTGGACGTCCTGGCCGCGGACATACTACGCCGGCAGGCCGCGGGAGAGGCCCGCTCGGACCTGCCGGCGAAGGACCTGGCCCGGCTGGTGGTCGCCATTTCCGACGGCCTGCAGCTGCAGTGGCTCTACGACAAGGACGTGGATGTGGCGGACGGCCTGTCACAGTTCATCGACGTGCTGATGAAGCCCTAGCTGCTACTTACCCCGCAATGGCGGCACCCGCGAGTGTTGCCTCGATGACTGACGGTGACAGGACATGCTGGGTGACCATGTGGCTGGCACCCAGGATGGCGGCGTGCCCGCCGGCCATGGAGACGGCGATCCGCAACTGCGAGGTGGCCAGTGGCGGCGACCGCCGGTAGACCACTTCCCGTATCCCGGCCACCAGGTGCTCCCCTGACACACCGATACTGCCGCCCACCACAATCACGGACGGATTGAGGAGGTTCACCACGGTTGCCAGCACGTCGCCGATATCCCTTCCGGCCTGCCGCAGGGCCTGGATGGCCTGGAGGTTTCCGTCGGCCGCAAGCCGGAGGACGTCTGAGCCCTTCTTCACGTCCATTCCCTGCTCCCGCAGTGCTTGCGCAATGGCAGGGCCGGACGCGAGGGCTTCGAGGCATCCGTAATTCCCGCACGCGCATTGCACCCCTGCCCCCCGGGCCAGCTGGACATGCCCCAGGTCACCGGCGGTGCCGTTGGCACCACGCTGCAGTTGGCCGCTGCTGATGATGCCGGAGCCGATGCCGGTGGCAACCTTCACGAAAAAGAAGTTGCCGTGCTCCGGCCAATGCACCGTCTGCTCCCCCAGCGCCATGATGTTCACGTCGTTGTCCACCAGCACGGGGACGCGGAGGGACTGCTGCACATAACCCGCCACGTCGAAGCCGTCCCAGCCCGGCATGATGGGAGGTTTCACCGGCTTTCCCGTGTCATGCTCGACGGGACCCGGCAGGCCGATGCCGATGCCGGCGAGCCCGCCCGCGCTCCGCCCTGCCGATCTAAGCAGTTCCTTTCCCTGCATGATGACCTGGTCCAGGACCGCTTCCGGGCCCTCGGCCACTTCCCGGGCCAGCCGCTGTTCGCGGAGGATTTTTCCACCGAGGTCGGTCACCGCCACGATGACGTGGCTTGCCCCCACGTCGACGGCCAGGACCAGGCGTGCGGAGGGGTTGAAGGCAAAGCGCGACGGCGGCCTGCCGCCACTGGACGTTGCCTCACCAGCGGGGCCTACCAGGCCGGACAGCATTAAGGCTTCGATCCGGGAGGCCACCGTGGAACGCGCCAGGCCGGTGCTCACGGCAAGTTCTGCACGGGTGCGCGCCCGCCCGTCCCGCAACAGCTGGAAGAGGTCGCCGGCCCGCCCCTGCGAGGTCGGGTACTCCGGGAGCGGACTCCCTTCACCGTGGCTTTTGGTCATCAACCATAGATAACACGGCCACTTCTTTCTGTCACTCGCGCAACTTTTGCTTGACCTTCGTCAGAAGTCCTTCTAGCTTTGCAATAGACCTGCAGTCATCTGTAAGTCGACGCCCGCTACCGACGCCAGGAGCACCATGTCCTACGCACTTCAGCTGTACACCGTCCGGGATGCCATCTCGAAAGACCTGCCGGGCACCATCCGGAGGGTCGCAGAAATCGGCTTCACCCAGGTGGAGCCGTACAACTTTGTTGCCACCGCCACCGAACTCGGCGCCGCCCTGAAGGAGAACGGCCTCACGGCTCCCTCCGGCCACGCCCCGCTGCTGAGCGGGGACCAGGACCAGATCTTCGCCGCGGCCAGGGAGCTGGGCATCGGCACCGTCATTGACCCTTACCTGCCGGCTGAGCACTGGCAGGATCCTGAAGATATCCAGGCCACCGCCGCCAGGCTTAACGCCGCCGCCAGGAAGGGGGCCGACTACGGCATCCGGGTGGGTTACCACAACCACCAGTGGGAGCTGGAGTCCGTCATTGAGGGCAGGACCGCGTTGGAGTACTTCGAGGGCCTGCTGGATCCGGAAGTGATTCTGGAGGTGGACACTTACTGGGTGGCCGTGGGTGGCCAGGACCCGGTGGATATCCTCACCAGGCTGGGTGACCGGGTGAAGCTCATCCATGTCAAGGACGGGCCCCTGACCACTGACACCAAGGCACAGCAGCCGGCAGGCCAGGGTGAGGTCCCGGTCATGGACGTTATCGCCGCCGCTAAGTCCCTGGAGGTAGGCGTGGTTGAATTCGACGACTATGCAGGCGACATTTTTGAGGGCATCGGTCAAAGCCTTTCGTTCCTAATGGCGTCGGGCGACGGGATCAAGGCGTGAGCACCCCGGTGACTGCAGCTTCTTCCGGCAAAGGCCCGGTGGGCGTCGGGGTGATCGGCGCCGGAAACATCAGCAAGCAGTACCTGGACAACCTCACGGTCTTCCCGGATTTGAAGGTCCACGTCATCGCGGACCTGTACGAGGAAGCCGCCGGGGCCCGGGCCAGGGAATACGGGATCCCGGAATGGGGCGGGATAGAGAAGGCGCTGAACCACCCGGACGTGGAGATCATCGTCAACCTCACCATCCCCGCGGCCCACGTCGAGGTGGCCACCGCCGCCGTGAACGCCGGAAAGCATGTCTGGACAGAGAAACCCATCAGCCTGGACCGGGAATCCGGGCTTGGCCTGCTCAAGACAGCCGACGCCGCGGGAATCCGGCTCGGCTGTGCCCCGGACACGTTCCTCGGCACCGGGTTGCAGACCGCCCTCCGGCTGATCCAGCACGGCGACATCGGCACCCCGCTGACCGCTATGACCACGTTCCAGACCCCCGGCCCGGAGTCCTGGCACCCCAACCCGGCCTTCCTCTTCCAGTCCGGGGCCGGTCCCCTGTTCGACATGGGCCCCTACTACCTCACCACACTGGTGCAGGCCTTCGGCTCCATCCGCAAGGTTGCCGCAGTCGGGTCCAAGGCCAAGCAGGTCCGCGTCATCGGCTCCGGCCCCAAAGCCGGCGAGGAATTCACCGTGGAGGTGCCCACACACGTCTCCGCAATGGCCCAGTTCGAGTCAGGCGCCTCCTCGCACAGCCTCTTCTCCTTCGAATCGCCCCGGGTCCGGATGGGCTTCGTCGAGATCACCGGCACCGAGGCCACCATCTCCCTGCCGGACCCCAACAACTTCGACGGCGACATTAAGCTTTGGCGCGCCGGTGACGAGGACTGGACCACCATCCCGGCCACCGGACCCGCTAACGGCCGCGGCATGGGCGTCCTGGACATGGCCCGCTCCATCCGTGCCGGTGTCCCCCACCGCGCCACCGGCGAACTCGCGTTCCATGTACTGGACAGCATGGTGTCCATCACTGAATCCATCGGGTCCGGCACCTTCGTGGACGTCGAAAGCAGCGCCCCCGCGTCCCCACCCCTGCCCGAGGACTGGGCACCGGAAACGTCAACTCTTGGGGGCGGGGCATGAGCCGGCAGAACGGCGTTGGGAGTCCGCTGGGCGTCGCCGTCATCGGCTACGCGTTCATGGGCAAGGCCCACTCGAACGCGTGGCGGAACGTAGCCAGCTTCTTTGACGTCCCGGCCTTCGAACAGAAGGTGCTGGTAGGCCGTGATTCCGGCCAGGTCGCCAAAGCGGCCGCCATGTACGGCTGGGCCGACTCCGCCACCGACTGGCGCGAAGTGATTGCCCGGGAGGACATCCACATCGTCGATGTATGCGCGCCCGGCTGGTTGCACGCCGAGATCACCATTGCCGCACTCGAGGCGGGCAAGCATGTCATGGTGGAAAAGCCGCTGGCCAACACCCTGGCTGAGGCGGAGGCCATGACTTCCGCGGCGGCAAAGGCCCGTGCCCGCGGCGTGCAGTCGATGATCGGTTTCAACTACCGCCGCGTCCCGGCCCTTGCCCTTGCCAGGGAACTGATCAGCGAAGGCCGGGTGGGAACCGTCCGGCACGTCCGCGCCGCCTACCTCCAGGACTGGCTCGCCGACGGCCAGGCCCCCATGACCTGGCGCCTGCGGAAAGAGACAGCAGGCTCCGGAGCGCTCGGAGACATCGCCTCCCACGCCGTGGACCAGGTCCTGTACCTCCTGGGCGACCAGGTCACCGGGGTCACCGGACGGCTGCAGACCTTCGTGGACCGGCGGCCCGGTCCCGACGGCCCGGAGGATGTCACGGTCGACGACGCCGCCTGGGCAACGCTGTCCCTCGCCTCCGGCGCCATCGCCTCAGTGGAGGCCTCCCGGGTGGCCACCGGGCAAAAGAACAGCCTCAAGCTCGAGGTCTATGGAGACAAAGGCGCCATCCTCTTCGACCTGGAGAACCTGAACGAACTCGGCTTCCTGGACGCCACCGCACCTGCCCGGGAACAGGGCTTCCGCCGGATCGTGGTCAGCGAGCCGGAGCACCCCTACCTGGAGGCCTGGTGGCCGCAGGGCCACATCCTTGGCTGGGAACACACCTTCACCCACCAAATCCGTGACTTCCTCACCGCCATCAGCACCGGAACCCAGCCCTCGCCGTCGTTCGAAGAGGGACTGAACGTCCAATACATCCTGAACGCGGTGGAGGAATCCGCCGCCGCCAAGAGCGCCCTCGTCCAACTCCCCGCCAGCACATCGCAAGGAGCCTGAGATGCCCCGCCCATTTACACTGTTCACCGGCCAGTGGGCCGACCTGCCCTTCGAGGAAGTCGCGAAACTGGCCTCCGGCTGGGGCTACGATGGCCTGGAAATCGCCGTCTCAGGCGACCACCTGGACGCCTGGCGCTGGGACGAACCCGGCTACGTCGACTCGAAGCTGGCCGTCCTGGAAAAATACAACCTCAAGGTCTGGGCCATCTCCAACCACCTCACCGGCCAGGCCGTCTGTGACGACCCCATCGATTTCCGCCACCAGGGCATCGTCCGGTCCAGGGTCTGGGGCGACGGTGACCCCGAAGGCGTCCGCACCCGCGCCGCCGAGGAAATGAAACACACCGCGCGGCTTGCCAAGGCACTCGGCGTGGACACCGTCGTCGGCTTCACCGGCTCCTCCATCTGGCAGTACGTGGCCATGTTCCCACCCGTCCCCGAAAAGGCCATCGACGCCGGCTACCAGGACTTCGCCGACCGCTGGAACCCCATCCTGGACGTCTTTGACGAATGCGGCGTCCGCTTCGCCCACGAAGTCCACCCCTCCGAGATCGCCTACGACTACTGGACCACCGTCCGCACCCTCGAAGCCATCGGACACCGCGAAGCGTTCGGCCTGAACTGGGATCCGTCGCACATGATGTGGCAGGGCATCGACCCCGTGTCCTTCATCTGGGACTTCAAGGACCGGATCTACCACGTGGACTGCAAGGACACCAAGGTCCGCCAGACCGGCCGGAACACAGTCCTCGGTTCCCACCTGGCCTGGGGCGACCCGCGCCGCGGCTGGGACTTCGTCTCCGCCGGCCGCGGCGATGTCCCCTGGGAAGCATCCTTCCGCGCCCTGGCCGCCATCGGCTACAACGGACCCATCTCCGTCGAATGGGAAGACGCCGGCATGGACCGCCTGCACGGTGCCCCCGAAGCCCTCGCCAACCTCAAGAAGTTCGACTTCCCCGCCTCCACCGCATCCTTCGACGCCGCCTTCAGCAGCAAGGACTAACCATGTCCAACCACAGCAGTGGCACTTCGGACGGACAGCTCCGCTGGGGAATCCTCGGTACCGGCTTCATTGCCGACCTGCAGGCCCGGGACCTCCTCGAGAACGGGTTCACGGTCCAGGCGGTGGGCTCCCGCTCCATGGAATCGAGCCGGGCATTCAGCGACAAGTTCGGCATCCCCACTGCCCACGGCAGCTACGAGGACCTGGTGGCCGACCCGGACGTCGACGTGGTGTATGTGGCCACTCCCCACGTGTTCCATCATGAAAACGCCCTGCTGGCCCTGAACGCCGGCAAGCACGTGCTGGTGGAAAAGGCGTTCACCATCAACGCCAGGCAGGCGCAGGAGATCGTGGACCTCGCGGCGGCGAAGGAACTGGTTGCGTTGGAGGCGATGTGGACCCGCTTCCTGCCGCACATGGCGCGCCTGCGCGAGATCGTGGCTGGCGGCACCCTCGGCGAGGTCCGCAAGGTGGTGGCCAGCCACAACCAGGACCTCCCCAAGGACCCCGCCCACCGTCTCAACGATCCGGCACTGGGTGGCGGCGCCCTCCTGGACCTGGGCATCTACCCGGTTTCCTTCTCCTTCGACGTCTTCGGCGCGCCGCAGCGGATTATTGCCAGCGCTGCGATGACCGCAACGGGCGTGGACCGGCAAACGGCGGCAATATTCGAGTATGCGGACGGGCAGCAGGCCCTCGTGGACTGCGCACTGGATACTGCCGGAAACAACCGCGCGGCCATCATCGGCACCGGCGGGTGGGTCGAGATCGATTCCATTTGGTACAACCCCACCCCGTTCACCCGGTATGACGTTTCAGGAAACATCGTGGAGCGCTTCGACCAGCCCGTAAAGAGCAGGGGCATGCAATACCAGGCCGCCGAGCTCGAGCGGCTCGTCCGCGGGGGCCTAACGGCCGGTACACTCTTGCCGCCCGGTGAAAGCGTGGCCATCATGGCGGCGATGGACGAAATCCGGCGCCAGATCGGGCTGGCCTACGACGCCGACCGGCAGCCTTAACGTGGAGGGCACCATGAGCCACACTATCCGCAGGGCAACAGCGCACGACGCCGGGGCGTTGGCTGAGTTGGCGGCCGTCACCTTCCCGCTTGCCTGCCCGCCGTCGTCGTCGCCTGCAGACATTGCGGCCCACCTGGCCAATACGCTCAGCGAACAGCACTTCCAGCGCTACCTCGCCGACCCGGACATCACCATCCTGGTGCTCGACTCCAGCTACCGGCTCAACGGCTACAGCCTGCTGGTGAACCGCCCGGCGGCTGACCCCGGGGTGGCTTCCGTGCTCACCCTTCTGCCGTCCGTGGAGCTCAGCAAGTGTTACGTCCACCCCGAGCACCACGGCCTGGGCGCTGCGGCCGAGCTGATGCACGCCAGCCTCCAGGCTGCCGCGGCGGCCGGCGGCGCCGGGGTGTGGCTGGGTGTCAACAGCCAGAACGCGCGGGCCATCCGCTTCTACGAAAAATCAGGGTTCCGCAAGGTAGGCACCAAGTCCTTCCAACTGGGCAGCACGGTGGAGCACGACTTCGTGCTGGAACGGGAAGTGCCCTAGTTTCTCACTTGTCCCCCGGCTCGTAGGCCAGGGGCGGACGCGGAACCGGCAGCAGCTTCAGGCCCGGCGGCAGCCCGTCGATGCTGCCGTTCGTCCCGTGGGCTCTAAGGGTGATCCGGGAAGTATCCAGCAACACGTTCTCGGCCAAGAATTCGCCCACCGAAGCCGGCAGGATCGGTGCCAGGTGCACCACCCCGCGGGTGTAGACGGGGTCGAACCGGAGCAGCATGCGGGTCAGCTGGACCGGTGCGGCCGCAGCCCAGGCCTGCGGCGAGCAGGCCGTCGGATAGGGCACAGGTCCAGGAAACTCCGCACGGTCAAAGCCGCAGAAGAGTTCCGGCAACCGGCCGTCGAAATGGTCGGCAGCATCGAAAATTCCCTCGGCAACCCGTTTCGCCTCCTCCACGAAGCCATAGCGCATCAGGCCGGTGGCCACCAGTGCCGTGTCATGGGGCCACACTGATCCGTTGTGGTAGCTGACAGGGTTGTATGCTCCCATGTCGGAGGCGAGCGTCCGGATCCCCCAGCCGGTGAACATCTGCGGCGACATCAAGTGGCCGGCAACAGAGGCCGCCTTGTCCTCGTCCGCAATCCCCGTCCAAAGGCAGTGCCCCATGTTGGAGGTACAGGCGTCCACCTTGCGCTTGTCCTTGTCCAGCGCCACCGCAAAGTACCCTTTGTCCGGCAGCCAGAACCTTTCATTGAAGGCCGATCTCAACTCGGCGGCACGTTCAGCCCAGTGATGTTCCAACGCAACGTCGCCGTCCCAGCGGGCCAGCAGCGACCTGCCGATGTAGGCGGCGTAGACGTACGCCTGGACTTCGCACAGTGCGATCGGGGCTTCAGCCATGGTGCCGTCGGCGAAGTTGATGCCGTCCCAGGAGTCCTTCCAGCCCTGGTTGACCAGGCCGTGCGCATTGGGGCGGCAGTACTCGACGAACCCGTCACCGTCCCGGTCCCCGTACTTCCCGATCCATTCCAGCGCCCGGTCCGCGTGCGGCAGCAGCGGCCTGATCACGTCCCGGGAAAGTCCCCAGCGGCTTAGCTCTCCCAACAGCGCAACAAAAAGCGGCGTGGCATCGGCCGTACCGTAATAGGCTGAGCCGCCCAGGGACAGGCCCGCGGTGACACCAAGCCGGACCTCGTGCGGGATGCGGCCAGGTTCCTCCTCCGAGCCCGGATCCACTTTCTTTCCCTGGATACCGGCCAAGGTCTGCAGCGTACCGGCCGCGAGAGTGGGGTTCACCATCAGGCTCATGTAGGACGACAACAGCGAGTCCCTTCCAAACAGCGCCATGAACCATGGCGCGCCCGCAGCGACCGCTGCCCGTTCAGGATGGTGCGAATCGAAGATCCGGAGGGCACCCAGGTCGCGCTGGCTCCGGTTGAGCAACTCCTGCAGGCCGCTGTCCTCCACCCTGATGCGGGGCACGCCTTCTTCCCAGTCCAGGTGCCGGCGGACACCTTCGCGGTGGTGCGGCAGCTGCCCTTCCCGGAAAGGCTTCTCCGGAGCCACCCCGTTCACCAGCGGCACAACGATGATGCTGACGGTCCACTTGCCGCGGGCCGGGACGATGGCATGGAACCGGAGGCCGTCGGTGCTTACTTGCGCACCCTTGGCACCGATGACCGACCCGCGCTGCTGGCCATGCCGGGAAGCCTGGATGACGAGCCGGTTGCCAGACACGTCCCGGGTTGCGGCATCGCCGCCGGTTGTCCGCCCGCCCTTCACGTCGAAGAGGTCGGCCTGGTCCGCGTCCACCAGCAGCTCGATGTCACACTCCACCGGCTCGCCCGCATAGTTCTCCAGCGTGATGTCGTCCTGGAGCCCAGGCCCGATGTGCCGGACCTGCCGAACGACCAGCGGACTGTCAAAGCGTCCGCCCGGCCAGGTGGCCCTGCCCACGAACGTCGCCTCGAAGGGGTGCGGCCGCTGGGCGGACAGGGGTTCCCGCAGGGAACCGTTGATGCGGAGGACCCAGTGGGAGATGATGCGGGTGTCCTGGAAGAACACGCCGTTCGCGCCGCCATCGGCACTGATGTCGCCGCTTCCGGAGGAAATGCAGAACGAGGACCCCTCCAGGATTGTCACGGAGCCGTCGGACACCGATGCCTCGTTGTCTGCGTTCCAGGCGGTCATGAAAGGACTCCCTTCTCAAGCGGCGGGTTCTGCCAGGACCCATAGCCCGCGTCCCCTAATGATTCTGGTGCAGCCTGATCGCATCCGGAACCCCGGCCAGCATCCTCCCTTCAAGGAGTTCAGTAAAGAGCATGAGGTGTTCGGCCACCATGCGTTCCATGCTGAACCGGTCAACAACGGCCTGGCGGCAGTCCGCCCTGCTGATTCCTCCCACGGCTTCGACGAATCCGGCCAACTCGCCGGTGGGGCCCAGATAACCGGTGTGGCCATGCTCGATGATCTCGGGGGCGGAACCGATCGGAGTGCCGATCACTGGCGTCCCGGTCGCCAGTGCCTCAATCATCACCAGCCCGAATGGCTCCGACCACTGAATCGGGTTGAGGAACGCCAGCGCCTCGCCCATCAGTTTGTACTTGGACTCGTCGTTGACTTCCCCAACGAACTCCTCATTCGGCCCGAGCATCGGTTCAATGACGTCCTTGAAGTAGCTGACCTCGTCCGGCTCCCGCATTTTGACCGCGATCTTTATCGGCATGCCGGCCTGACGGGCAATCGCAATGGCTTCCTGCAGTCCCTTGTCCGGGCACGCCCGCCCCACAAAGCACAGGTAACCACCGGCGCCGCTTCCCACCGGAACGGCACCGACATCCATGCCGTGATGAATCACTTTGGTGACGCGCACGTCCGGCGCGTGCGAGGTTTGGTCCCGGGAAATTGCGATGATGGCAGCGCACCGGGCTATGGCCCGGTAGATATCAACGGCCTGGCTGCGAAGCGGCCCGTGGATGGTGGTAACCAGCGGAGTCCCGGCCGGCCGGTGCATGTATAGGGGCCCGGCCACTGTGTGGTCATGGATGATGTCAACGTCCTGCAGGCCTTCATAAGCCCTGACGACATGGCTGAATTCGGACATGGTAAAGCCCATATCCTCCCTTGCAGATGGCCGCATCCCACCCATGACCGGAACCGTGCAGGTGCTGTCTGAAGGGGCGGCAAGCAGGACTTCGTGTCCCGCCGCGACGAAGCCGCGGGCAAGGGTGTCCACAACCCTTTCAGTCCCTCCGTAAGCCGGCGGGGGAACCGGAATCCATGGTCCCGCGACGAGTCCTATCCGCATTCGTGGCCTCCAAGGTATGGGGCCGGGCTCCCCAGCTGGCCGGGCATATCCGAACGCGGGACGCGGCACGTCCCACGGTGTATTGGGCTTTCCGGTGGTATCTGATTGCCTCTTCTGACTATTGCCCACGATCCGTGCCGCCACAAGACCTACTGTGAGGTATCTAACATCCGCCTTCCGGAATGGGCACCGCAGCGCCGGGGTTGTCCACATCATGAAGGTTGAGATCTGGTCAGACGTTGCGTGCCCGTGGTGCTACATCGGCAAGCGCCGGTTCGAGGCTGCCCTGGCCGCCTTCCCGCATCGCGACGCCCTGGAGGTCAAGTGGCGGAGCTACCAGCTGGACCCCACCCTCCCCGAACATTATGACGGCACCGAGCTTGAGTACCTCAGCACCCGCAAGGGAATGCCTCCACAGCAGGTTTCGCAGATGTTCGACCACGTTGCGCAGCAGGCCAGGGGTGAGGGCCTGGATTACCACTTCGACAAGGTAGTGGTGGCCAACAGTTTCACGGCGCACCGCCTGATCCACCTCGCTGGGGCGCACGGCAAGCAGGACGCGGCCAAGGAGCGCCTGCTCAGCGACCACTTCGAGCACGGCAAGGACATCGGCAACCGGGAGTACCTGGCGTCGCTGGGCAAAGACCTCGGCATCGCTGCCGGGGAGGTCGAGGAACTCTTCACCACGGACAAGTACGCCGACGACGTCCGGTCCGATTTCGAGGAGGGCCGGTCCCTGGGAATCAGCGGCGTCCCGTTCTTCGTCATCGACCGGAAGTACGGCCTCTCCGGGGCCCAGCCCACAGCGACGTTCACGGCGGCGCTGAACCAGGCGTGGCAGGCTGCGAACCCCCTGGTGCTGGTCGGTTCCGCGGAGGGCGACGCCTGCGGACCCGACGGCTGCCCGGCCTGATTTTGCTGGGCAGGTCATGCAGCAGGTTTACTGACACATAGCGGTAAAGTGTCTGTATGCCAAGGATTTCAGCGGCCAGCAACGCCGAGCAACGGGCGGACACGCAGCGCCGCATCCTCACGGCCTTCGGCGAGCTCCTCTTCTCGCACGGGCTTCCCGGCCTGACCATGACTGACGTGGCAAGGCATGCGGGCGTGGGACGGACTGCCGTCTACAACTACTACGCGGACATCGAAGAGCTGCTGATCTCCTACGCCCTTGACGAGACGGAGAAGTTCCTCTCGGAACTGCGCGATTCCCTGGAACGCCTGGACAACCCGGTGGAGCGGCTGGCGCTGTACGTGCGCGCACAGGTGGTGGACCTCAGCCGCCGCCACCTGCCGCCGGGACCTGCAATGGGGGCTGTCCTCTCGCCGTCGTCCTTTGCCAAACTTGCCGACCATGTGGGTGAGCTCAGCGTGCTGCTGCAGGGCATCCTGCGCGACGGGATGGAACAGGGCTACCTGCCCGTCGCGGACATCGGCCAGCAGGCCCAGCTGATCCTTGGGACGCTGTCCTCCAGCGCGGCGCGGGGCAGTGACGAGCCTGCGGAGCTGGAGGCGCGCGTGGCCAGGACGGTGCGCTTCATCCAGCTGGGCGCCGGGGCCAGGTTCGACGACGGGGGCCACCCGGTGCGGGTGGCGCCGCTTCCCGCCGTGGCCGGCTGACTTGCCCTGACCCCTTCTTGTCCCTAACAGCCCGGTTCAGCAGCTGGATCCCAGTGGGGCGACGGCAGCTTCAGGACGCGGGCGCCGCCGACGGCATGACCGGCCACAGGTCGTCATCCGCCACGCGGCGGCTTTCCCTGGGGCAGCTGAGCTTGCCGGGCGTCTGGTCAACGAGGTCGGGCGGGGCCAGTGAGCTGTACTCCCGGGAGAGGACGACGTCCACGCTGCCGTCCGTCCTGCCGTCCTGGAAGTAGTCCGAACCCGGCAGGTTGCGCTGGACACTGAAGGCAGCAGACTGTCCGGCTGCCCCGGAGATCACGGCGGCAACGCCCCCGTACCCCTCATCGATATTGCCCACGGCCCCCACCACGAACTTGCGCGCCAGGAACTCGTCTGCCACGGAGCGGGCCAGGCCCGGCCTGCTGGTGGAGTTGTACACGTTGAGGTTGACCTGCTCGGGCGGCGTGTAGTCGAAGGTGGCGGCGGGGCAGGCGGAGACCGTTTCCTCGGCCGGTTCGGCCGTGGGAATGGTGAACCTTCCGTTGATGATCGCCAGGGCTGTGATGATGCCTGCGGCGATCAGGCCGATCAGGAGCACCAGCACTACGCCGTGCAGCACCCTGCGGCGAACCCGGGCGGTGTCGTCGGCGTCCCGTGCAGCGGCGTCGAATGTGGCGCGCAGTTCCGGGCCGCTCACCACGTGGTGGCCGTGCAGGACACTGGCGTCCTGCGCCTTCCTCTTCCTAGCCATCGAGCACCAGGACCCGGGCGTGGATCGCGGTGCGCTGGTGCAGGGCCGTCCGGACAGCCCGGTGCAGGCCGTCCTCAAGGTAAAGGGTTCCCTGGTACTGCACCACGTGCGGGAAAAGGTCCCCAAAGAAGGTGGAGTCCTCGGCCAGCAGGGCCTCAAGGTCCAGGGTGCGTTTGGTGGTCACCAGTTCGTCCAGCCGCACCGGCCGGGGCGGCAGCGAGGCCCACTCCTTGGGCGTGCTGAAACCATGGTCGGGGTAAGGGCGGCCCTCGCCCACAGCTTTGAATATCACCCTGCAACCCTAGGCATCCCGCCAAGCGGAGCGGAAGTGCCCGGCCGCGCCCCCGGCAGGTTGTAGCCAAACAGTAACCATGTCACAAGCGGTGATCTTTGGCTGGCGGTTCAGGAACCAGCCGGCGCTGCTGAAAGAATGGGCCCCATGACAGCACCCGAGTCCCCTGCCCTTCGCGCGCCTGGCGTCCGCCTGCCGTCCACCCCGCCGCTGGCGCTCCTGCTCGACGTGGACGGCCCGGTGGCGAGTCCGCTGACGCGTGACGTCAAACCGGAGATCATCGCAGACCTGGTGGCCCTTGCCACCGCCGGCATCCCCGTCATTTTCAACACGGGCCGCTCGGACGCCTTCATCCGCGAACAGGTCATGGTCCCCATGCTCGAAGCGGGAATCCCCAGCGGCACCATCATCCACGCCGTTTGCGAGAAGGGGGCGGTCTGGTTCAGTTTCACGTCGGCCGGTCCCGGCCCCATCCACGTGGACCGTGAGCTCGCGGTGCCTGCGGCTTACGGGGACGACGTCCGCCGGCTGGTGGCCGAGGACTACGCGGCGCATATGTTCTTCGACGAGACCAAACGGGCCATGGTCTCCGTGGAGCAGCACATCGAGGTCGCCAGCGCCGATTACCTGGCCGAGCAAAAACTTTTCGACGCCGATGCCATGGACCTGATGGCCCGCCACGGCTTGGGCGTTGTCCGGCTGGACCACCACGCACCGAACTCCGACGACGAGGTGGACTACCGCGTGGATCCCACCATCATCTCCACGGACATCGAATCCGTCCGCCTCGGCAAGGACCTTGGCGCCAGCCGGGCAGTGGAACTGCTGGCCGCGCAGGGCATCACGCCGGAGGCCTGGCGGACAGTTGGCGATTCCCGCACGGACTATGCCATGGCGGACTGGCTCCACCACAACGACCATGCGGTGAAGCACGTGGACGTGCGCCCCGCGGACGGCGTCCCGGCGAAACCGTACGACGTCCTCACAGCGGCTGATCTTGGGCTGGACGCCGCGGTCATCCACGACGACGCCGGCGGCGCCTTCCTGCGCAGCTGGCGGGAGTCACTGGGCATCTGAGCCGGACCGGCAGCCGCCCGAAACGTGCCGTTTCCCCGGCAGGACTATCATGCAGGTAGGAACGCACACTTTCACCAGCAATGGAGACAACCATTACAGAAGCACCGGTTCAGGACGAAATCTACTTCGGTGGCCAGGCGTCCGTAGAGGAACAATTCCACGAGGAGGCGACCTCCGCTGCCGCGGAGCGGCGCCTGAAGCACCGTCCCGATGTCATCAGGCACAAGGGCCGCTATGCCCTGATCAACTACAACAGGACCCATTACCAGGCAATGGTGGAGGACCTGCTGTTTCTGCGCAACGTCCTCGCCGATGCTGGCCTGGCCTACCTGCTGGTCCGCGGCAACAACGACCGGCCGGTCATTGCCCTGGACTGGAAGGACAGGAAAAAGCTGCGCGCCGCGCTGGTAGAGGCCTGCCGGGATGAGCCCTTTTACTCCATGACGGTGGATGCCAAGAAGAAAACCGCCGTCCTTGTTGCTGATGGCGAGCTTTCCACCAGCCGCCAGGCGCGCATTTTCCGCCTCTACCGCCCGCGGGTGGAACCCGGGGGCGGTTTTGAGTTCGGTGCTTCTGCGGGGGCGCAGATCGAGTTGTGGTCCTTCGAGGGCGAGCAGCTCATCCTTCCCATCGAGAACTCGCTGACGCGCAGGACCCTGCTGCGGCAGGACGCGGTCCGCGGGACTGTGGAGCGCTACGGCCACACCTGGCCCACCATCGAGAACATGTTCGCGGACCACGCCAGCGACATCAGCTTCGACATCGACCTGGTCTTTTCCTGGGTTGACGGCAGCTCCCCCGAGTACATTGCCGCGCGAAGGGCACAGCAGAAGGGTGTTGTCCTGGGCGAAGGCGACGACCACGAGGCACGCTTCCGGCAGATCAACGAGCTGAAGTATGCGCTGCGGTCCGTCTACATGTTCGCGCCCTGGATCCGCCGCATCTTCATTGCCACGGACTCCCCCGCCCCGGCGTGGCTGGCCGACCACCCTTCCGTCACCATCGTCCGGAGTGAGGAGTTTTTCGCCGATCCATCGGTGCTGCCCACGCACAACTCGCAGGCCGTGGAGTGCCAGCTGCACCATATTGAGGGACTGTCGGAGCACTTCCTGTACTCCAACGACGACATGTTCTTTGGCCGCCCAGTCAGCCCGGACCTGTTCTTCACCCCCGGCGGGATCACCAAGTTCATCGAGGCGGAAACCCGGATCGGCCTTGGTGAGAACGCGGCCGAGCGCAGCGGGTTCGAGAACGCTGCCCGGGTGAACCGCAAGCTGTTGTGGAACCGCTTTGGCCGCATCACCACGCGCCACCTGGAGCACTGCGCCGCCCCGTTGCGCCGCAGCGTGGTTGCGAAGATGGAACGGGAGTTCCCGGAGGAATTCCGGAAGACGGCAGCCAGCCGGTTCCGTGCCGCGGACAACATCTCCGTCACCAATTCGTTCTACCACTACTACGCGCTGCTGACCGGGCGCGCCGTCACGCAGACCGCAGCGAAGGTCCGCTACGTGGACACCACCATGCGGGCGGGTCTCAACTACCTGCCCAAGCTGTTGTCCAAACGGAACATGGACTTCTTCTGCCTCAATGACGGCAGCTTCCCCGAAGTCGCCGCGGATGAGCGCGCTGAAGTGGTGACGGATTTCCTGGAGAAGTACTTCCCCATCAAAGCACCGTGGGAGAAATAGCAGCCGCCTGGCCGGTGCGATATCGAAGCTAAAGGGCCGGCCCGGGAGGGGCCGGCCCTTCAGCTTTGCGTCTTCCCTACCTGCTGGAGGACACGCCCTGCCGGGCGCTGCTGCGCTGCTTGGCGGTCTCGGGAATCCGGACCCCTGCTGCCTCCAGCCGCCTCGCGGTTTCTTCAGGGGTGACGTACTCGCCGACCGTCGTCGAACTGCCCATCGGAACCACCGAGTGGACGATCGTGTGCTCGTAGACGTGCACCAGGTTGAAGGCTTGACCGCCGTCCTGCCCTCGGGTTCCGCCCACCGGAACGTTGAGGTCCTGCGTGTAGCAGCTGGCCGACGCCACGGACACGGGGATGCCGGCAAAGCTGGCCGTCGTGGAGTAATGCAGGTGGCCGGCGAGGATGGTCCGGACGTCGGAATTGCGCACCACCGCCGCAAGCGAGGCCTGGTCCCGCAACTCCACCAGGACTGACAAATCCAGGACGGACGGGACGGGCGGATGGTGCAGTGCCAGGATGGTGCCGTCAGGTGCCGGGGTGTCCAATTCGCGGCTGAGCCACTCCAGTTGCGAGTCGCTCAGCTCGCCGTGGTGGAACCCGGGAACCGAAGTGTCCAGGGTGATGACGCGCAGGCCGTTGATGAAGTAGCTGTTGTCCACGGGGGCGTCGCTGCCTGGCTGGTCCAGCAGGCCCTCCCGGAAGTTCGCACGGTTGTCGTGGTTGCCCATCGCCCAAATGACTTGTGCGCCCATCTCCGCGCAGGCGGGATCCACGATTGCGCGCAGCTTCCGGTACGCTTCGGGGTCGCCCTTGTCCGCAAGATCACCGGTAAAGATGACAGCCTCCGGCCGCGCCCCGGATGCCTTGACCTCTTCAAAGAGCTGGATGAGGCGGGCTTCGCTGTCAACGACGCCGTACAGGGGATTCGGACCCCCCAACAGGTGGGGATCGCTCAGGTGGAGTAGGAAGTGGCGTGGCCGGGGATGTTCGGCCTCGATGTGCTCCATTGCTACCTCTGTGGTCAGTGGGAAGCGGCGCTTCCCTGGTACCCTTCAGTAATATTTATCCAATCAGACATTTGGCAAACTTTGGGCGAATCGCCGTAGCCGATGTGGAAAAAGATAAAAGAACTGCGCTTTTGCGGACTTCCTTCGCCGAGCAGCCGATTTATCGGCAGGGCCTTTTCCGGGGGCCTCCTTTCAATCTGCCGAGGTCAGTCCCGGTTCCGTCATCCAGCGTCAGCGGGATTGGGTACCGCGAGCGCACCAACGGTTTCGTCTTCACGGAGTTGTCCACATGGGGCATTCGTTGCCAACTCCCCAGCAGGCTGGTCTGCCTCGTCCCTCTCTTTCTCCTTCCACCCTGCCTCTTGCCACTCTGCCGAATCGCCGGACCGGACTGGCTCACCTGACCGGCGTGTGCGATCGTAACGGCCGGAACCGTCAATTTCCTGGGTGCACCCCCTGGGGAGTACGCCCGGATTGTCCTCCACGGTTGGAAGCGTGGCCGGAGTGCCATCGTGGCTGGGTTCGGCGGACGGGGACGACGCCGGCGCACCGGAGGGTGCCTCGCCTGCGGGTTCCTGCGGGGCGTCAGGCGCCTGCGGAGTTGTGGTCGGGTCAGTGGGCGAAGGAGCGTCACCAGCGGGGGCAGGCTGGGCCGGACCGTCCGGACCTTCCGGCCCCGTTGGGGCATCGGAACCGGAAGCCGGCACCGGGATCGAAGGTTCCTGGTCCTCCGATGCAGGCCCGTGCGGCGTCCCGTCCGCGGAAGTCCCTCCTCCCGGTCCGGCCGGGTCACCTGGCGGCAGCGATGGCTCCACTGTTTCAAGACCAGTTGGGTCCGGAGTACTGGATGCAGCAGAATCTGCCGGTGGCGCCGCAGGCCCCTCCTGCGGGGGCGGCAGAACGGTGGCAGGGGGTGCCGCTGCGGGCGGTTCCGGCTCGGCTGGTTGTCCCGCAGGCGGTGCCGCAGGAGGCTGCGGCGGGGCGGGCGTCGCCGTCGTCGTTGGTGCTCCTGCCTCAAGCCCTACAAGGCGGGGTGGACTGCCCTGCCGCAGCGGAGTAATCCAGTTGGGGTTTGCTGCGGGTGGCGTACCCGTGCCCGGCGCATACGACAATGTCCCGGACGCCCCTTCACCGGGGAGCGCCCGCAGCGGGATGAGGCCCCAGTTCAGCGGACTCGTATGACGGCCGTCAAGGATGGTCTCGAAATGCAGGTGGCAGCCCGTGGACCATCCGGTGCTGCCAACACGGGCAATGGCCTGGCCTGCCTGGACGGTATCCCCGCTGCGCACAGCAATTGAGTCCAGGTGGTTGTAGGTGGAGATGAGGCCATTCCCGTGGTCTATCTCCACCCGGTTTCCTCCGCCCCAGGCATGCCACCCGGCGGCGCGGACCACCCCCGAATCGGCGGCATGGACTTTGGATCCGCAAGGCGCGCCGTAATCCTGCCCGAGGTGGAAGTCACCGGCATCACCGGACAGCGGACTGATCCGAAAACCAAAGGGCGACGTCGGATCCAGTGATGCCAGGGGCGCCATCAGGTAGCCGGCCGGCGGCCTGCCGAAACCGGTCAGGCCCACGCCAAGGGAGGTACTGCCCCCGGCGTGGCTGCCAACCTGGGGACGGGGAAAAGAAATCAGGACGGACGGGTCTGTCAGAATGGCCGCAGGCAGCACACTTGGACCCTCCCGGAACGACGCCAGGAGCCCGCTTCCGGCCACACCCGCCTCGGCACCATAACCACCGGATGGCCCTACAACGCCCGAAGCGGCACCAGACGGGGCAACAGCGGCACCCATCGCCACCGGCCCGGCTGCATTGCCGGACAGGTTAACGGCGCATGCCGAGACTGCCAGCGCCCCCGTGGCGGCCAGCGCGCGCGTGGCGGCAAGGCAACGGCGTCGAGCGCCCTTGCCCCTGCCTGTTCCCCTGTGCTTGGCCACTTCAGCTTCAACCCTGTGTATTGCCGCCCGCGCCCTGTCTTGACGTACGTCCCATGTGACCACAAGGCCGGAACAGTGTGAACCCCCTTCTTTGCAATATTGAGCTGATCTTGACCAAGAGGATGGGGCCCACCTGAATGCTGCTTAGGGGCAGCCCCGGCGCGCGGGTTGGGCAACAATGGGATATGCGCATTTTCCTCCGGAAATGGCAGGACGAACTCAGAAAGACGTTCACGGGGAAGTCGGACACGCCGCCGGACTGGGCGCTGCGGCTGTCAGAGGGCGACGACCCCGGTTACCACCTGCCCGGTTCCGCCGTGTGGGCGGTGCACGGTTCCATGTCGCCAATCGTGGCCGGAATCCGGACGCTGCTCATGCAGTCCCTGCACCCGGGCGCCCTGGCCGGCGTGCATGAACACTCCAACTTCCGGGACGACCCCCTGGGCCGCCTGGCGCACACCATCCGCTGGATCTTCACGGTGACGTATGGTTCCAAGGCTGCGGCCGACGAGGCGTCCCGAAAGGTCCGCCGCCTGCACGAACAGGTGCAGGGAAACTACAACGACAACCAGGGGGCCGTGCGCAGCTATAGTGCCAACGATCCGGAACTGGCCAGCTGGATCCACATCGCCTTTACCGATGCCTTCCTGACGGCACACAAGATCTGGGGCGGCGCCATCCCGGGCGGACCGGACGCCTATGTCAGGGAGTGGGCGCAGGCCGGCAGGCTGATGGGCGTTGACAACCCTCCGGTAACAGAGGCGGAAATGCGGCGCCAGCTGGACCGCTGGTACGCGGGGAACGAGCTGCGTGCTGACGCGCGCGTGGCTGAGACGGTGGACTTCATCCGCAACGCCCCGCTGCATCCGATGCTTCGGCCCGGCTACCGCGTCCTTTTCGCCGGGGCGGTGTACAGCCTGGAGCCACGGTACCGGGAGATGCTGGGACTGGAAGTACCCCGCCTGGGTCCTTTCCCCCTTCCGGTGAGGCTGGCCACCCAGGCCGTTCTCGGCGTCGTCCGCCTTGCCCTTGGTCCCAAGGGACCCAGCGAGATCGCTGCCAGGGCGCGCCTGCGGCGGTTGGGGCGTCCCGAGGCGGATATTGAATAGGGTGTCCGCCCACAGTTCCGGCGCGGCTGCAATGCACGCGTCGAGAGTGTCCTGTTCCTCTACTCGCGGGCTTTATCGGACAGGGGCCTGCGCTGGCCGTCGCGAAGGGCGGCCCCCGCCACATCATGAGTAAGGCCGGCAGGCCCTTCCCTTTCCGCAACAGAAAACCTTGTGTTTCCGTTACGGAAAGTCTAGATTAAGGGCATGACCAACGAAAGCGGTACCCGGCCAAGCCCAGAGGAAGCGCAGCAGGCATTGGCAGCGGTTTCCGAATCGCGCCGGGCCCTCGCCCCCTTTGTTCGTTCACCCAAGTGGCTCTACCCGGCCCAAGGCGTCGGAATGGCTCTGTTGATCATCGGGCTGGCGCTGTTCACGTCCTCCGGCTGGGCAACGGTTGCCCTGGGCGGCTCTGTGATTGTCTTCTGCTTGCTTCCGATCCTGCAATCAAGGCAAGCCCGCGTAATTTTGGACGTCTACACGCATCCGGGAAGCCGGCTGATTGGCCTGGTCTACCTTGCGGCATTCACGGCCCTCGTTGCCGCTGCTCTTGTGCTGCACGCCGTGACCGGGGCGGATTGGACGGTCTACCTCGCTGCACTCCTGGCATTCGCCCTCACCCTCTTCGCTGGGCCGGCGATGGAAACGAAACTTGCCCGATGGATAGGGACCTCGGACTAATGGGCGCCGGCTTCAACGAAGTAATCCACGTCCCGACCAGGCTGCGCATCTGCGCACTCCTGGCCGGAGCAGGAGAAGTGGAGTTCGGTGTCATCCGTGACGCCCTTGCCCTTAGTGACTCCGTGCTGAGTAAGCATCTGAAGGTGCTTGAGCAGGCCGGTTTCGCTGACCTTCGCAAGGGCACCGTGAACACGCGAACCCGCACTTGGGTGCGACTGACGAAGGAGGGATCAAAAGCATTCAAAGCACACGTTGAAGAGCTGCGGAAACTTGCCGCAAGCGCCGACCACCTTTAGGCCCAACCGGCACGTTCCGTGAATCGATTGCGGCCTCATCGCCGCCCTGAGCCGCCTCTACGCGGAACCAGCCATAGCGGTGGTGCGCACCTCGGTGATGCCGGAAGCAGCTGTGCTCAACCCGGCTGGACGCGGCGGGCGGCACTGGTTGCGTCCCGGAAGAGTTTGGTGGTCATGTACGCCATCGGCCCCTGGAGGTAGCCCGCCAGGACCCGCTCACCGGAGGCAGTGAGCTCGTAGATCTTGCGCTTGGCACCGGTACCCGCCACTGATTCCTGGCTATGGGTGATGAGGTTCAAGCCTTCCACCCGCCGTAAAGCCCGGTGCATGCTCTGCTCGTCCACTGCCAGATGGCCTTCGCTCAAGTGCGTGATGAAGTCGCGAATTTGCCCCGACCACCGCGGTTCTTCAGACAAGGCCAGCAAGATAAAGAGCATGAGTGTGCTCTTCTTGTGCGTGTCCGTCCACGCGCTGAGGACTTTACGCTCATAGTCGGTCAGTTCGAGGCCAGGTCCGACCGCCGGTGTTTCAGACCTCGACATGCTCATAGCCCCTGCTGAGCATGGCGCCAATCGTGTGTACCAGGAGCCCCGCGCCCCACAGAACGCTCATCGACACAAGGGGACCGGACCACCCCTGCTGCAGCATCTCATCGTGTCCACTCAGCATCAGGATCCACGCGTGCACCCAGAAACTGCCGTTGATGATCAGGTAGGCGACAGCGTGTGCGAAGTAGGTTCCGTACGCGCGCTGGCGCAAAGCGGTCGCGTTCCTCACCGTGAACACCACCATGTAGAGCGCCACCGCGGCGAGCAGCAGCGCGGTGCCTGCTGTGACGCGTCCGCCCGCCACGAAGGCGGTGTATCCCTGGATAACCAGGACGCCGACGACCAGGGCTCCCGTAAACCGGGCGAGTTTTTGATTGGTGATCGGGATGACGCCGTCAGGTCGGTTTCCCATGCCAGGCTCCTCGGTAGACTATAGGTATAGTACCTGTGGTTGCCGACGTGGTCCAGCGGGAACGGGTGAATGCTCAATGCGTGCAGAGTGTCGCCGTCGACGTTCCACCGATCAGAAGGTGCGCCAAAGTCGAAGAAGACCAGTCGGTGGCCGCCGACTCGGGGGGACAATGGGAAACGCAAGAACCCGGCCCCGCCAGGGCGGGACCGGGTTCTCAACCGGCGGAGAATGGGGGATTTGAACTCCCAAGGACAAATAAGCACCCAAGAGCACCATTCGCCGCGAAATAGCTGAAGCAGCGCGTCCCTTCGATGCGATTCATACCTCCTAATCCATGGCGATACACACCAAATCGCTTGCGGCATTGCATGGAAATTTGCATGGAGTGCTAGCTCTTCCCCTTAGAACTCGGATCGGGACGTTACGATCTATGCAGGCGCCAGAGCGCCAGAGTGTTTTACGGGGGGTAAGTTGCGAGTTTCTGAGTACTACAAGCTTGGCGTGTCACAAGGCGGACTCGACTTCGTCGACGTAGACATCACGGATGATGTCCCCGTATATATAGATCCAACTGCGCTCCGGAAACAAACAGGTCCCTTTGCTAATGCCTGTGAAGTTGCGCTCACAACGTTCTTTGACTCACTGCTGCAAGCAATCGCATCGCAAAATGTGAAGGCCACCCAGGACCTTATCCAGCACCTCTCGGAGCCGAACGAGACCCATCTTGGGGTTAGCGAAGGCCAATCGCGTGGACGGGGGCTCGGTGACAAAAGCACAAGCGACAAACTCGTTCAGGCCTTGATGGAGAGTGATGCAGCAAAGACCGGGCTTCTTATGGATTTGGAAGAGACAGCCCTTTTCATACCTGGGATCGACCGCGACATCGTCAGCGATATGACGACCTGCATAATCCGAACTGAGCTCATCCGCTACACCCAAAACCAGTGCCAGTTCCACGAAATCGACACGGAGAACCAGTACTCAGGCCCCCTCTGGGACCCCGCGAGTCGCGCTTGGCAGGACAGCGACCTAGTGCCGCTTCCCCGAGCGGGGGACCATAAGTTGCTACTCGTTCCGAAGTCAATCGTTCGGGTGGATCTCGCTATGGATAGGGGACGGTATTACCGCGACTATCTCCGCCCCTATTACGAGGCTGAAGAACTGCGAGCGGGCTCAGCATTGGTCAAGACTCTCAAGAATGGAACGAGAAAGGTCTTGCTTCGCGAACTGGATGCGAAGCTGGGAACCACTAAAAAAGACACCGCCGATCATAGCCTTGAGTACCCCAAGGCACTTGAAGACTACCGGGAAGCAACGCGCCATCGCCCGAACCCACCGATGTCCGGCCAGGAGTTCGAGGAAACTACCAAAACGCCGGCCGTCAATTACCGAGAACTCTTGGATGCGATGCGAGCTGTCCCAGCTGGCGGAGGGAAATCTGCGACCCTTTACCACCACGCGGTCGCTGCGCTTCTAAGTGCGATATTTCAGACCTCTCTCGGTAATGCCAGGCTGGAACAGCCGATTCACGACGGCATGAAGCGGCTCGACATCACTTATGACAACATCGCGGAGAATGGTTTTTTTCGATGGCTTAGCACGCACTACAAGGCTGCAATGATCGTTGTCGAGTGCAAGAACTACAGCAAAGACGTCAAGAATCCGGAGACTGACCAGTTAGCCGGACGCTTCTCGAACGATCGAGGACGGGTCGGCATACTTGCCTGCCGATCACTTGCTGATAAGCCGAGGGCCCTTGAAAGGTGCAAGGCCACTACAACTGACGGCAACGGGTACATCATCATCCTGGACGACGAGGATTTCGAAAACCTGGTTGCGGCAATGGAAGACGAAGAGGCGGAGGGCGCTCCTCCGGCCAACACGTTCCCGCTGCTTCGAGAACGATTCGATTACCTTATCGGAATGTAGAGCCGTCCGTTCCCTCAACTCACCCAAGCCTTGCCCCGGGGCAAGTTGACCCTACGACGTCAAGTTGGGACATATCACGGCGCCGTACCGGAACTCGTTTGGCGCCGTTCCGCACGCACTTCCCATACATGATCTAGGAGAACCGTTGAGAGTAGCAGTCGTAACCGTTGGACAGGACAAGGCACCGCAAGCGAACCTCGTCTTCGGTCTTTCATCAGGAGTCTGGGGTTTCACCACGACAACGCCGACAGACCTGTCACAGTTTGCGCCCGGAACACCCCTGTTGCTGGCAACCGGATACAAAAACTCAGATGGTAGCGGGAGCCCTCGGCGCCCCAAGGAGGAATACGAAAACGGAGTCATGGGCAGGGTATATCTCACCAGGGCTGCGGGCAGTACTTCCACCGGCAATCTAAATCCCCTGTGGCCAGACGAGATCGCACTGGGACAAGTCTTGTACCCCGACAGAGTCCCCATAACTCCGCTCGCCGTAGCCCAAGACGTCGCTCTGCCGACCTTCCCCGTGGAACTGGCACACGCATTTCATCGATCGATCAATACTCAAGGGTCTGCAGTATTCATAGATCTCTCACGAGCAGAACTGGATCGACTGGCATTGCAGGCCGGCCAGAACCGTTGGCCCCTCGACCGCAATGATTATGCCGAAACCACGTTCGACGCTGAGTCTGACATTCCGAATCCCCCTAGGCAGACACCCGGCCAAGGACGAGTTCAGGATCCGATTGTGCGGGCGGCCATTGAAAAGCACGCCGTAGACATGGCCACGGAACACTATTCCGCTCAAGGGTGGCACGTGACAGAACTCGGAAAGCCATACGATCTTAAGTGCGAGCGAGGGACCGAAGAACTCCATGTCGAGGTCAAGGGGACGCGCAGCCTAGGGTCAACTGTCGTTCTCACCCGCAATGAGGTTCAGCATGCAGACGAATTCGTCACCGACCTGTTCATCGTAAGCAGCATCAGTCTTTCCTTTGATGCGGAAGGCCTTCCAATCACTTCAGGTGGAGACACCCGGCTCCTTGAGGGTTGGAAGCCGGAGTTCGCCGCGCTCAAGCCGCTCTCCTACGAATACGAAGTGCCGTGGGCAGATTGACCTGCTTGGGCGCCCCGTCAACCATGCGATGACACTCGGCTGCACGCTCCTCCGCCCAAGGAACCAAAGTGCGTGTTCAGCCCGCAAGCCTGACGCGCCGGAGGGGCCCCGTAAGGAGGCCCCTCCGGTGCAAACAAGGAGTTTGCTTACTTGTCCTTGCCCGTACTGAGGCCGGCCACCTTCATCAGGTAATGGTATGCCGCGTCCCGCGTCTGACGAGTGCTGCTGAGGCTCCATCCGCGAGGGCTTCCCGTCGCGTCAAACTGCTGAACGAGGATCAGACCGCGCCATGCAGGATTTCCTTCGACAAGGTTGCCGCTGGCGTCCACGTGGTCGCGTGCCATGACCGGCACCTGCACTGTCTGGCCGTCGATCTCCGCCTCGACGTTGCCGGCCAAACGAGCGAGCCCGTCGCGCCAAGTCTTTTCAGAGCGCCAGTCGATGCCCTTGGCTGTGTAATCCTCCCAAAGTTCGAAGGCCATCCGGAACATCGGGAAGAACATGATGTTAGACATTGCGAACGAGACCGTCCGGAGCTCCTGACGGGCCTTGCCGGAGGCAGTCGGCTGAAATTCGCTGTAGTGCTTGGACCATTCTGTGTAGAAGTGGCTGAAAAAGTCGACGAGGTCGGCATACAGCGTCTTGTTCTTCTTGGCCTCGAGTTCCAAAAGCCGCTTCTGGAACGGCTTGATAGCGACATCGAGGGTGGCCACAGTCGTGATCTTGCGGGACGCTGCAGCGATTGTGTTGGCCCGCATCTCGATCTCATAGCGGTCGAAGATCGAGCACTGCTTCATCAGGTGTTCTACGAATCGGCGGCTTGCTGTCTTGTCCCCGTACATATCGATAGCGCTGGCCGTGCTCGGCTTCTTCCCCTCAACGTTGTACTCGTCAAACAACCGCCCTTCGTGCGCTGCGGGCACGTTGAAGATCGTCACGAAAACGCTGCTGTGCTGGTCGTCGTAGGGGTCAAAGCTCTTGATGGCTTCACGCAACAACGCTCCGTCGATGGCGTCACCGTCCTCAGCGACAACGACCTCATCCGGAATACTGTCGGGATCCGCGTGCCACTTTTTGAGCAGGTAGCACGAATAGTGCCGGTGGGCGCTGTCAGGAATGGTAATGGTGGAGTGCACAGTCAGCGTCCGCTTTTTGAGGTCATAATCGACTTGCGGTCGGCCCTCCTCCTTGCGAGCGTTCCAGAGGATATCCGGGTTGAAGAATTCGCGGTCAATGTCACCGTCGTCGCCCATGAGGAATTTAGCAGCAATGGCCGACGCGCGAGAGATCTGGATGTCCAGATCCTCGTTCGTAATCTCGAGCAAGGTGGTCGAATCGAAGTCACTGCCGTCGCTCTTCTTCTTGCTGTTCATGCCGCGCTGATATTTGGGAGCGTATTTGATGTCACCGGCAACCAGGCAATCAGCCAGATCACCAATGGTGATCCGGCCCTTGTAGACCTGGCCGATGCCCCGCCGGGAGATGCAGTCGACGTCCTCGATCAAAAAGTTTTTAACGAACTTAGGCATTTTTTTCCTCCACTGTTGTGAGTTGTTATCGATGCTGCTAGCCCACGAGGCGGGCGAGTGTTTCGGGGTTAGAATTGCCGGTGGCGAGGCGGTAGCGGTGTTGCAGTTGAGCGTAAGACCAAACCTCAATCCGCTGCTGGTGGCGCAGAACGCGGTCGTGGGCGGATGCGAAACGACCGTTAAGCCGTTGGTCGATAACCTCAGGGTCAATCCCCTTACTGATCTCGTACCGACGGATCTCGACCTCGTTTATGAGAAGTATCCCGAGCGCGGGGCTCACCTCCGCAAGGATGTCCAGACTCCCCTTGATGGCCTTGGGCCCCTCGCTCACGGCGACCTCTATTGCTACAGCAGGAACCCTGGGAAGCAGAAGGCCACTTCCGGGCAACATCCACACTCCGTCCGTAGGGAGGTTCCGGTTCCAGGTGTTGCGGACTTTGTATCCCAGTGCCTTCCCCAGTTCGCGGAACATATACTGTGCATCAGCGTGACCTACCCGCACTTCGTGACTCCCTTCGTAGCAACTTCGTAGATAACCACTTCTTCAACGTAGCAGCTACAAAGGTACGGCGCAAGAGCTACGAACCAAGTACGAAGCCAGGTGTGGCAAAGGACAGAACCGCGGCTCGCCAAGGCAGCCGCGTGTGTCATGGTCCGTGACGTCAATTCCTAGATGACGGGGACGGCTGCTGGAGCCACTGCGGGTATCTAACGCGATGGCAGTCGGCGCAGGCGGTTCTCACTCCCGGCGCACCCCTGAATCCAGGCCCGGAATGTACAGCCGCGACGCCATCGCAGGCGGATGAGGGCCGCGGCATGCGTGGTAGTTGCGCCAGGGTGATACGGCATGCGACTGATTGCTCGAGCCATCGGAGTTGGACGTCACCTCCTCATGCCGGCAACCCTCCCTGCCGCGCAGACCCAGCTCGTGCAACGAATGACCTTCTACTACTCCATGGTCACGCGCCAACAGGCCGGGGGCGCATTCGACGGTTTGGATTTTAGGATCCAACCGCCTTTTTTATTTGGGTCTGCGGCCTTCCGGCTTCATCCCACCAGTGCACGTGAAAGTCAAGGTCAAAATTGTCCAGAAAGGATGCGGGCTCAATCTTGAAAAGCTCACTGAACCTATTGTCCGCCTCACTGAAATGAGCGTCGCTGAGCGTAACCTCCTTGGGGAAATTGGTCTTGACCACGACTCCCGTCGCGGTACCCAAACCCACGTTGGACAATTCCAGGGTGCCCGTGTCAGGTGTACGACGAATGCGCCACTCTGCCTCGGGGACGTGCTTTGGCCGCATAGCTTCAAAGGACTTTTGGTTAGCAAGGGTATCCATGCCCCTCGCGCGAAGCCAATTCTTGTTGAGCCGCTCAATTTCTGCCGTTGACTGCGCTAGCTTGTCCTCAAGCTCAGCTACCAGGTCCCTGAGTTGTTCGGCATCGCGGCTATCCTTGCGAGCTTTAGCAAGTTGGCCCTTGAGATCACTGATCTCAGTGTCCCTTTTTGATATCGCTGTCTTAGCTACCTCGGGATCAGTCCTAAGACGGGTGATGACATTTCCGATGCCGGCGGCAATGCGCAGAACGGTCGATGCCCAGCGCCCCTGCTTTGGGGCTGGCTGCGAGTTTGCCGCTGCTCTCTTGCTTCTCACAACTGCCACAATTCCAGGCGCTATCGCCAACAGGATGGGCACTACGACGCCCAGGACCTCCAGCGTCCCAGGGTAATCCTTGTGAAATTGCTCTGCCCCTGCCGCGAGGGTTTTCCACCAATCCATGGCTCTGACTGTAAAGTACGGGCCACTTACGACCACAAACGCGTGAGTACTTGATCCAGACTTTCGCGGAATGTGTCTGAATTATTGCTGCGAGAACCCGTCTCCCCACCGAGATCACATGCCCATCCGCTATCAGAGCCTCGGCGGCGGAACGGATGCCGACCACGTGATGACATTAATAGCGGGAAACTGGATCCTTACGGTCAGGGTCTTTGGCTGATGATGGTTTCCAGAAATGCACCGACACTCCTTATCGAAGGATCGTTTTAGCCACCACAGCCAGGCGACCCGAGCCGAAGCAGTCCTGCCCTCAAAACCCAGCCCAGTTAGCCAACCCCAGCGGAACTGGCTGCATTTATCCTCCTGGATAAGCCCGGACGAAAGGGATGCCTCAATCAAGACCACGCGCGCAAAGAGAGGGGAAGGGAACCGTGGGCTATCAAGGCATGTAGAAAAACACCCGCCATCCATGAGTGCATAAGAACCACGTCTCTGTTCATAGTCCGGCAGCAGAAAGGAGTGTTTTGGCATGGTCAGCATGAACTCAGGCGCCGCCGTGCAATCCGTACAATCCGTAATTCTCATCAGTCGTTCAGACAAGTACCTCGACGGGATTCCCTCGATGAGTGTTCCTACCCGGCTTCGACCAGCGCCTAGGGCGGCATCCAGCCCGTGTCGAAGCGCCGTAGAATCCGCAGAATCCGTAAAACCCATTCTGGCTAGTAACCCGATTTGAGGTATCGATCCACTAGCCAAATCTGCCTTATCTCCGATCCTGGACATTTGGACCTCGGGGGGATCGAGGAACTTTTGGCCTCAACATGCCACCGTGGACCTGCGGAGTAGTCCCGCGACTCAGAACACAATGGCCCGAATGGAACTTGCTGGCCGTACAGGCTCACGGGCTCACAGGCTCAGGGGCTCACGGGCTAGCATGATGTGATGCCGAACCGATTCGATGATCTAGTGCGCGCCGTGGAGAATTTCAGGAATGAGCGTGATTGGACTCAGTTTCACACTCCCAAGAACCTCGCGATGGCGATCTGTGGTGAGGCGGGCGAGTTGGCAGCCGAGCTGCAGTGGATAGATTCAGACGAAGAAATTTCAGAAGAGACGATCAATCGGGCAATGGATGAAGCAGCTGACGTCTTGCTATATCTGATTAGCTTCTCCCAGTCCGTGAACCGTGACCTTGTGGAGGCGGCCGTATCAAAAGTCGACAAGAACTCGCTCAAGTACCCAGTCGAAAAATCTCGGGGTAACTCAACGAAGTACAACCAGCTGTGAGGAACTCATGGAAATGACGCAGGCTCTTCAGGAAATCGGCGTACATACGTACGACCGATTGTCTCCGCTCGGTTTGAAGCAGCCGATCTTTTCGTCATTGACTGACTTCAAATCAGCTATCCAGGATCGCCTCCCCGCGGGCTATAGCGTCAAGATCAGTCAGGGAGTTGGCGCGCTTCCGTTAGGACTTTGGGTTGCAATACTCAACGATGAAGTGACCCAGAGCCCAACCGAGGGCCTTTATATAGTTTACTTGTTTGATCAAGACCGTCTGAAAGTCTCGCTGAGCCTGAATCAAGGCGTCACAAAAGCGGCTGAGAGGGCAAGGACACTGCCGATTTCGGGGAACGACCTTCTTCGAGCCGAAGCTTTGCACCTGCGTGGTCTACTGCAACCGGAACTTGCTCTACATCTCGAGGCCCAGATCGCTCTGGGTTCCGGTACGTTGTTGCGATCGTACGAAGCCGGCAATGTGCTCGCCAAGACGTGGGACCTCAATGACCTCCCTGATGAAAATGAGCTGGTGCAAACACTAGACCTCTTCTTGGATATATATGATTCCGCCGTTACGGCGAAGGAAGATGCATTGAAGAGGGCCTCCGGCTCGTTCGCTACTCCGGCGCGCGGTGGCACAAAGAACTCAAAACGGGAGCCTGTCTTTGCACCAAAGAGCAGCGACGACTACATAATTGCTGCAAGGTCTTACATTGAGCCCCAACGACGCCAGCGCCGGCATGAGCAACTAGTCAGAGACTTTGGGGAATTCGAGAAGGCCCGCGGCTTCGTCCCCGCCACTAACCACCATCCTATTGATCTGGTTCTACTCTCCAACGACTCCGAAGTACTAGTTGAAATCAAGATCTTGGATGCGCGGCATCCTGCGTCGGGTGTACGAGAGTCCATCGGCCAACTATTCGAATATAGGAAGTTTCTGAGGCCGGAGAATTCGGATGCCCCACTTCTCGCGGTGTACGACGCTTTCCCTAACGAAGCATTCGTTGAGTTGCTCGACGAATTAGGGATAATCGTCTGCTGGAAAACTCCCAACGGATTTTCAGGAACCGAGAAGGCAATAACCATGGGACTTGTGGCCAGCTAGTCTGCCTTCCTGCTGCTCACGAAGACGCACTCGCCTCACCCACTTCAGTTCGCCAACTGCCGCGGGGAAATTTCCCGGACGGAAGTCATGCCTTTCCCGACCGCGAACCAAGAAGAAGTGTTCTCAGGGGCGCAAGCCAGAGGGGGTGGCGTTGCTTACCTTCCGCTACACCAACCCTGTCTAGCACGGCTACTGAAGTACGGTTCCTCGCCAAGCCAAAAAACAGCCTAAGTGCCCGGTGGCCCGGCTAGACACGGCTACCTACCGGTCCCATGTCAACCGAATGCTTGAGTGTGCCTTGCGAGGCTCTGCTAACGAATCTTGTGTTTGCTGTTTGCCGGTCTGGGAGGCGGCCCACTGCTCCGACGGAATCCTTCGATTCTGGAAACTGATTCTTGAAAATGGCAAGAGCCGGAACTGGGAAAGTGATGTCCGGCTCTTGCAGCGGGTGTTATTCGTCAGCGATCCGATCAGAGCTTCTGGTCATCTTCGATGTTTCCATGTGGAGCCGCTGGTACTGCCTCCTGGTTATAAGCCGGTAGGCCACATCCGCTGTCTTGCGTAGGAGCCGGTAGGCGAACTCCGCAGTCAACTCGGCGTCTGAGAGATGGGCCGCCGGCCTCTGTGAGGGTCCGGTCGCACCCCAGAGGTCGGGGTGCTCCGATTCATCGGGAACCTTGAGGTCGGTGATCGTCTCGGCGTTAGTTCGGGATTCCCACATGTCCGAGATGCTGCCGCGCCGCCATTCGAGAACTTTCTCAATCTTCTCCCGCAGCTCGTTGTCGGAATCGTTGAACTTGAGCGACCTGAGTGCCGCGACAGTACAGCCCAGTCGCTCAGCGAACTCCTCGGCGGTCAGCCCCATTTCCTCACGCCTGCGCTTGACCTGCGCCCGTATAGCCATTGATGTTCTGTTGTCGTCCATGCGTACCAGTGTCGCATTTGGGTCCGACCTGGAAGATCCCGCCGGGCAAGGAAGGCTGTTGATACGGTATGGCTCCTCGCGCCAGTCAGGAAATTCGTCTCATCACTTATTGCCATAGCGACCGCCCAGGTGCGGCTCACCGATCTTGGCTATCCTGCGCGGACTGCGCTGGATACGGGTGACCCCTCCCGAACTCTACAAGAGATTCGGGCTGGTTTCATGTTTTGGATGCTTTGCCATAACGATATCATGATTCTGATTTCCATTGATTCATTAGTAGCCATGCGGAATTCAAGCACGACCCGCGGCCACGACTCGATCTGGCCGATTCTCCTACCGGAGAGCACTTGGGTGGGCCCTATATCTTGGAGAAGGTCGGCGCCCAGGCCCTTCCCTCTCATCCATGGTCAGGGCCGTCACCCAACCATGGTCTGTCAGCACTCCCAACGCTTGGCGTAGAGATTCAGCATCCGGAAACGTCGACCTGGAAGCCTTGGACATGAGTTCGGTCCGGCTGAACTCAGCCAAGCGATAACGGCGAATTGTGGCAAGCAACATACCCGCCGATCGGTGATTCTCATGGTCCGACATCATCGTAAAGGCCGCGTCAGCGTGACCGGCGTAGTACCGCCCAAGACTCACGGCGGCCTCCATCGTCTCGCCACTGATCGGGATCTCGATCGGATACCCGCCGGCCAAATGAAGGATGCCCGAAAACCTGGCTGTTGCCCCAACAAGCTTCGATCCCCAGCCGATCAGTCGGGGACTCCCAAGCTTTCCCTCCGGGCGAAGCGCCTGTTCCACTTCGATCTGCCACGACCGGAAGACGTCGTCGGCGCCTGGCTCGAGAGTGAGTGCAGGTTCACCCGGCACCGAATAAAGCCGGGCTGCCAACTCCAACGCCCGTTCTCGGTAAGCCAGCTCTGTCTCCTCCGGGACCGGAGCAGCATCGATGTTACGAAACCCCACGTGTGATCTGGGAAGGCAGTAAAGAAACCTTTCCAGTTCACCTCTCGACTTATCGACCGACTGGGACCCGATTTGTCGCAGCACCGAGGGCTGGACCGTAAGGATCATGGTTACCGTCAATGAGTCAATGCGTTCACTTTCCCTGCCCTTGCGGTCTATCACATGAGAGTCGCCAGAATGGCCCTTAAGCAGAACCTCCATATTCGGTGCACCGCTATACCGCCCAGCAAAGATGTCGAAAATACCGCCCTCCGCTGATGCTATGGCGATTCGGCCTCCCTGCGATGCCGCCAATGACGCGATGGCTTCCGGGGTCGCATCGTCGACCATGAGCCGGGGTGCAGGGGCAACCTGGCTCTCATCCGCCTCGCGAACGGCTTGTAGATACTCCCCTTCCGCGGCAGCATCCTTCAACGCATCCCTACGAAGCCTTTCCGCCTTGTCCTCACGGAGTTTTTTAGTTGTTTCCTGTTGTCGAATTTCCGTACGCACAGACTCGATCAGGTCCTTTTCGAACGTGCGAAGCGGCCAAGTCACCGCCTTATAGACTCCGGACTTACGATTCCCTGGGGCCATTGCAGCGACCGTGTAAAGGTTCAGTGGTTCAGTCCAACTCCGATTCAATCGCACTCGGACCCGACCCGCAGCACACGCCGCCATAACCCCGAGACTGACCGACGCCGAAAGGTCTACCGGAGTTTGAGTCGCCACTGCCAACGCGGTGACGTAAGCACCCCACCATTTGGGCAGAATCTCCACCGGAAATGGCGGTCCCGCTGGTTCCAAGCGCAACGGAATCGGTTCATCTTCTGTAATTTTCGGAGTAGCAAACTCTCCCCAAGGACCTGCAACAGCCTCGTCCTGGAAGGCGGGGTCGCCCCAAGCATCCTGTTGCTTAAGCATTCTTAGCCCCAATCGGCCCGATGAGTGCTTGCAGAATGGAAATGCCGATATCGCGGCTCCCGGCAGCACAGGATTGCCAGGGCCCCGTCCGGTGATAACCCATCAACTGCAACGCGTGGTCGAATGCGGCTTGCTTCTGTCGCCCCGTCGCCCGCCACCAACTGGGCTTCAGCGCGAACCTCTGCGAGCGTCCGGGCTCAACAGTCAATTGATAGAATCCACTGCCCTGCAATGTGACGACAACATAGGGTGCGGGTATGTGATCGGGTATCAGCGCCGCGCGCCGCATCATTGCTTCAGCCACGGGAAGTCGTGCCTGCGCACGTTGAAATGCCACCGAAGCTCGCCCGGTTAGCCCAGCAATCATCGCGGCATCCGCACTCGCCTGTGCATGTAACCCAGCCAACAAGAGGTCATCCTTCTGGCCTGGCGCGCCACCTTGCAAGTTGTCCTCCCGCCGACCAAGAACGCCAGCGGAATATTCTCGCAGGATGGTCTCCGGGCCCGAACTCAGAGCAGTCAAAACGGATGCGTGGCTAGGGGTCGTATCTTTCATTGTGTTTTCCTCAAATTTCTAGTTAGTCCAGTGCCGGACTTCGAAGGTTCAGTTCAGAAACAGCGATCGCAGACGAGTGGGCACCGCGATTGACCGGGACCCGCGTCTAGAGCTCCATGGAATTGGTGGGCGGATCCGCTCGCTCCCGCGATCTGTTGCTCTTCGGTCCAGCCAAGTGGGGCCGCCCTCCAGCAGCGGCCTACTGCGATGTTGCTAGTCATTCGCGTAAGTCGGCTTGTGCTCATGATCAGTACGTGAGCTGCACCGGCAACAGGTCAAACCAACTACGTCCTGACCTATTCACGTGCGGAAAGTAGGGCCAGGAGCGGCTCCCTGGGAATCATCACGCGTTTGCCAAAGCGAACGCACCGAATGTCTCCAGCCTCAATCGCTCGGTCGACAGAGCGCGGGTCCACACCAAACAAAGCGGCGACCTCGGTTCTCGTTACAGCCGCCTTGGTTGAGCGCTTCAGATCCTCGAGCGTTTCTACCATCAGGTCCTTGTCCATAATTCCGCACATCATCGCTTTCATCGTGTTTTTTTGTGTACAGCAAAGTTCTACACGGTTAAAAATGTTCTGGCAAGTAGATTCATGCCAAAAGCACGTGTATCGTCATGATTCATGAACACTTCTCAGAATTTGCTCCCACCCGAAGATTGGCCTGAGCGGCTTACCACAGGCGTCATGTCTCGCATAAAGGGACGCCGCATCGCACTGAAAATGAGCTATCAGGATCTGGCGGACGCGTGCGTGGCGCTTGGATACCCCATGCTGCGGACCACCCTTGCGAACATGGAAAACGGCCGCCGCAAAGGCATCTCTCTGGCCGAAATCCTCGTGATCGCCGAAGCCCTGCAGACCACCCCGCTCTTATTGATCCTGCCCCTAGGCATTGAAAGTGAGGTCGAAATACTGCCCGCTAACACCGTGAGTACATGGCGTGCAGCCCGTTGGGTACGAGGCGATGGACAACCACCCACGGAGGAACACCCCATCGGGGTGATTGCTAAGTTCAATGAACATGAGGCGCAGCGTGAAAAGTTCTACGAGGCGGTCGTCATGGCCGATGCAATGGACATAAAGAACCAAAAAGATCTGGTAAAGCACTACCGGGACGCCGCGGCCGCGGCCCACGCAGAGTCCCGACGTATAGAAGATGAGATCCGCAGGCGTTGGGGTGTTGAGCCGCCTAAACCCATCACTGATAGCCCTGATATGCGGACTGTGACTATCGTCCGGGCGGCTGACAATGCCTAGGGCTCAGACACGCACCCGTCGTCGAGGCGCTGGGTCGATTACCAAGTACACGATCAAAGCCGGTACACGATGGCGGTGGCAGCTCATGGTGCCCAGGGACCCAGAGCACCCGGAGGACGGTATGCGTCTTACAGGCCAGGGTGGCTTCGCCACCGCTTCGGAGGCAGACGACGCGCTTCAGGAGGCTAGGAAGAAGCTCAAGAACCAGCTGGCTTTTACGGCGACAGGAACTCCGACAGTTGGAACCTACATAGAACAGTGGCTGGACGGCCTTCAGCTGGAAAGCTCCACGATGTACGGGTACCGAAAAATGGCTCGAAACCATGTGACTCCCTATCTCGGCAGCGTGAGACTCGACAACCTGACCGCAACTCGACTACAGCGGCACTACAGGGAGTTACGAGAGTCCGGGCGAAAAGATGCAGGGCACGTGGGCGATCCGCTTTCTGCCAACAGTGTGAGCAAGGTACACGTACTTATAGGGGCGATGCTGGATTTAGCCGTTAACGACGGGCTTATTGGCATCAACGTTGCACGCAAGACGAAGACGGTTAACGCCCCTACAGGAAAGCAGATTCGAGCCGCTAAGCCAGAAATTGTAACGTGGACGCCAGCGGAGCTGAATGGCTTCATGCAGTGGGATCGAGACATCTACCTAGATGATCTGCACCCTTTGTGGCACGTGATAGCGCAGACGGGCATGCGGCGAAGTGAGGCACTGGCCTTGCGTTGGTCCGACCTTGATGCAAAAAACCTGAGGATCAGCGTCAGGCGGGCGGCCGACACGATCAAGCGCAACCAGACCAAGAGCACGAAAGCGAACGGCGCCAGGCCAATCGACATAGACGACGCGACTGCTGACGTACTCCAGCGATACAAGCGGAAGCGTGGAACCCTTTCACTTGAGCTAGTTCGATCCGATGCCTATATTTTTGGAAACGTGGCGGGAGAGATTCGGTCTCCGAATGAAGTGGGCCGCCGCTGGCGGACGCGGGTGGTTAACGCTCGTAAGGCCCTCGGCGAGGAGAACCTCAAAGCAGTGACACTCAAGGAATTGAGGCACACCCACGCAACTCTGCTACTAGAGGCGGGTGTTCATCCGAAAGTTGTGCAGGAGCGCCTAGGACACTCCAACATCAGCACCACGATGAACATCTACTCACACGTGACTCCCACAATGCAGCGTGATGCTGTTGCAAGGCTTAGCCAACTGCTGTCGTAGCCCTCCATCTAGCCCCTATTGCATAGCTGTTTGCATGAGACAAAAAGAAAGCGGCCCTGACTTACGTTTCCGCAGGTCAGAGCCGCTTTTCTTGTGGCGGAGAATGGGGGATTTGAACCCCCGAGGGCGTTAACCCAACACGCGTTCCAGGCGTGCGCCATAGGCCGCTAGGCGAATTCTCCAACTGCTTCTGAATCAAAAGCAGGTACAAGACTACCTGACGTTTTGCGCATAGCCCAAATTGGGTGCCGCCGGGGGATCCCTGGACCATACGTTAGGGCTGGGGACGACAGGGTCCGGCGGCTTAACCAGAAATGGACGCCCCCAACGCGCCCATTCCGTAGGTACCTCCGTTGAGCTGCCGGGTCCGGCCCCGTTCAGCCAGGCCACGCAGCTCACAATCTTGAGATTGCCCCAATCGGTGTACATACCCATGATCGTGGGTGCCGCTTGGATAAGCAATGAAAATCCGGGGAATCTGCCTGACCTTGCGGCACAGTGGATCCATGACCCAGCTCCATGCCCTGGTGATTTATTCGCCCAGAACCCATACAGAACTTGTCCTGGCGGCCATCGGCGACGCCGGCGCAGGGCGGATCGGAAACTATTCGCACTGCTCCTTCACATCTCCTGGCACCGGCCGCTTCTTCCCGCAGGACGGCGCCAGGCCTTTTCTGGGGGAAGCCGGCAGGCCGGAGGAGGTGCCTGAGGACAGAATCGAGTGCGTGGTCGAGGAGCGGCTGCTGTCAGGGGTGGTTGCAGCGTTGCGGGCGGCCCACCCCTACGAGGAACCGGCATTCATGAGTTGGCGGGTGGAAGGCTGGCCCCCGGGGCCCGATTCGAACCGTGCCCGATGATCGGGTAAAGTATCTGACGGCCCCTCATGTGGCGTCATCCTGTTGAACTCCCCCAGGACCGGAAGGTAGCAAGGGTAGACGGGCTCTGGCGGGTGCATGGGGGGTCTTTACTATTCCCCCACAGGGCGGCAGGATGTCGGCCCGGATTGGTAGGGTTTTCTCTGTGACAGTTACTACCGCCCTCTACCGCAGATATCGTCCCGACTCGTTCGCCGACGTCATCGGGCAGGAGCATGTCACCGAGCCGCTCATGACGGCTTTGCGGAAAAACCGCGTCAACCACGCCTACCTCTTTTCCGGCCCCAGAGGCTGCGGCAAGACCACGTCCGCCCGCATCCTGGCCCGTTGCCTCAACTGCGCTGAAGGCCCCACGGACACCCCTTGCGGCCAGTGCCCCAGCTGCATCGAACTGGCCCGCGGCGGGTCGGGATCGCTGGACGTCATCGAGATCGATGCCGCCAGCCACGGTGGTGTGGACGACGCCCGCGATCTTCGTGAACGGGCCACCTTTGCCCCTGTCCGGGACCGCTACAAGATCTTCATCATCGACGAAGCGCACATGGTCACGTCCGCGGGCTTCAACGCGCTGTTGAAAATCGTCGAAGAACCGCCGGAGCACATCAAGTTCATCTTTGCCACCACCGAGCCGGACAAGGTTATCGGGACCATCCGCTCCCGCACGCACCATTACCCCTTCCGGCTGGTGCCGCCCGAGCCCCTGATGGCCTACCTCGAACTCCTGTGCAACCAGGAGAACGTCCCCGTGGCCCCCGGCGTCCTGTCGCTGGTGATCCGCGCCGGCGGCGGGTCCGTCCGTGATTCGCTGTCCGTCCTGGACCAGCTCATGGCAGGCGCCGGGTCCAACGGGCTTGATTACGAGCTTGCGGTCGCGCTGCTGGGCTACACCCACGCCTCGCTGCTGGATGATGTGGTTGAGGCGGTGGCTGCTTCCGATGCCGCCACGGTATTCCGGGCGGTGGACCGGGTGATCCAGACCGGTCACGACCCGCGCCGCTTCGTTGAAGACCTGCTGGAGCGTTTTCGCGACCTGATCATCGTCAAGGCCATGCCGGAAAGCGCGAACACCATCCTGCGCGGGATGCCAGCGGACCAGATCGCCAGGCTGCAGAACCAGGCCCACAACCTTGGTTCAGCAGAGCTGTCGCGGGCCGCGGACGTCACAAACACGGCGCTCACCGAGATGACGGGTGCTACATCCCCGCGGCTGCACCTTGAGCTGCTCTGCGCCAGGATCCTGCTGCCCACCTCCGACCAGAACGAGCGCGGCCTGGCTGCCCGGATAGACCGTGTGGAACGGCGCTTCAACTATGCAGGGAACGACGTCGGCGCCCCCGCGGCGTCTCCAGTTGCGTCCACCGCTAACCCTGCGCCTTCCGCCCCGCCGCAGGTGGCGGCCTCACCGCGGCAGAACCAGCCCCAGCAGGCCACATCGATTCAGCAGGCCACGTCTGAACCAGCCTCCGCTCCCGAACGCACTTCCGCTGAACCGCGCCCGGAGGTTCCCGCACCTGCCGGCATCGCAACTTCGGATGCAGGTGCCGGGGCTCCCCTTACCCCTCCCCGCGTGACCACCAGCGACTGGCCGGTTGAAGCGCCCTCAGCCGGCCGCCATTCGCCTGGGCAGCCCGGTCCCGTACGCCAGGCTCCTGCCCGCCCAATTCCAGAGGGCCACTCCCCGGAGCGCCCTGCCCCGGTCGCCGCCCTGCCTCCCGCCGGACAGGCTCCCCACCCGGAAGCAGGAGCGCCTTCCTCCACCGGTCGTGGGCAGACTGACACCACTCCCGCAGGCGAAAGCCCCCCGCAGCGATCTGCCTCCGCTGCCGGCTCCTCCGCCCAGGCGCGCCCCGCTCCCCCGGCGATGGGGGACGTCGAGGTACTCCGCCGCGCCTGGCACGATGTCCTGCAGACTCTGTCCAGGATCAAGCGCAGCACGTGGGCACTGGTGGAGCCCAACGCGCAGGTGAGTGCTTTCGACGGCTCCGTCCTCACGTTGTCGTTCACCACGTCCGGACTCGCTGGCGCCTTCGGGCGGGCTGACCACGCCGAAAACCTGCGCCAGGCGATTCATAAGACAGTCGGGATTGACTGCCAGATCAACGCTGTTGCCGGTGGCGCAAAGCAAGCGAGCTCTGACCCAAACCCAAAAGCACCAATGAGCGAAGCGGCGGCCCCCACGTCCGCTGACGTGGCCTGGGGCCTGGCCCCTGCTCCTGCCCCGCCCGCGCCAAACCCAACCGCGCCCACACCTGCTCCTGCACCCGGCCCGGCTCCTGCCCCTGCTCCTGCTCCTGCTCCTGCTCCTGCTCCTGAAGCCTCCCGGTCCGGCGCACCGGCAACCACCGGATCCGCGGGGCCGGCATCTTCTGTGCCCGCAACTTCTGTGCCGGCATCTTCTATGGCTGCGCCTTCTGTGCCCGCACCTTCTGCGCCAGCTCCGGATTCCTATGGCCCCGGGGGCCTAACCCGGCGCCCCGCGGCCGACGGCTCCCAGCAGGCGGCTCCGGCCACCACTGCCGCCCGCTCGAACTCCTATCCTCCGCTGGAGGGCGATTACTCGTACTCGGACGACGACTGGGGTTCGCCCCGGGATGAAGACGCTCCTCCGCTGGACGAGGAACCTCCCATGGACTGGGAGCCTTCATCGGCACCTGCGGACCGGCGCCCACCTGCACCCCCGCCCTCGCCGGACACCAGCACTGCCGGAGGACCCGGCACCCCGGGATCTCCCGTTCAGGCTTCCCCGTCCGGGGCTTCCCCGGCCACTGCTTCCCCCGGAGCACTAACGGCAGCGCATAAGCCTGCGGCGAATGACGCAGCCCAGGACCCCTGGGCCCGTGCAGTGGAACAAGCACCTGGCGTGTGGGTGGTTGGAAACGAAAGCAACGTAGGAAGGTTCCCTGCTTCCGCCTCCATGGACGCGGAGGCCGGGCAGGTTCCAGCACCCCGCTACGAACCAGCCACTGCCCAGGTTCCCCCGTCCATTCCCGTCACGTCACCGGGGGCGACCACCGAACCGGACTGGGGTCTTGCCGCTGTCCCTGCGGCGGCACTCGCGGATCGGTCACAGGTCACCCCGTCCGGGGCGGAGCTACGAACGCCGTCGGGGGCGGAACAGGTCCGGGCGCCGGAATACGCGATGGCCGCTGCTGTGCCCGCTGCAGGTCCCGCCACCGCTGCACGGCCGGCGCCTGCCGCTGTGCCTGCGGCCGTCCCGTCCAGGGCCGGCGCACCTTCTCCTGTTGCGTCCCCTTCAGCAGGGAACGGCCGGCAAAGCCTCTACCAGCGGCTGTCCAACAGCCCGGAAGCTGAGGCCGGCCGCGCCAAGGCACCCGCACGCGCAGTATCAACTGCCACCAGCTACGTGCAGGACGTTCCAAGCGCCGACGATGAAACCATCGAAGAATCCGGGGTGTTCGGCCGCGCGGCGGTTGAGCGTATTCTGGGCGGAAAGCTGATTGAAGAGCGCTCTGCCGACGGAAGCCCCCTGCCGCCCCGCCACTGACTGGACTGTCCGGCCGTGAGCCGGATGGACCCCTGCCGCTTTACCCGCTGTCCACTCCAAGCTAAAGAGGAAACTGTGTACGAAGGTGCTGTCCAGGAGCTGATAGATGAGCTTGGACGCCTTCCAGGCGTGGGACCCAAGTCCGCACAGCGGCTGGCGTTCCACATCCTTGAAGCGGATCCACAGGACATGAAACGGCTGGTGGACGCGATCACCACTGTCAAGGACCGGGTCAAGTTCTGCACGGTGTGTGGCAACGTCACCGAACAGGAGCTCTGCAATATCTGCCGCGACCCCCGCCGCGACCCCGCCGTCATTTGCGTGGTGGAGGAGTCCAAGGACGTCCTGGCCGTGGAGCGGACGCGCTCGTTCAGGGGCCGTTACCACGTGCTGGGCGGGGCCATCAATCCGATCGCCGGCATCGGGCCGGAGCAACTCCGGATCCGGGAACTGCTGACCCGGCTCAACGATGGTGCCATCCAGGAAGTGATCATCGCCACCGATCCAAACCTCGAAGGTGAAGCGACGGCCACGTACCTGGCCCGCATGCTCAAAACCATCGGCATCAGCGTGACCAGGCTTGCCTCCGGTCTTCCCGTGGGCGGCGACCTTGAGTACGCCGATGAGGTCACGCTGGGACGTGCGTTCGAAGGCCGCCGCAACGCCCTGACCTGATCCCGCGGATGCCGGCGCTGTGCGGCCCTTAGGGTAGATTCCGGCGACGGACCGCAGCCACCTGCGCGGCCGCCAGCAGCGCGCCCGCCACGGCTGCCTGCAGAAGGAGGCCCACCGCGGCCAAGGGCATGCGTGGGGTATCGGGGCTTCGCGGTTCACCGTTGACGCATGCCACCCGGGTCCCATCCGCCGCTTCCTGCAGTGCCGCGGAAAGCCACCCCAGGAGTTCAGCGCCGGCGCCTGGCTGCCCGGCCAGCATCACAAACACCACGCTCGGGCTTGTCGTGGCCAGCCAGGTGATCCGTTCCGTCCTGTACACCTCGGTCATCCCTGCCGTAATGCTCGTGCACTCATAGGCGATGGGAGTTCCGTCCGGCGCCCGTTGCACATTCATGGCCACTGTCACCGGTTCCTCGCTGCGCACCGCGGGGACCAGGAGGGACCCGGCGGCAATGGTGCCCGCAACCAGGACCAAGGCCAGCGCCCACCCGGCCAGGCGCATCCGGACAGCGTGGCGTCCCAGTGCTGCCACCGCCACCCCCATGCCGCCAAAAAGGACGCTCTCCACGGCGGCCACCCCAGCCGATATGGCAGCCACGGTTCCGGGTTGTCCGGCTGCCGCCGCCTGCAGCAGCAGCGTCAGCAGGATGAGCAGCGCGAATACCAGGCTCCGCAAGCCACTGGCGAGCACTGGCGTGAGGAGGCCGCGCCCCGCGTCCGTGCCCGCACCCGCCTTTCCGGAAGCAGCCATCCCCCAGTGAACCGAGGTGAAAGCGGCGGTGGCCGGGAGCAGCAACGACGCCAGCATGTACGTGAGCACGGGGACGGGCAGCCAGTCAGCTGAATCCCCGCCGGTTCCGGGCAGGAGCACCAGGCCCGCAACTACACTCCAGGTGGCACACAAAGCCCCCATGGCGACGGCCCAGAACCGCAAGGTCCTCACGCCTGCACTCCAGTCTGCTGCCGCCGCTAGCAGCTCCGCCCGGAAGCCGGGTCCGTGGCGGCGGCCGCCGTCGTCGTCGTCATCTTCAGGCGGCAGCCACTCACCTGGCCGTGGCCCTATCGGCTCGAAGTAGGGCTCGTAGTGGGAATCCGCAGAGACGTGCTGGTCATCGGTCATGGGAGCCCCGCCTTTCCAAGGACAGCCCCAGCCCCGGTTGTGGCCGGGAGGTACCGGCCACCGAAGTTTCAACTGCCTCAATCGTGGTCCAGCCGGGTGGCCCTGTCCAGCACCCGCCTGCGCGGTGGCCCCATCGGCTACGCCGCTAGGCGATGCGCGTACCCCTGGCCAGCCGGTGGGCCGGGGTCCGGAGCGCACGCCAGCCAAGCCACATCAGCAGCCCTGAGAGCATCAGCTGAAGGCCCAGCCCCAGTGGCCACAGCGGTGTCTTTTGCCCGAGATAGGTGGGCTGGACGGTGCCGTTGGCGCACGGATAGGTACCCTCGGGGCCGGCCAGCGCATAGCGGGCACCCTGGCTGATGCCTTCGATGGCACCCGAGGTGGGGAAGCCATGCTGCAGGGTGCGGTCCGGGTAGGGGATGGCGTCTGCCACCACCACGTAGGGGTTCATCGCGAGCAGCCAGGCCACACGCTCAGTGCGTGTCGCAGGTTGCTCCCGCAGCGGGCCGACGCAGGTGTATTCCGGCTGCACCGGTCCGTTGGCAAGCGGCTCGTATGCCCGGTACTGGGCATTGTTCGCCATGACGGTTCCCTGCGAGAGCCCGCTGCCCAGCCCGAAAGCGATCAGCGTTCCCACCGCCAATCCGGCCACCGCAAGGTAGGTCACTACGATGGAAAACAGCGGCCGGTTGGCCAGGGCCGAAATGCCAACACCCAGGGCGCACACCACCCCCACCTCCACGGCAAGCATCAGCAGCGACACCAGGACGTGACCCGGCGTCAAGCCGCCGAGCGCCACCCCGATCACCAGGAACGGGATGCTGGCCACGAGAAACGCCAGGGCTGCCAGCCAGGCTGCAAAGAACTTCCCCCACAGGATCTGCCCGGGTTCCAGCAGCGTCACCTGGAGGATGGCAAGCGTTCCGCCGGCACGGTCGCCGTTCACTGCGTTGGCCGACAAGGCCGGCGCCACCAGCAAGGCGAACAGGAGGACGAACGCCAGCACCACTTCGAAGATCATCGAGCCCGGGCCGGCGGATTCCGGCGGGATGTAGCCGCCGTAGGCCCGTTGGGCTGCCTGGGAGGCATTCCAGCTGGCCCACGTCAGCCATGTCACAAGCGCTGTCAGCACGAACCAGATGGCAAGCATGATGTACCAGCCGCGTGAGCGCAGCCGCTGTTTCAGTTCGAGGGCCACCACATGGCCAATGCCTGCCAGGTAGGCTCCGGCGTGGCCGGATAGGGACGATTCCTGCCGGTGCCCGGCCAGCGTGCTCATTGCCGCTCCCCCTCGAGGTTCATGTATGTCTCTTCCAGTGCTCCCGACGCCGGGGCAAACGAAGTGATTCCGACGCCGGCAAGCACCAGGTCGCGCAGGAGCCGCTCCGCATCGCCGTCGTTGAGAAGCAGGAGGCTTACCCCAGGCCGGCGCCCGTCCTCCTGCCGGAACACCAGCCCCAGCTCGGTGAGTCTGGCCGCGAGCGACGTCATGTCCGAGGCCGAGATGGCGTACCGCCGGCCGGCCGCCGCGGCCTCCTCGGTGGTCTGCTGCCGGACTGTCCTCCCCTTGTTCACGAAGACAGCACCGTCCGCGATCTCGTCAAGTTCACTGAGGACGTGGGAGGAAACCACCACTGCCTTGCCCTCCGCCGCCAACTGCCGGAGCATGGTCCGCAGCTCGACACGGGAACCCGGATCCAGCCCCGAGGCCGGCTCATCCAGGAGCAGGACGGAGGGATCGTGGATCAGTGCCCGTGCCAGGCTGAGCCTCTGCTGCTGGCCCCGTGACAACACCCGGGCAGGCTGGTCGGCAAGCTCGGACAGCCGGACCCGTTCAAGCATGCCTGCCACCCGCTGCCCGACCCCGGATGCCGGGAGCCGGTAGAAGCGGGCCATTTGGGTCAGGATTTCGCGCGCGGTCAGCGATTCCCAGACGCCAAGGGTGTCCGGCATCCAGCCGAGCCGGCTCCGGACTTCTGCCCGGTGCCGGGCCGGATCGAGCCCGCCCACGCTGATGGTGCCCGCGTCCGGGGCAAGCAGTGAGGCAAGCATCAGCAGGAGGGTGGTCTTGCCCGCTCCGTTCGGGCCAATGAGCGCCGTAACCTTGCCGGCCGGGGCGTGGAAGTCCATATCCTCGACGGCGCGCACCGGGCCGAAGCTGCGGCTGACCGCCCGGGCCGTTATCCCGGCGTCGGAGTCCCGCCCGTCCGGTTCTTTCGATGTTTCCGGCACTATCGCCATTTTTTGCGCCCCTGTCCCCCACAGTTTTTGAGCATTCCGACCCCTTGAGCGTACGCCCGCCGCCCGTTCCCAATGCTCCTCCTGCGGGCTGAGATTCGGTCACAATTCAACGCCGCGCTGCGGGCGGCGATAAACTGTCCAGGGAAAGTCGCGCCGTCAGGCGTCAGGCTGCCTGGCCTCTAGATCTCCACAACCCGATGAAGGTACGCGCATGAGTTCGCCCACTACCGAAGTGCACAACGCAACGCAGCAGCAAGGGCTGCCCACCGGCAGTGCGGTGACCAAACAGCTCATCGTGCAAAAGTTCGGCGGCTCCTCCGTGGCGGACGCCGACGGCATCAAGCGCGTGGCCAAGCGCGTGGTTGACGCGCAGGAAGCCGGCAACGAAGTGGTGGTGGTGGTGTCCGCCATGGGTGACACCACCGATGAGCTCCTGGACCTCGCAGCGCAGGTGACCGATTCCGCTCCTGCCCGCGAGATGGACATGCTGCTGTCCGCCGGTGAGCGCATTTCCATGGCGCTGCTGGCCATGGCCATCGACAAGCTCGGCGCCTCGGCCCAGTCCTTCACGGGTTCCCAGGCCGGCATGATCACCGACGGCATCCACGGCAAGGCCCGGATCATCGACGTCGATCCGCACCGCATCCGCACGGCCCTCGACAAGGGAAACATCGCCATCGTGGCGGGCTTCCAGGGCATGAGCCGCGCCACCAACGAGATCACCACACTGGGCCGCGGCGGTTCCGACACCACAGCCGTGGCACTGGCAGCAGCACTCGAGGCCGATGTCTGCGAAATCTACACGGACGTGGACGGCGTTTACACGGCCGACCCCCGGGTTGTCCCCTCAGCACAGAAGATCGACACCATCTCCAGCGAGGAAATGCTCGAACTTGCAGCGTCCGGGGCTAAAATCCTGCACCTCCGCTGCGTGGAATACGCCCGCAGGTTCGGTGTCCCGCTGCACGTCCGTTCCTCATTCAGCCAGCATGAAGGCACCTGGGTCATCCCCAGCGCCGAAGACAAGATCACCACTCAAGAGGGAGTTGCCTTGGAGCAGCCAATCATCTCCGGCGTTGCACACGACCGTTCCGAAGCCAAGGTCACCGTTGTAGGCGTACCGGACATCCCCGGCAAGGCCGCGGCAATCTTCCAGGTCATCGCCGACGCCCACTCGAACATCGACATGATCGTGCAGAACGTGTCCACGCACGGCACGGGCCGCACCGACATTTCGTTCACGCTGCCCATCGTCGAAGGTGCCGATGCCTTGGCCGCCTTGCACGCAGCGCAGGACCAGATTGGCTTTGAAAGCATCGAATACAACGAGCAGATCGGCAAGCTTTCGCTCATCGGCGCGGGCATGCGGTCACACCCCGGTGTTTCCGCCACGTTCTTCAAGGCGCTGTCCGACGCCGGCATCAACATCAACATGATCTCCACGTCGGAAATCCGTATCTCGGTGGTCACCCACGCGGACCTGCTGGACGAAGCGGTGCGCGTGATCCACAAGGCTTTCGACCTCGATGCAGACAACGAAGCCACCGTGTACGGCGGAACCGGCCGCTAAGCCCGGACCGTCCGCTGCCACAAAAAGCCGGGCTGCCTTCCGTTCGTACGGAGGGCAGCCCGGCTTTCTGGTTGGCCAAAGGAAGTTGGTTGCGGGCAGGGTCAGGTTTCCCGCTCAAGGTCCTCGCGGCGGACAGCGTAGTGATGGCCGGATGAATCGGTTTCGACCACGAAGTGCGAGAGTTCCTCCTCGGAGGCCTGCTCAAACGCATCGTGTTTGTGCACCACCGGCGAATCGGCGTCCAGCCGGCTGGCAGGTCCAAAGATGAAACGGAGCCTGTCTGTCGCGTTGACGAACCCGCTGACTACACGAGCCACTGTTTTCCACCCCCTTCCCGATTTTCAGGGCAAAGAGCTGCTGCCTCCTGCGGGAGCCAGTGCCCCCATTTTACGCCCGGGGCCCGAAAATGGAGCCGGCTGAGGGCCGGACAGCGCCGGGAAAGGGGCCTGAAGCACGGGCTGGTGAGTCAGGCCTGGAAGCTCAGCGGAGGGATTTGTCATCCCGGTTCCTGGGAACCACGTACGTGCTGCCGTCCGGCCGCGTAAGGGTTTCCCACTGCTGGCTCTCGGCCTGGCGCTGGACCAGCAGCCTGCGGTTCTCCTCCGTCATGTCGTGGACGAGGGAGGAGCGGTTGGCCGGACCGAAGATGGCCCTCAGCTTGCCGGTGGCCCTCATGAACCGCTGCGAAGCGTTGCCCTTGTCTTCCCGTTTCCCCTTGGCCATGCCAGGCTCCTTCCACTGCCACTGATTCCTCCAATCAAGTGTACGCTAATGGTTAGTGCACTAATAATTGGAGACTAATGGAAACCGCACCCAGCCTGGACTCGCGCCAGGATGACGACCTGCTCCTGGAACACCAGCTATGCTTCGCGCTCACGGTCGCGGCGCGCAGTGTGGTGGGGGCGTACAAGCCCGTCCTGGAGAAGCTGAACCTGACCCATCCGCAGTACCTGGTGATGCTGAGCCTGTGGGAAACCAGCCCCAGGACGGTCCGCAACATCAGCGAAGCCCTGGCCCAGGAACCTGCCACCATTTCGCCGCTGCTCCGGCGGCTCGAAACCGCCGGTTACATCACCCGACGGCGGGCGGACGGCAACGAACGGGCCCTTGCCGTCGAACTTACGCCGAAAGGCGCGGCGTTGAGGCAGCAGGCATTGCAGGTTCCCGGAACCATGATGGAACGGCTCGGGCTGACCCGAAGCCAGGTCAGTGATCTGCATGCATCCATGATGGCGCTCATTGCGGCCACCTCGGGAAGCAGTTCCTAGCGGCGGCGCTCCCGCCACAGCCTCCTGCGGGGAGAAGCGGGGCCCAGCGGAAGGACGCCGTGTTGCAGCTAGAATCGAAGGGTGAAAGAGGGCGGTCATGCGTAAACTGCGGCTGCAGCTGGCAGTGCTGGCAAGTGCTACGGTCCTGATGTCGTCGTGCTCCCCCACACCGGACGGCGGCGGACCAGCCACGTCGCCGGCGCAGCCCGCCTCGCAGTCCGCGACGCCGACAGGGACGCCCGAACCGTCACCCGACACGGAGACCTCCGTTCCGGCACCGGCCCCTGAAACTTCCGCGCCATCGGCGGGGCCCGGCCGGGGCGACGCCGAACTGGCCATCACTGTCTTACCCGCTGAAGGCGAGCCCGCGGTAAACCACACCCTGGTTTGCGAAGCGGGCATTCCGGCCGCCGAAAGCAGCCACCCCGCCGCCGAGGCCGCCTGTGCCGCGCTGAAAGAGAACGCAGCGCTGTTGAGCCCGTCAGGCCGCGGGACGGCGCAGGCATGCACGGAGCAGTACGGCGGACCGCAAACGGCCACTGTGACCGGCGTGGTGGACGGCGTCCCCGTGGAAGCGGAATTCGCACGCACCAACGGCTGCGAAATCAGCGCCTGGGATGCCGCGAAGGATGTACTGGGTGCCGCCGGTGGAGCAGCTTAGGCTGCTGGCGGCGGACGAATGGCGGGCGCTGGAGGAGGCCCACCAGCAGCGCGTCAGCCGCTACGCGGATCCCTACGTGGCCCGGCGTTCCGCCGGGCAGAAGCACCCTGTTGAGGACTTCCTCTTCACTTACTACACGCAGAAACCCGGGCAGTTGCGGCGCTGGCATCCAGGCGCCGGAGCCGTCCTGCTGGATGGCCCAGCGGCAGCCCGCAGCGCGTGGAAACACTACCGGACGCTCGACGACGGCGAACTCGCCTCCCTGGGGTTGCCTGCAGGCAGTACGGCAGTCACCGTTGACCGGGCTGCCTTCCTCGCTGACCGCAAAGACGCGGTGGTGTTCGCTGGAATCATCCTGAGGGGCACTGCGGCGCGCCCGGCACAGTTCGGCTGCTTCGGCCTGCACGAATGGGCAATGGTCTACCACCAGGACAGGTTCGACCTGCGCCACGAGTACCTCCGATTGCGCCTTGGGCCTGCCGGCACGGACAAGGTGGTGGAGGAGAACCGGATCCGGTGCACGCACTTTGACGCATTCCGCTTCTACACCCCGGACGCCACGCCTCTCAACGAGTTTGCACCCAGCCGAGAGAGCCAGCGGCACATGGAACAGCCGGGCTGCCTGCACGCCAACATGGACCTGTACAAGTGGGCCTACAAGCTGCTCCCGCTGCTTCCAAGCGAACTGGTGATGGATTGCTTTGAACTGTCCTGGCGCATCCGGGCAATGGACATGCAGGCCTCCCCTTACGACCTTGCCGAGTGGGGCTACCCTGCAATCCCCATCGAAACGCCGCAGGGCAAGGCCACCTACGTGGAGCACCAGCGTTCCTTCGCCGCCGAAGCGGCGGTGCTGCGGGAGAGGCTGGCGCTGGAACTTGCCGCGGTGTCGTCGGCGGGGCCGGAATGATCGACCTGACCATCAGGCTCAAGGAAGACCCTGCCGCCGTCGAGTACATATTCCGGTTGAAAGCCGAGGACGGGGCCCTGTCCAGTGACACCACACTGCCCGATCCGCAAGCAGCCCTCGCGGCAGTGCAGCAGTTCGGTGAGCAGGTTTTCTTTCCTCCGGCGGGACCTCCAAAAGTCTGCACCCAGCAGTACGGCGGGCCGCAGGTTGCCGTAGTGACCGGAACCTTCCATGGCCGCCACGTGGAATCGGTGTTCACCCGCACGGACGGTTGTGAGATCTCCCGGTGGAACACCATGGCATCCCTGCTGGGCGGGGGCCGCTCCACCTGAGTTCGCTGCAGCAAAAGACCCCGGCGGCTGGTACCGCCGGGGTCATCCTGCCCTTCGAAGCTGAACTGGTCAGCCCGCCGGCAGAGCCTGGGCAAGGGCTATGGGGGCGGCGCCGACCGGCCCGGTGGCAGAGGGCGCCGTGGGGGAGGGCGCGCCCACCTGGACATTAACCCAGGTCCGGATGCCGTTCTCCCCCAGGCTCAGGCGCGCGGCGTACGATCCCTCCACGAATACTGTCCAGGACACCGTGGCCGAAGTGGCAGTGCCGTTCGGGGCCACGACGGGATTTGGGTCAACCGTGAGGTTGCCAGCGTCACCGCTGAAAGTGACCGCCTCGACTGATGCGGTGGCCGCCCCGTTGTTTGGGGCGGAGTACAGGTTGGCCACAACGTAGTACGTCCCGGCGCGGGGAGACTCAAGGTCCAGGAACTCGCTGGCGGAAGCCGTGGCCACCTGGGTGGCCGTCAACCCGCCGGAACCGTTCGGTGCGTACACCACCATGTCCCAGTCGACGTTGTCGGACGCGGCCTGGATGCCCAGGCGGGCAAACGAGGCACCCCCGGGAACCGTCACTTGCAGGAGGGCATTGTGTGCGTCATTGACAGGTGCATATTCACCGGGCGTCTTGGTGATGGCCGTCTTGCTCAGGGGTGCCAGGCCCTCCACGCCCACAGCGATGGGCTTGTCCGAGCCGGAGACCAGTTCCATGGTGCCGCTGCCGTTGCCGGCGGCTGAGCCAAAGGAGAACGACGGTACAATGTGCGCATCAACCGGGCGGATGGCGATTGGCGAGCTCACGGTGCGCGGGCCCTTCCAGGTCAACGTTCCGGTGCTGAATTTGCCGACAGGTGCACTGACGTTCCGGATGGTCAGGGTTACTTCCCGCGCTTGCCCTGCCTTGGCGAAGTTCAGCACATTAGGTTCCACCTGGACACTGAATCCCGGCATGGTGACTTCCGGGCGGTACATGCCCGGCACCAGGGCGGTCAGCTGGCGCTTGACCTGGACCTCGCCCACCAGGCTGCCCAGCGCAACGGACGGCAGGTTGAGGTCGCGGGCAGCTATGGTCCCGGCCTGCGGCGCGCCGGTGTCCACACCCTGTCCGTTGAGGAAGCCCAGCCAGTCCTTGATACCCGAGTTGTACACAAGCCCCGGATCGAGCACGCGGGTGGAGTCGACGTGGCCCGAGCCGCCGTGGAACGGATCGGTGTTTGCCGAGCCGTCCGGGTTGACCAGCGGGTAGGCCGTCGTCATCATCGCGGACTTCACCGCCGCAGGACTCCAGGCGGGCTGCTTGCTGAGCACCAGGGCACCGAAACCTGCGATGTGGGGAGCCGCCATGGACGTGCCGGACATGAAGCCAAACTGGTCACCGTCGTTGCCTATGGTTGAGACGCCGGCCAGTACGTTGACGCCAGGGGCTGTGATGTCCGGCTTCAGCAGGTCACCGCTCGACGCAAGGGTTGGGCCGCGGGATGAAAACCCGGCAATCTGCGGCGCCGGGACCGGCGGTTCGCCTGTCAGGTCCCCTTTCACCAGGCTGACCGACAGCGAAGGGTTCGCCTCGAGCTGTGACTTCAATTCCAGGCTCCTGGGGGCATTGACGTGGACGGTGGGGAGCACATGGTTGTCCGCATCCTCCGAGCTGCCCGTGAGGTTTACCAGGATCATGCCCACGCCACCCTTGTCCTGGACTTCCTGGCTCTTGGCTGTCCGGTCCACGACGCCCCGGTCGCATACCACTACCTTGCCTGCGACTTTCGCCGCGTCAAGGGAGCCCGGAGCGCAGAGGTTGGCGTTGGTTGCTCCCGCTGCTGCTGCAGCTGCGGCGAGTACCGCCGGCTTATCAGCCACCTCCGCCTTCATGATTGACGCACCGCGATACAGCGACCCCTCCGATACCTTCACCGTTCCCAGCAGGTCGCTGGGGAAGGTGGATGCTGCCACTGTCGTCAGCCACGGTGAAGCATGGTTGACCGTGGAGACAGTGGGGCCGGAGTTGCCAGCGGAGGCGGACACGAAGACGCCCGCGGCTGCAGCATTCAGGAAGGCCAGCGCCACAGGATCGGTGGTGCTGTTGTTGTTGCCGGAGATGGAGTAGTTCAGGACGTCCACGCCATCCTTGACCGCCGCTTCCACCGCTTCGACGGAAGCGGACGAGTAGCAGCCGCCGGTGTCGGGATTGGTGTCCTCCCAGCAGACTTTGTAGACGGCGACCTTGGCGGCCGGTGCCACGCCTGAGCTCTTGCCGAAGCCGGCGCCGTCGATGATTTGTTCCACGTTGGCGATCCCGGCCGCGGTGGTGGCAGTGTGGGTGCCATGGCTGCCTACATCCACCGGTGAGATCAGTTCTTCGGGTGCCCTGTTCTCGGGGGCGACGTACTCCAGGAAGGAGTCCGCAAAGTAGCGCGCTCCGATGACCTTCGAGTTGCACAACGACCCATCGAAGGCTGCGCCCGTCCCCTCGCCCTTTTGGCACTCGCCTTCGAACGTGGTGCCGTCGGCTTTCAGCATGGCGATATTGCCCCCGGCGGTACGGTAGGGAACCCCCACCTGCGCGGCACCCTGCAGCGGCTGCACCGGCTCCCCCTGCAGGAAGGGGTTGTCCGGTGCGTAACCGGAGTCGATGACTCCCACTACCACGCCTTTGCCGGCATTGGCTTCACCGCCGAACTGCTTCGCCCAGGTGCCGTCCGGACCGGTGAGCTTGAGGAAATCGGTGGTGGTGTAATCCGGGGCGTTTTCCACGTCCGGTGCCACCGCCAGGACGCGGCTGTCCTTTGCGAGTGCAGTGGCCTGCGCCGCGGTGAGCTGTGCGCTGAACCCGTTGAGGGCTGCCGTGTATTGCTTGGCTGGAGTGACCCCCTGGCTCGCAGCCACATCGCGCTGCTGCTTGCGCAGGTGCGCATCGTAGGCCTTGTAGTTGGGGCTGGAGGCGTCGAGCTTCCTGCCCTCCTGGGGCTTCGTTGCCCCAAAGCCGGCGGTTTCCCCTTCATAGGCAGCTGCTGCGGCACCTGTGAGCACCACGATGTAACGGCCGTCTTTGAACTGTCCAGCCTCCGGGCTGATGGCGGACGTCGCCGCGTCCTGGCTGTCCGGCGCCGCGGTAGCGGGGGCCATGGCCAGTGACGTCAGGAGAAGCGGCAGCCCGGCAGCAACGGCCGCCGCCTTCCGGAACCCCCGGCCCCGAAAGGGGCTTCTTCCAGTTGATCTCACGTGCAACCCTTCCACGATGTACCCGACCCAGCCATTGGGCGGGCCAGAAACGACTGGCTTGGCACATCTATTTACAGATCTTGTAAATAGATGAGACCAGGCGGTTCAAACAGTACAGAGTGGTAGTCAAATATGACATAGGGTGCAAAGGGAAATTATTGCTTGTAACAGGAAGTTGCCACAGGGAGGTGCTGGCTGGCGAAAACGGGCACAAAAAAGAGCATCCCGAAGGACGCCCTGGCAAACTGCGGTGGGAGCCGGGCCAGCTACTGCCGCGGCGTCCGGACCACGTCGCTGATCCACTGACGGGTCTTCTCGTCAACGGGCCCGGCCACGCGGTTTTCCCGCGCAAGGCGGTCCGCTTTCAGCTTCTGCAGGACCATCCTGCCCAATCCGGCGAACACGGCCGCGGCGACTACCGGTAAAAGGACGGACTTCGATTTCTCAGCCATCCAGCAATCCTAGTGAAGCCGCTTCTGCAACTCCAGAACCGCTGGAAGAGAACTCCGCAAAACCCGGCAACTGCAGGGGACGGGGCCCCGAATCCGCGGAATACAGGCAGGCCGGTTCCGGCCGGTAGAATGATAAGGCAAGCTCGCGGAGCGCCCGTCCTCACCGTTGTTCAAGGCAGTTGTTCAAGGCAGTTGACCACCACGCCCCTCAACACCCCGGTACGGCGTGAGACGGCACCACTCCGCTGCGCCATTACCCAAGCTCACGCACAGGAGTTACCGGATGCCCCGGATCGTTGTTGACGTCATGCCCAAGCCCGAGATTCTGGACCCCCAGGGGAAGGCGATCGTTGGCGCTCTCCCCCGGCTGGGCTTCACCAGCTTCAGCTCTGTCCGCCAGGGCAAGCGTTTTGAACTGACAGTTGACGGCGAGGTGACCGAGGACATCCTGGCCCAGGCCCGCGATGCCGCAGCCACCCTCCTCTCCAACCCCGTGATCGAGGACGTCGTCAACGTCGAGGTCGTCGAGGCCTGACATGACTGAACTTCCCCTGATCGGCGAAGCCGTTGCGGTCGCGCCCGACGCTTCCGGTGCCCGCGGGCTCGCTGGTGCCCGCATCGGCGTCGTCACTTTCCCCGGGACGCTCGATGACCGGGACGCAGCCCGCGCCGTCCGCCTCGCCGGCGGCACCGCCGTCGAACTGTGGCACGGCGACACCGAACTTGGTGACGTGGACGCCGTCGTTATTCCCGGCGGCTTCTCCTACGGCGACTACCTGCGCGCCGGCGCCATCGCCCGCTTCGCCCCGCTGATGTCCAGGATCATCGATGCCGCCACCAGCGACGCCAAGCTTCCCGTCCTCGGAATCTGCAACGGCTTCCAGATCCTCACCGAATCGCACCTGCTGCCGGGCTCGATGATCAAGAACGACCACCTGAAATTCCTGTGCCGGGACCAGGTGCTGCGCGTGGAAAACAACGCCACTGCCTGGACGGTGGATTACCAGGCCGGGCAGGAGATCACCATCCCGCTGAAGAACCAGGACGGCCAGTACATCGCGGACGAAAAAACCCTCGACGCGCTGGAGGCTGAGGGCCGCGTAGTGTTCCGCTACGTGGGCTTCAACCCGAACGGGTCCCGCCGCGACATCGCCGGCATCTCCAACGCCGCCGGCAACGTGGTGGGCCTCATGCCGCACCCCGAGCACGCCACCGAACAGGGCTTCGGCCCTGAATCGCTGGACGGCATCGGTGGTTCCGACACCGACGGCCTCGGTTTCTTCACCTCCGTATTGACCAAGATTGTGGGAGGCGACAAGTGAGCATCGACACCACCAAGAAGTTCAACATCGACACCGTCGAGAACGCCGCCAAGACCCCGGATACCGACCTGCCCTGGGCTGAGCTGGGCCTGAAGCAAAACGAGTTCGACGAGATCGTCAAGGTCCTGGGCCGCCGCCCCACCGGCGCCGAGCTGGCCATGTACTCGGTCATGTGGAGCGAGCACTGCTCCTACAAGTCCTCCAAGAACCACCTGCGCCAGTTCGGCCAGAAGGTCACGGAGGAAATGAAGAAGGACATGCTGGTGGGTATCGGCGAGAACGCCGGCGTCACCAATCTTGGGGACGGCTGGGCCGTAACCTTCAAGATCGAATCGCACAACTCGCCGTCGTTCGTCGAGCCCTACCAGGGCGCCGCGACCGGCATCGGCGGCATTGTCCGCGACATCATCTCCATGGGCGCGCGCCCGGTGGCAGTGATGGACCCGCTGCGTTTCGGCGCCATCGACCACCCGGACACGGCCCGCGTCATGCATGGTGCCGTTGCCGGTATTGGCGGCTACGGCAACTCACTGGGCCTGCCGAACATCGGCGGCGAAATGGTGTTCGACTCCGTCTACCAAGGCAACCCGCTGGTCAACGCCCTCGCCGTCGGCGTCATGCGCCACGAGGACATCCGCCTGGCCAACGCCTCGGGCAAGGGCAACAAGGTGGTCCTGTTCGGTGCACGCACCGGCGGCGACGGCATCGGCGGCGCCTCCGTGCTGGCCTCCGAATCGTTCGACGACACCAAGCCGTCCAAGCGTCCCGCCGTCCAGGTGGGCGACCCCTTCGCCGAGAAGGTCCTGATCGAGTGCTGCCTTGAACTGTTCAAGGGCTCCCTCGTGGAGGGCATCCAGGACCTCGGGGCTGCGGGTATCTCCTGCGCCACCTCGGAGCTTGCCTCCAACGGCGACGGCGGCATGCAGGTTGAGCTGACCTCCGTCCTGCTGCGCGACCCCACCCTGACCCCGGGCGAGATCCTGATGTCAGAGTCACAGGAACGCATGATGGCCGTCGTGACGCCGGAGAACGTGGAAGCGTTCGAGGGTGTGATGGACAAGTGGGCCGTGGAGTACTCCTGGCTGGGTGAGGTGACGGACACCGGCCGCCTCATCATCACCTGGGAAGGCGAGGTGATTGTCGACGTCGATCCCCGCACGGTGGCGCACGACGGACCGGTCTACGACCGTCCGTACGCCCGCCCCCAGTGGCAGGACGGCGTGCAGGCCGACACCTTCACCGGTTCCGTTCAGGACGCCGGCCGGCCCGCCGCTCCCGCCGAGCTGGCCGCGGCTGTAACCGAGCTCGTGGCATCGCCGAACATGTGCTCCAAATCCTGGATCACCGACCAGTACGACCGGTACGTGGGCGGCAACACCGCCATGGCGTTCCCGGACGACGCCGGTGTGGTGCGCGTGGACGAGGAAACCGGCCTGGGCGTTGCCCTGGCCACCGACGCCAACGGCCGCTACACCTACCTGGACCCGTACCACGGCGCCCAGCTGGCGCTGGCCGAGGCCTACCGCAACGTCGCCACCTCCGGCGCGGTTCCGATGGCCGTCAGCGACTGCCTCAACTTCGGTTCGCCCGAGGACCCGGACGTCATGTGGCAGCTGGCCGAGGCCATCCGCGGCCTGTCCGACGCCTGCATGGTGCTGGGCATCCCGGTCACCGGCGGCAACGTCTCGCTGTACAACCAGACGGGCACCACGCCCATCCACCCCTCCCCCGTGGTGGCAGTCCTGGGCAAGCTCGACGACGTCGCCCGCCGCACGCCGTCGGGCTGGCGCGAGGACGGCCAGGCCATCTACCTGCTGGGCACCACCGCTGCCGAGCTGGACGGTTCCGAATGGGCGAACCTGCGCGGCCACCTGGGCGGCCAGCCGCCGAAGGTGGACCTCGACGCCGAACGTGCTTTGGGCGAGATCCTGATCAACGCCTCGCGTGATGGCATGATCGACTCCGCCCACGACCTGTCCGAAGGCGGCCTTGCCGCTGCCCTGGTGGAATCTTCGCTGCGCTACGGCGTGGGCGCCAGGATTGCGCTGCAGGACGTCATGGACCGGGACGGCGTGGATCTGTTCACGGCGCTCTTCTCCGAGTCCCAAGGCCGCGCAGTCGTGGGCGTTCCGCGTTCGGAGGAAGTCCGCTTCACCGACATGTGCACTGCCCGCGGCTTCGCCCACACCCGCATCGGCGTGGTGGATGCAGCGAGCGGCACCCTGGAGATCAACGGCGTGGACAGCCTGTCCCTCGACGCCCTCCGTGAAGCGCACGAGGGGACGCTGCCGAAGTACTTCGGCTGAGCGCCACTTGCCGGATCCCGCGGCGGATCCGGACAATCGCCCCTGGCCAAGGGTGCGAACGTCCGGAACCGCCGCGGTTCGGCTTTAATCGTCCTATGGGCAAGCTGGCGAAATTCCTGGCCGTGCTGCTGTTGCCGGTCCTTATCCTGCTTGCGGCAACACCAACTCCGCCGCCAGCCCCGCAGGCAGCCCACCCCCGCAGCATGGCTGCCCTGGGCGACTCCATCACGCAGGCCAACAACGCCTGCTGCGGCCCGGGCAACCACCCGGAACAATCCTGGACCACCGGTGGCGGGCCGGGCGACGGCGTGACCAGCCACTACGAACGACTGCTCCGCCTGGACCCCACCATCAGGGGAAACAACTTCAACTACTCCGTCAGCGGAGCGAAGGCCAGCGATCTGCCCCGCCAGGCTACCCAAGCCGCGGAACGCCGGGCGGAATATGTCACCGTGCTGGCGGGTGCCAATGATCTTTGCACGCCCTCCGTGCAAACCATGACCCGCGTGGACGACTTCCGTTCGTATGTGACGGAGGCGTTGAAGATCCTGGATCAGATGTCGCCGCGCCCAAGGGTGGTTGTCAGCAGCATTCCGAGCATTTACCAGTTGTGGAGTGTCCTGCATACCGACCCGACCGCGCAGTCGGCCTGGTCCGCCGGCCGGATCTGCCAGTCGATGCTTAGCGTTTCCGCTACGGAAGAGATGCGCCAGCAGGTTCTCCAGCGCCAACTGGATTTGAACTCCGTATTGGCAGAAGCCTGCGCTCAATACCCGAGCTGCCGGACAGACGGCGGGGCCGTTTTCAGCCATGTGCCCAGCCCTGCGGAGGTGAGTACCCTTGACTACTTCCACCCAAGCCTCCACGGCCAGGCGAAGCTGGCCGAGATCACCTGGAACGCGGCCTGGTAACCGCGGTCAGTCCTCGCTGTGGATCTCCCGCTGGCGGGCACTGAGCAGTTCGATCTCCGGGCGTCCGGCCACGAAGCGGTCGACGGCGTCAAGCACCTCCACGAGGTGCTGCCGGTCCGCCGCCACCAGGCCAACGCCCACCTTGGATCGCCGGTACTGGTCGTGGTTCCCCACCTCGGCTACGGAGACGTCGAAGCGGCGCCTGATTTCGGCAAGCAGGGGCCTTACGACGGACCGCTTCCCCTTCAAGCTGTGGACGTCGCCCAGGAGGATGTCGAACTCAATCCAGCCAATCCACATCAGTTGGTGGGCCCTCCCGTCCGCGCCGGGCCGCCGGATTCCACCTTGAACTTGGCGGCGATGAAGATCACCGGGGCGTTCCTTCCGCGGCGAGTGTTCGTGCCCCTTCAATGTACCGGGAAGTCACGTAGCGCTGGGCCGTCCGGGTCACCAGTCCGCCCGCTGCGTAGAACCAGTTGGCGGGCTTGCTGAAGGCCCGGATCCGGAGGAACACCTCACCTGACGCGTTGATTTCCACTTCGAACGACTCCTCGCCGCGGGCCGGATGCCCAGGCAGCGTCCCGTACCCGAAACCGGCCGATTGCGGCATGCCCTGCGGGGACGGCTTCCGGACCCAGACCACCTCGCAGGGTGCGTTAAGACGGAAAGGCCCGGCACCGAACCCGCTTACCACCCGGGCTCCCGGCACGACGGCGGGAGAATCGGCCCTGACACGCAGTCCGGCCCGCCTCTGCAGCTCCCAACCCAGGATGCCATGAGCGACGCGCCGGTAAACATCCAACCCGCTGCCCAGGAAGGCCACTTCCAGGACACGCGTGTACCCTGCTGGAGCAGTGGCCCGCTCGGTGCTCCCCACCCCCGGGTAGTTCAGCATTCCCTTTGCCAGCGGCTTCCCGGTCAACGGTTTTCCCCCTCGGAACGTGACAGGCGGGCCCACCCCAGTTGTTCCTGCTGCTTCCGGCTAAGGCCTGCCACCACCAGGTCGTAGGAGTCCTCCACCATGTCGCGGACCATGTCATCCGGCAGTGACCCGTCCAGGCGCACGCCGTTCCAGTGGATCTTGTTCATGTGCCAGGCACCCGTTATCTCCGAGTGCGCCGCACGCAGCTGCACAGCCAGTGACGGCTCGCATTTGAGGTTCACGTAGAAGTCCCGGAGATCCATGGATGACAAGGCGAAAAGCTTCCCCTCGCGCACGGTGCCGCCTGCGGTGTAGGCCCGGACCTTGAACACTGCGGTCTCCGGCCCGAAGGGGTAATCCTCGTAGGCGCCGGGGAACGACAGGCAGATTTTCCTTAGCGCGTCGGGATCCATGAAGCCAGCCTATAAAGCGTGGGGTAGCGGTGCTAGTCTGCGAGGATGTCAGACGATCAGGGCAGCATTCCTGTTCTGGACTTGAGCACCGCACGTCAGCCTTACGGGTCTTTCAGTCCGGAATTTATCGAGCAGCTGCGGCACGCGACCCATAACGTCGGTTTCTTCCAGATCACCGGATACGGGGCAGCGCCCGGCCAGGCCGAGCACCTCCTGGATGTCATCAGGCGGTTCTTCGACCTGCCCCTGGAGGAACGGCTGAAGCTGGACAACCGGAAGTCACCCCACTTCCGGGGGTACACCCGCATGGGCACGGAGGTGACCCAGGGAAGGGCAGACGCCCGCGAGCAGATCGACTACTCCCCTGAACGCGACCCGATCACCGGGTATCCGGCGGACCAGCCATATTGGCTGCTTCAGGGCCCGAATCTGTGGCCAGGCGAATCCTTTCCTGAGCTCAAGCCTGCGGCGATGGAATGGGCGGAACTGATGTCCTCGGTGGGCATGGAGCTCCTCCGGGCCATCGCTGTCTCCCTTCAGCTGCCCGAAGACTATTTTGACGAGCCGTTTCGCGATTCCCCCGCCTGGATGGGCAAGCTGGTCCACTATGTTGGCGGTGTGGTGGAGGCTGCCGGAGACCAGGGAGTGGGCTCGCACGCTGATTACGGCTTCGTCACCCTCCTGCTGCAGGATGATGTGGGCGGACTGGAAGTACAGCCGCCCGGCGCCACAGGTTGGCTGCCAGTGGAACCCATCCCGGGCGCCCTTGTGGTGAACCTTGGCGAGATGCTGGAAGTGGCTACCGAGGGTTACCTTGCGGCGACGATTCATCGGGTCCAGGCACCACCGCCGGGCGTGGACCGTTACTCCGTGCCGTTCTTCTGGTCGCCACGGCTTGATGCCGTCATCGACCCCGTTCCGCTGGCGCCTGAGCTGAAGGCCGCCGCACGCGGCATCACCGATGATCCCGCCAATCCCCTGCTGGCATCCTTTGGAATGAACATGTTGAAGGGCAGGATGCGCGCCCACCCGGATGTCACCGAGCGGCACTACCCGCATCTGTTGAAACGCTAGGACCACAGTCCTGCAGCCGCCTAATCGGGACAGAGGTTTAGGTCAGAGGTTGAACTTCCAGGCCTGCTGCGCGGGGCAGACGTCCATCACTACGTCCAGGCCCGCTGCCTTGGCGCGGGCAACGGCGGCCTCGTCGATAACGCCAAGCTGAAGCCACACGGCCTTCGCTCCTACCGCAATCGCCTCGTCAACCACCGCCCCCACTTTCTGGGAGTTCACAAAGCAATCCACGACGTCGATGGGGTGCTTTTCAGCCGGAATGTCGCTGAGCGTGCGGTACCCCGGTGCGCCATGGACGGAGTCACCGGGCAGGTTGACGGGGATAATTTCCATTCCCAGCCTGTCACGGATGAAAAGGGAGGTGTCATAGGCGGCACGCCACTCATTGGTAGTGAGGCCCACGATTGCCCACCGCCCTTTAATCCCCATGAGTCGTTCAATGACAGCAGGATCATTAGTGTGCCCCATGCGCTTAGCCTACCCGCGCCAAGGGGACGGGGGCGGCAGTACGGTGCCAGCCGGCATCACCGGTTGAACTTCTGCAACCAGCTATCCAGGGGCGGAGGTTTGCCGGCGGTCGCAGGAGTTCCGGCCACGGGCGGGAGAACGTCAGCCAGGGGCTTCACCAGGTCTTCCGTAAGGCTGTACTCCTCAGCGGGTTTTTCCCTTGCCCGGGTGCCGGGAACATCCCCGCGGGACTGTCCGGTGGGACCGGTGTGTGCAACGGTGCCTTCCCCGGGGGCACGCCCCTGGCTCGGTCCCCGGGCACCGGCTTGCCCCTGGCCGTTAGACACGCCGGTAGCGCCTTGTGGCATCGGCCCAGGCGGGTTCGAAGCCCCGGCGGCCGGCCCGGCTGGCGGCTGCCGTTGTTCCTGCGGGCGCCCCGCGGCACCTGCGCCCAAAAGATCAGTATCAACTGTTCCCGGATCAACTGCCGGCACGGGCGGCACTACAGCTTCTGAACCTGGAGCATCCGGCCGGAAGAAGTCCTGTGCCCTGGCCTGCACCGGAATACTCCAGGACGGTGACCAGTCTTCCAGCAGTTCCTGCACTGTCAGGCTGCCGGCTTGTCCTGGACCGGGGGAACTCGCGGCAACTCCACCTATCCCCGTCGCCATACCCGCTACCAGTGCCAGCCCCAGCGCCGTGGGCCGGTGCATATGACCACGACGGCGGCGCACCAGTTCATCACCCGGAGCGCCATCTGGATCCTCGCCGGGCTGGCCATGCTGCCAGCTCGCCGCTGCCCCTGAAGCACTTGCCGGTTTCTCCGCCGCGGACTCCATCAGCCTGGCAAGTTCCCCGGAGGGCGCAGGGGCAGGAAGGGACGCCAGCGAACCCAGCGTCATAAGGGCGGCGCGCAGCCCTGCATCCTCGGCGTGCCCGCCGTCGAGCAGCATGTCGTCCACCAGGGCGCTCAGGCCGGAAGCATGGGAAGTCATGGCTTGAGGTACTCCTTCACAGCCGAAAGCTCCCGCAGCTTCAGGAGCGCCCGCCGCTGAAGCTGCTTGACGGCGCCGGCACTTTTCTCCATCGCGTCTGCGGCCTGCTCCACGGTGAGTCCGGCAACGAGGCGCAGCGACAAGACCTCCCGCTGGTCGTCCGCAAGGCCTTGAAGCAGCCGGAGGACCTCGTGTGGCGATATGCGTTCCAGCGCTTGATCCTCGGCCGACGCGTCTTCCCGGTGGTCGAGCTCCGGGTCGAACGGCAGCTTCGCGGGAATGCGGGTCTGCCGGCGATGGTCATCCACCATACGGGCATGGGCCACCGAAAAGATGAAGGTGCGAAGCCCTGCGTCACCGCCCCGCACCGAATCCAGGCGGGGCAGGACGGAGAGAAACACCTCCTGCATTGCCGCCTCCGGATCTTCGACTCCCCGGGCCGTGAGATAGCCCAGAACCTGTGATGCGTAGGTCCGGTAGACGACGCTGAAAACAGCGGCCTGCCGGGACTGGCCCCGTAGAGGCCCGCCTGTCAGTGCATCAGTCACGGACGTAGAGCTTTCAGTCATAGAGGGAAACGCTGGACTCAAGCCGTTCCACACAGGGTGGAATGCCTTTGCCCGGCTTACTTTACCCTTCAGTAACCGCATGCACGGGGACCGCCGCGGCGGCACCGGTTCCGGTAAGTGGCAGCTGCCCCTGCCGCCGGAGACTTAAAGAGCCGGCCTGGAACGTGATGGGGGACAAGTTCCAGGCCGGCGCTACATACAGGTAATCGCCAGGGACGGCCGAAGGGTTACGCGTACTCGACAAATCTCCGGGAAAATTTCTCGGGCTGCTTGGGCTGCCACTAAATTCCCCGGACTGGCGAAGATGCCAGGATCAGTCGTTGATGAGGTCGTTCACCACAATGGTCTGGTCCCGGTCCGGTCCCACGCCGATGGCGGAGAAGCGGGTGCCTGAGAGCTTCTCCAGGGCCAGGACGTAATTGCGGGCGTTTTCCGGCAGGTCCGCCAATGTCCGGGCGCCGGTGATGTCTTCGGTCCAGCCATCGAAGTATTCGAAGATCGGCTTGGCGTGGTGGAACTCGGTCTGCGTCATGGGCATCTCGTCATGGCGCACGCCGTCCACGTCGTAGGCAACGCAGACCGGGATCTGCTCGATGCCGGTGAGGACGTCCAGCTTGGTGACGAAGTAGTCCGTGAAGCCGTTGACGCGGGAGGCGTGGCGGGCCAGGACGGCGTCGTACCAGCCACAGCGGCGCGGGCGGCCGGTGTTGACGCCGAACTCGCCGCCGGTTTTCTGCAGGTATACGCCCATTTCGTCAAAGAGCTCCGTGGGGAATGGGCCGGCTCCAACACGCGTGGTGTAGGCCTTGATGATGCCGATGGAGCGCGAGATGCGGGTAGGGCCGATGCCGGAGCCCACCGACGCGCCGCCGGCCGTCGGGTTGGAGGACGTGACGAACGGGTAGGTTCCGTGGTCAACGTCCAGGAACGTTGCCTGGCCGCCCTCCATCAGGACCACTTTGCCTTCGTCCAGGGCAGTGTTGAGGACCAGGGTGCTGTCGATGACCAGCGGGCGGAGTCGCTCGGCGAAGGACAGGAAGTACTCCACGATCTCGTCCACCACAACGCCGCGGCGGTTGTAGACCTTGACCAGGAGTTCGTTCTTCTGGCGCAGCGAGCCTTCCACCTTCTGGCGGAGGATGGATTCGTCGAAGACGTCCTGCACGCGGATGCCCAGCCGGGCCACCTTGTCCATGTAGGCGGGGCCAATGCCGCGACCGGTGGTGCCGATGGCACGGCTGCCCAGGAAGCGCTCGGTTACCTTGTCCAGGACCTGGTGGTACGGGGCAACGAGGTGGGCGTTGGCGGAGACGCGGAGCTTGGAGGTGTCGGCGCCACGGGCCTGCAGGCCCTCGATTTCCTGGAACAGTGCTTCGAGGTTCACCACGCAGCCGTTACCAATGATGGGAACGGCGTTGGGGCTGAGGATGCCTGCCGGCAGCAGCTTGAGTTCGTACTTTTCACCGCCTACGACGACGGTGTGCCCGGCGTTGTTGCCGCCGTTCGGCTTGACGACGTAATCCACACGGCCACCCAGCAGGTCGGTGGCCTTGCCTTTACCTTCGTCGCCCCATTGGGCTCCTACGATCACAATTGCTGGCATGGGATCCTCCCCCATTCGTTCGGGCTCTACCGGGGAGCCGGCCACAGCGTGGCGGTCCTGGTGCAGCGCCGTTCATGAGAATGCCCCGAGTGGACCGGCTTCCACTGTCCCGCGGACGGGACTGCGGCGCGATGGCCCCGGGGCTCTTACCACCCAAGTTTAGCGGATGGCGCAGTTTGTACTCCCGTTTGGTCGCTGCCCTCCTTCACGCAAGGCAAAGGAGGGCAGCGGCCGGTGAGTTGTGGCTTTACTCGTCGTCGGCTTCCTCACCCGGCCGGGAAGTCTGCTCGGCGAGGCCGTCCCAGAAGGTGGTGTCGGCGTCGGCGATTGAACCGTCGGCGATGGCGGCGGCCGTGGACGTCAGGGTGGTGACCGTCTGTTTGATCAGGTAGCCGTTGCTGCGCAGGCCCAGCGCGTAGCCGTCCACGTAGTGGTCGGACATGCCGCGCATCTCGAAGAGCAGGGTGGCGATCCCGTACTCGACGGCGATGCCGTTGCGGCTGATGGTTTCGGCGCTGCCGCCCTGGTACTTGCCCAGGTGGCCCCAGCCGGTGGAGTCAACGTTGTTGAACACCACCGCGCCGAGCTGCTTGGACCTTTCGACCACGGCGGGATCGGCATTGGGGGTGGTCGGGTAGAGGATGGAGCCGGAGACCAGCTTGCCGTCCCGCTCGCTGCGGGTGCCCTGGTGGTGCAGGTCGATCATGTAGTCGATGTTGTACTTGCGCATCACGTTGTTGTGGAGCGCCTGGGTCTCAGGCTGGATCTTGGCCACGTGGTCGCGGTTCAAGTCCACCCCCTCGGCGTTGTAGCGGGTGAGGTTGCGGTCGCCCTTGGCAGCGTAGTCCTCGAGCGGGAAGTTCACGTCGCCCATCGCACCGTCCGCGTTCAGCATGGGAACGACCAGGACATTGACGCCGTCCAGGATGTCCGCCGATTTGCCCGTCCCAAGGTGCTTCACGAATTCCAAGGCGCCCTCGGTGGTGAGTTGTTCGTTGCCGTGCTGCTGGGTGAGGTAGAGGATGGTGGGCTTGTCCGGGTCCGAAATGTACTTGACCAGGTGGATGTCACGCCCTTTGACGGTCTGCCCGATGACCTCCAGCTCCATCGCTGGCTGGCGGGCGTCCTGGTTCTTCAGGAAGGAAACCATCTGGTCATACGTGGCCAGCTTCGAGGTAGTGATCTGGCCGTTGCCGTCATAGTTCGGGCCTTCGCCAACGGCGTTTGCCTGCGGAGCGGGGCCGGCGACGACGGCGAGAGCCAGGGCTCCGGAGACAGCGATTGTCCTGAATTTTGCCAGGGATTTATTCACAGCGCGTTACCTCTTTCGAGTGCATTTGGTGCGTCCAGCCGCCATGTCCCCCATTGCGGACTGTGACAACAGCCAACCAAGCTGAACGCAGCCTGTCAATCGACTCGACAAAATCTGAAAGCCATCCTTCCGGGCAGCGCGTTGGCATCGCCAAGAGGTGTTCCCGGCGTTTCGCTTCCCCAGGCTTGCTAAACTGGACAAGGCCGGCCCGGAACCGGTCCACCCCAAATTACCGCCGCTGATGCGCCGCGCCTTCGTGCGCCCGACTCCGCCGGCGGACGCACCGCCAATCCCCGCAGGAGAACCAGCAGTACATGACAGCCCTGGCACCCGAATCCTTCCATGAGCAACTCCTGAGCCGCCGCTACGAGCCCAACATCGCCGCCGTCAACGAACTGTGCGATTCCCTGCAGGAGACCAGGCCCGGCACCGTAGTTCCCTACATTGACCCCATGCACGACGTTGACGAGTGCCGCATCATCAGCCTGTTCTCCAACATCGGCGAGGCAGACCCATCCGGTTTCATCACCGCCGGCGACCAGGACGCCGCCACCCGGATGCTCGGGATCCAGTGGAAACTGGGGCTGCGCCCCGAGTTCGTGATGCCGTGGAACGTGCACCCCTGGCACATCCCGGGCGAGGCCAACGGGAAGTTCACTCCGGACCAGATCCAGGCCGGGCTCAAGCCGCTGCTGAAGTTCCTGGCACTGGTTCCCCGCGCCTCCGTCATCGTGGCCCACGGAACGGAAGCCAACCGCTTGGCAAACCTCCTGCTGAAGACAGAGGTTCCGCTCCTGTGGCGCCGCGGGCTCAAGACCTACAAGGTGCGCTCCCTCAGCGGCCGCGCGTTCGCCGGTTCCCCGGCCCGGCAAGCGGAATACCTGGAGGACATGCGCCTGGCCTACGCCGACGCGATGGCCCGGACGGGGCTGCAGAAATCCCCATCCGCCCCCTGACGCGGAACGACGGCGGGCGGTCACCTTTCCTTGAAAAGGTGACCGCCCGCCGTCGGTCTTTAACCAACGCTCGTGCTAATTGCCTTCAATGGCCGCCTTGGCCGCCGGGTCGGAGTCGTTCAGGAACTTCTCGATGCGCTCCGGCTCCTCCGCCTCACCAATGGCGGCCGAGGCACGGCCCAACGAGTAGAGGGCGCGCAGGAAACCGCGGTTGGGTTCGTGCTCCCAAGGGATGGGTCCCGCGCCGCGCCAGCCGTTGCGGCGCAGCGAATCGAGCCCCCGGTGATAGCCCACGCGTGCGTAGGCGTAGGAGTCGATGGTGCGCCCCTCTGCCCACGCCTCTTCAGCCAGGATGGCCCAAAGAAGCGATGACGTGGGGTTCTTCGCCACCAGGTCCACCGCTTCCTGGCCCAGCGCCAAATGCTGGTAAACCTCGGTCTCGGCGGGCAGGAGCGTGGGCTCCGGCCCCATCAGGTTCTTGCGGAACTCATCCGACATTTAGAAGGTCTTTCCGGCCGAACCAAGCTGCTTGGTCGCCTCCACAACGCGGGCTGCCAGGCCGGCTTCGGCGGAGGCACCCCAGACGCGGGGATCGTAGGTCTTCTTGTTGCCCACTTCGCCGTCCACCTTCAGCACACCGTCGTAGTTGCGGAACATATGGTCCGCCACCGGACGGGTGTAGGCGTACTGGGTGTCGGTGTCGATGTTCATCTTGATGGTGCCATAGGAAACCGCGTCCGCGATCTCCTGGTCGGAGGATCCGGAGCCGCCGTGGAACACCAGGTCGAACGGGTTGTCCTTGCCGATCTTGGCTCCAACCTGGGCCTGGATGTCCTTGAGGATCTCCGGGCGGAGCTTGACGCCACCGGGCTTGTAGACGCCGTGGACGTTGCCGAAAGTCAGCGCGGTGATGTAGCGGCCGTTCTCGCCGGCACCCAAGGCCTCGATGGTGGCCAGGGCGTCCTCGACCGTGGTGTAAAGCTTTTCGTTGATCTCGTTCTCAACGCCGTCCTCTTCGCCGCCCACGGTGCCGATTTCGACCTCAAGGATCATCTTGGCGGCAGCGGTGCGCTCCAGCAGTTCGCGGGCGATACGCAGGTTCTCCTGCAGGGTTTCAGCGGAGCCGTCCCACATGTGGGAGTTGAACAGCGGGTTCCGGCCGGCCTTGACCTCAGCCTCGGAAGCGGCGAGCAGCGGCAGGACGAACCCGTCCAGCTTGTCCTTGGGGCAGTGGTCGGTATGCAGGGCGATGTTGACGTTGTAGTTCTTGGCCACTTCGCGGGCGAAAGCCGCGAAACCCAGGGAACCGGCAACCATGTCCTTGGTGGAGGCGCCGGACCAGTAGGCCGCCCCACCGGTGGAGACCTGGACGATGCCGTCGGACTCAGCTTCGGCGAAACCGCGGAGCGCGGCGTTCAGCGTCTGCGAGGACGTCACGTTCACGGCCGGGAACGCGAAGCCGCCTGCCTTCGCGCGGTCGATCATCTCGGAGTAGATCTCGGGGGTTGCAATGGGCATGCTGACTCCTATGCTGAGTTTCGTCTGAGGGCTTGTAACCCGAAGACCGCTGTACGGCTAGCACCATCCTAGCGATATCCGCCACAGCCCCGCCGATTCGGGTCTGCCGGCAGTAACACTCCCGCGAGTTGGCTTTTTAGGGGTGGAGCGGCGTGGAAAACTGAACCCGCGGCGGCGCGCACGATGGATCCGCCAGCCAGCACTGCAGGCAGGCGGAAGAGGTTGGCCCTATACCCTCGCTGCAGGCAGCGAGGTCAGGATGGAGGTGTCATCCAGGCCGGTGCAGGCACGCAGGGCGGCTGCGCCGACCGCACTGGAGCCGACCGCACGGGATAGGACGGGGCCGCGGACACCCCGGGCATGCCTCATTCTGACCCGCCAGCGGGACCAAATGAGGTTATCCACAGCCTGCCTCCCGACCTGCACCGCGAGATGCCATTCAAGGGCAAGCCAGGGCGCCGGTACTGCCGTCAAATGCCATTTAGCGGGTGCTGGTTGAAGACGTGCCGGCGCACCCAGGCATGCATTGCAATGGCCGCGGCGGATGCGGCGTTGATGGACCGGGTGGAGCCGAACTGCTCAATGGACAAGGTGGCCTCCGCCGCCTCGTGGACTTCGGGCGTGAGGCCGGGACCTTCCTGGCCGAAAACCAGCACGCAGTCCCTGGGCAGTTCGTAGGTTTCCAGCGGCACCGAGTCCGGGAAGATGTCGATCCCGATGATGGCCAGGCCCTCCCCCTTCGCCCACGCAACGAAGTCCTCCACGGTGGGGTGGTGGCGGACGTGCTGGTAGCGGTCGGTGACCATGGCGCCGCGCCGGTTCCACCGCCGTCGTCCGATGATGTGCACCTCCTTGGCGAGGAAGGCGTTCGCGGTGCGCACCACCGTGCCGATGTTGAGGTCGTGCTGCCAGTTCTCGATGGCCACGTGGAAGTTGTGGCGGCGCGAATCCAGTTCCGCCACGATCGCCTCGTGCTTCCAGTAGCGGTACTTGTCCAGCACGTTGCGGCGGTCGCCGTCGGCCAGCAGGTCCGGGTCCCAGTGGTCGCCTTCAGGCAGTTCGCCTTCCCAGGGCCCCACGCCGACCTCCGCCTTCACCGGTTCTGCCTCCTCGGGCCGCGGGTTGGGTTCGTCTGGCAGGCCGGGCTTTTGGTTCACCCCTCAACACTAGACTGGACCACTGGAGCAAACATTCACCGGTGGAGGTAAGCGTGGCAGAAGCAGACCAGGTAGCAGGAAACCCCGCGGTTTACCGCAGCGGCCAGGACATCGAATGCTGGCTGACGGACATGGACGGCGTACTGGTCCACGAAAACCAGGCGGTGCCCGGCGCCGCGGAGCTCATCCAGCGGTGGGTGGACACATCCAAGCGCTTCCTGGTGCTAACCAACAACTCCATCTTCACCCCGCGCGACCTGGCCGCCCGGCTCCGCGCTTCCGGGCTGGAGGTCCCGGAGGAGAACATCTGGACGTCCGCCCTGGCCACCGCCCAATTCCTGAAGGACCAGGTGCGGGGCTCCGGTTCCGGCAACCGCGCCTACACCATCGGTGAGGCAGGCCTGACCACGGCGCTGCACGAGGCCGGCTTCATCCTCACCGACCAGGATCCGGACTTTGTGGTGCTTGGCGAAACCCGCACGTATTCCTTCGAGGCCATCACCACCGCCATCCGCCTCATCCTTGCCGGCGCCCGCTTCATCGCCACCAACCCGGACGCCACCGGCCCCTCCAAAGACGGCCCCATGCCGGCCACCGGGGCCATCGCCGCACTGATCACCAAGGCCACGGACCGGGAGCCGTACGTGGTGGGCAAGCCCAACCCGATGATGTTCCGTTCGGCCATGAACCAGATCGACGCGCACTCCGAGACCACAGCCATGATCGGTGACCGGATGGATACGGACATCATCGCGGGCATGGAAGCGGGACTGCACACTGTCCTGGTCCTCACCGGCATCACCGGGCGCGAGGACATCGGCGCCTACCCGTTCCGGCCCAACCAGGTCCTCAACTCGGTGGCGGACCTGAAGAACCAGATCTAGAACACGCTCACCCTGGACCCGCCCCTGGGGAGCGGGAAGAAGCCGTTGAGCAGTTCGTCAAGGATAGGGTTGTAGACGCTCGGGTTCCAGCCCGGGCTGGCGTGGGCGGGTGCCGCGCCCGTTGTCTGCAGGTCCGCGGACACCATGTTGTCCTTGAATGCCACTGCCCAGGCTTCGGCAGCCGTCTGGTAGCGGACGGTGCGGTCCCTCGGGTTCCCGATATAGGCCATTTTGGCGTTGCCGATCCTGCCGGCGAACCGTGAACCGTCGAAGTGGTAGATGTACGCCGATTCCGCTTGGACGAGCACGCTGGACGGGGCAATCGGGGACAGCTGTTCCAGCGTCTGGTCCAGGATCTGCCGCCAGCTGCGCTCATCCTTGTGGATCACCCTTTCACCCAGTTCGTAGCCGCCGCGGAGGGTGGACGGGAACCGGAAGCCGCGCTCGTAAAGGAACACCACGCCGTCGAACCAGCTCTGGTCCAGGACGTCATGCTTGCTGTAAGGACTGGAGTCCAGAACGATGAACTGCACCTCCACGCCGTGGAGTTCCAAGAGCCGGGCGGCCACCTGGGTTGCCACCATCCCGCCGAAGCTGTGCCCGTAGAAGAAGAGCTTCGTGATCTTTTCGGCGCGGACGTACTCGATCAACGCGATCACCACGTCATCGATGTCCAGACCCTGGTTGGAGTAACCCACGGCGGCCAGCCGGGCACGCTTGTTCAAGGCCCCGCGCAGCGAGTTCAGGATCCATTGACCCTCTTCCCAGCTGGTTTTGTAGCCGGGGAAAAGGAACCAGCTGGCGTCCGGGTAGTAGGCGTCCGCAAACTCATCCGGAACGGGCAGGATTTTGTTGGTGCGGCGCTGGAACTGGACTTCCCGGGTGAGGAGCATGTCCGCCGCCAGCAGCCCCGAGGCACCGGCGGCAGTAAGGAAAGTGCGCCGCGAAAACCTTTTCAGGGCAGCGGCTTCCGCCAGCAGGCGGGCCGCGGAAGACCCGCGCCGGTCCTGCGGATTTACCTCCCCCTCATACGGCACGCCTCTACCGTAGGCACAACCGAAGACACCCCCGCAAGGAGCGGGGTGTAACCATTCAGTGACGCCTGTTCAGCTGGCGGCCTGGCCCTCCGCCGCGGGGAAGGGCGCCTCCGGGCTGCTCCGGCGCCGGAGGATTTCCTGGCCGATGTCGTTGTAGCGGCCCAGCAGGTCCGAGCCGGCCAGCGCTTGCGGGTTGTCCAGCAGGGCAAACAGGGCATCGCTGGCTGCCAGGAGTTCCTCGTCAGCATACTCCTGCAGCGGGCGGCAGAACAGCTCTTCCAGCCGGGCAGCAGGCACGCCAAGGAACCCGTGGTCCGCGTCCCCAAGGAAGGCGTCTTCGTCACCGGCGGGAAGCGTCCGCCCGCCAAGGCCGAAGGGAAATGCCCGGTTTTCAGTGGGTGTGGAGACCTGAAGGGACACGCCGGCGCCGTCAATCCCCGGCAGGGCGGTGACATCCATGGCGTTGAGGTCGCTTCGCAATCCGGCCAGCGCGGCCGACTCCACCAGTGCAGCCCGGGAAAGATCAACCCGGATATGGGAGCGGATGCCCATGCGCCTGACCCGGCGGATGATGTGCACAAGATCCGGACGCGACTCGTGGTTCAGGGTTCCCCGGACGTCGATCCGAACAATGTCGGCGGGAACATCGAGGTTAACGAGGGCATTCAGGGCGCGGTCCATAGGTACTCCAAAAAAGGGTGTCTATGGCCGACGGCTCAACCTCGGTAAGCGTAACTCGCAGCGCAAGCCGGGCACAACCCGCCGGTAACAAGACGAGCAATCAGGCGCTCTGCCCGGACTGCATCTGGCCTGGTTCCTGGTAGTGAGTCCGGGTGCCCGTGCCGCCCACCGAATCGACTAGTGACCGTGCTATGTCCCGCAGCTTGGTGTTGCTGTTGCTGGAAGCCTCGGTGAGGATCTGGACCGCGGCCTGCTGGCTGCACCGGTTCTGGGCCATCACGATGCCCACGGCAATGTCGATGGTGGTCCGGGACTCCAGCGTGGCGCGGAGGTTGGCCGCGCTGTCCGTGTGCAGCGAGAAGCGGACTGCCAGCCTCAGCGCCTGGGAGATCTCCCGGGTGTAGCCGCGGGCTTTCGCCGCCGCCCGTTCATCGAACTTGTGCGGGGCATCCGAGTACAGGTTGAGGGCCGCCTTGGCTTCGCCCTGCAGATCGAAGGGCAGGGAAAGCACGGACCGGAGGCCATGCGAGGCCACCGCGTTGGCGTAGTCCGGACCCCAGCGGTTCTCCTGGAGGAGGTCCGGCACGTGGACCTCGCGTTCTTCCTTGGCCGCCGTGAGGCAGGGGCCCTGCGACAGGGAATACTGGATCTCGTCCACCTCCCGGGCGGAGTCGCTGCTCCAGCCGATGGTGGCTGCCTTTCGGTCGCGGAGCAGGGTAATGCCACAGAGGGCATCATCCCCTTCGCCAGCCATCTGGTGCGCGGAGAACCGCGCCAACTCATTGAGGAAATCCTCGAAATCGGCACTCTCCAGGATGAGGTTCTGGATCCGCTCGGTGGTGTTCAAGGGCTGTTCAGGGGGGAGCATTGTGCACGTTCTCCGTACGAGGAGTTAAGGGAGTATGGCAAATGATAGGCCAGCCCCGCATCATGAACCAAGCCGGCAGCCCGGGCCATCCATCCCCGGGCTGCTCTGGAGGCACTGCTAGGAAAGTCCCAGCTCGTCCTTGCTGAAGGCAAACAGGTAGGGAACACCCGTTTCGGCTTCGATCTTTTCCTTGGCTCCGGTGTCGCGGTCCACGATCACTGCCACCGCAACCACGTTGCCGCCAGCGTTACGGACACCTTCGACGGCGGTCAAGGCCGAGCCGCCGGTAGTGGAGGTGTCTTCCAGGACCAGCACCTTGCGGCCTTCCACGGACGGGCCCTCCACCTGGCGCCCCATCCCGTAGGACTTCTGGGCCTTGCGGACGACGAACGCATCTACGGCCCGGCCGGCTCCAGCGGCCGCGTGCATCACGGCAGTGCCAACAGGATCCGCACCCATGGTGAGGCCGCCGGCGCATTCGAAGTCGATGCCGGCTTCGTCTGCGAGCGCGAGCATCACCTGGCCCACCAGCTTGGACGCCTCGTGGTGCAGCGTGATCCGGCGGAGGTCGATGTAGTAGTCCGCCTCCGCTCCGCTGGACAGGATCACCTTGCCGCGGACCACGGCAAGTTCCTTGATCAGTTCGAGCAGGCGGGCACGGGCGGCTGCAGCATCCACTGCAGTCTCACTGGGGGAAGTCATGCGCTCCAGTTTAGTCGGGACCGGCCGCTACACATGCTTGAGCAGTGCTGACGCCGCTGGCTAGGCTGGACCACATGCGCGAACTCCAGGCCACCATCATCAAGGAAATGGGCGTCCAGCCCCGTATCGATCCCGCGGGGGAGGTGCGCAAACGCGTCACGTTCCTCAAGGACTACCTCAAGGCCACACAAACCAAGGGCTTTGTCCTCGGCATTTCCGGCGGCCTGGATTCATCGCTGGCCGGAAAGCTCGCCCAGCTGGCGGTGGACGAGCTTGAAGCCGAAGGCGTGGAGGCCAACTTCGTGGCCGTGCGCCTGCCGTACGGCGTCCAGCACGACGAGGAGGACGCCCAGGCGGCCCTGGATTTCATCCGGCCCAAGACGGAGTGGACGTTCAACATTTCCGCGGCCGTTGACGGCTTCGAGGATGAGTTCGAAAAGACCGTGGGCAGCGAGATTTCCGACTTCCATAAGGGAAACACCAAGGCCCGGACCCGGATGATCGCCCAGTACGCGCTGGCGGGTGAGCACAACTACCTGGTGGTCGGCACCGACCATGGGGCGGAATCGGTCACTGGATTCTTCACGAAGTACGGCGACGGCGGCGCGGACATCCTGCCGCTGTTCGGCCTGAACAAGCGGCAGAACCGGGCCCTGCTGGCAGAGCTCGGCGCTCCGGCGCGGATCTGGGAAAAGGTGCCCACCGCGGACCTGCTGGACGACCAGCCGGGCCGCACGGATGAAGACGAACTGGGCCTGAGCTACGACCAAATCGACGACTACCTGGAAGGCCGGGACGTTCCGGAGGACGTTGCGGAGCGCATCGAACAGAAGTACCTGCGCACCCGGCACAAGCGCACCGTCCCGGTCAGCATCTTCGACACCTGGTGGAAGCACGAGGGCCCTGAGGAGCCCCGCGCAGGGCTCTGACCCTGGGCGGCTCAGCGGGCCGGCCGGCCGCCGTCGCCACCCAGCTGCTGGGTGATCCGGTGGGCCTCGGCCATCAACAGCGAGCCGAGCTCTTCCTGGCGGTCCGGCCGGAAACGGGGTTCGATGCCCGTTAGTGACAAGGCCCAGGCCGGCCGGCCGGACCGGTCGAATACAGCCGCGCCCATCCCCCAACTGCCTTCCAGCACCAGCCCGGGGTTCACCGAGTAGCCCTGCAGCCGGGTCCGGGCAAGGTTCTTTCGGACCAGCTGCTCGGTGTGGTTCGCGGCGAAGGCACCCGCATGCCTGTTCCAGTCCGCCAGCAGCTCTTCCTGTTCGGCATCGGGCAGGAACGCCATGATTGCCGTCCCGGCGGAGGCCACGCCCAGGGGGAACCGGACGCCCTCGTGCAGCACGAAGGAGCGGACGGGAAAGCTCCCCTCTTCACGCAGCAGGCAGACGGTTTCCGTGCCGCGCCGGATGGAGAAAAAGGCGCTCTCGCCGGTGGCTTCGGCCAGCCGGCGCAGGCTGGGCCGGGCAATGTCCTCCAGCGGAAACCGGGCTGACGCTACTGATCCCATCAGGAGGATCTCAGGTCCCAGCACCCAGTTGCCGGTGGAAGCGTCATGGTCCAGCAAGCCCTCGGATGCCAGTGACGTCAGCAGCCGGTGGACTGTGGGCCGGGTCAGGCCCGATTCGCGCACCAGATCGGGCAGGGATTCACCATCAGCGCTTCGTCCCACCAGCCGTAACAATCCTGCAACCCTGCTGACCACTTGTGCGCCCTGCATAGGGACATTGCCCATTTCCACTCCCTTTTGTCCATATTGTGGATGGCTCTCAGCCTAACGTCCATACTATAGATCCACGCTTTTGACTCAGTTTTTGCACCCTTGACACCCCCACCACTCGTACCTAGTCTCAAAGCCTCAGCCTTCCGTCCATAAAGTGGACGTACCTGACGCTCAACGAGGAGACTCCATGACCAAACTTCAGCCATCGGCAGCGGAAGCCCTGGATGGGGCACTAAAGGACGGGATGACGCTCGCCGTGGGCGGGTTCGGCCTCAGCGGAATCCCGGCAGACCTGATCGAAGCCGTGCGGGATTCCGGGGTCAAAGGCCTGACCGTGGTCTCCAACAACATGGGCGTGGACGGCAAGGGCCTGGGCATCCTGATCGAGGCGGGCCAGGTCCGCAAGGTCATCGCCTCCTACGTGGGCGAGAACAAGCTCTTCGCCGAGCAGTACCTCGCCGGGAAGCTGGAGGTCGAGTTCACGCCGCAGGGCACCCTGGCCGAGCGGCTCCGCGCCGGCGGCGCCGGCATCCCTGCCTTCTACACGAAGACCGGCGTGGGCACCCTGGTGGCCGAGGGCAAGCCGCACGAGGTGTTCGACGGCGAAACGTACGTCCAGGAGCGCGCCATCGTGGCCGACGTCGCACTGGTCCACGCCCACGCCGCGGACACGGACGGCAACCTGATCTACCGCTACACCGCCCGGAACTTCAACCCGGTGGTTGCCACCGCCGGAAAGCTGACCATCGCCGAAGCCGAGGCCATCCTCCAAGTCGGCGGACTTGACCCCAACCACATCGTCACCCCGGGGGTCTTTGTCCAGCGCCTGGTGCAGGCCACCGCCCGGGTGAAGGACATCGAGCAGCGCACCGTCCGGCCTCGCACCGAATCAATCAATGCCGAAGCGCTGGCCGTCTAACACCCATCATTTTCGAAGGAGAGAACCCCATGGCCTGGACCAGGGATGAAATGGCCGCGATCGCGGCCGAGGAATTGAACGACGGCGATTACGTGAACCTGGGAATCGGGATCCCCACGCTGGTGGCCAACAACCTGCCCGACGGCGTCCGGGTTGTGCTGCAGAGCGAGAACGGCCTGCTGGGCATGGGGCCCTTCCCCTACGAGGGCGAGGAGGACGCGGACCTGATCAACGCCGGCAAGCAGACCGTCACAGTCCTGCCCGGCGGCAGTATCTTCGACTCCGCCACGTCCTTCGGCATGATCCGCGGCGGGCACGTGAAGGTGGCAATCCTCGGTGCCATGCAGGTGTCCGGCAACGGCGATCTGGCCAACTGGACCATCCCCGGCAAGATGGTCAAGGGCATGGGCGGCGCCATGGACCTGGTGGCAGGCACACCCCGCGTGGTGGTCCTCACCGAGCACAACGCCAAGGACGGCACTCCGAAGATCGTGCGGGAGTGCACCCTGCCCCTGACCGGGCTCAGCTGCGTGGACCGGATCATCAGCGACCTCGCGGTCTTCGACCTTGTGGGGAATGAACAACAAACAGGGGGCGGGCGGCGGCTTACGCTCACGCGCCTGGCACCCGGCGTAACGCTGGGCGACATCCACGTCAAGACCGAAGCCGAGTTCGACATAGCCCTCGAGCGTGAAGGAGCCAACGCATGAGCCTCAAAGAGCAGTTCGGCAAGGACGTCCTGATCACCGGATGGGGGCACAGCAAGTTTGGCAAGCTCACGGAGGAGACCCTGGAGTCCCTCATCGTCCAGGTGGCCACGGACGCCATCCGCACCGCCGGCATCGAGCCCGGACAGGTGGACGAGGTTTACGTGGGGCAGTTCAATCCCGGCATGATGCCGCTGGCCTTCCCGTCCTCGCTGGCCCTGCAGGTCTCCCCGGACCTGGCCAACGTGCCCGCCACCCGGGTGGAAAACGCCTGCGCCTCCGGATCAGCCGCGTTCCAGCAGGGCACGAAATCCCTGCTCGCCGGCACCGCCAGGACAGTTCTGGTCATCGGTGCCGAGAAGATGACCCACGCCGGGGCAGACGTGGTGGGCGCCGGGCTGCTGGGCGCCGACTACGACATGGCCGGCAAGTCCTCCACCACGGGCTTCACCGGACTCTTCGCCGAAGTGGCCAAGCACTACACCAAACGCTACGACGCCGCCGGCAGACTGGGCGATGTCCTGGGCACCATCGCCGCGAAGAACCACCGCAACGGCGTGGACAACCCCTACGCCCAACTCCGCAAGGACCTGGGCGAAGAGTTCTGTCGCACGGTCTCCGACAAGAACCCAATGGTGGCCGACCCGCTGCGCCGCACCGACTGCTCGCCCGTGTCCGACGGCGCCGCCGCCGTCGTCCTGTCCACCTCGCCAACGGGCGGGGCCACTTCGGCTGTGCGGCTCGCCGGGTTCGGCCAGGCGAACGACTTCTTCCCCGCAGCACGCCGGGACCCCACTGCCTTCGATGCCACCCGCGCCTCCTGGCAGCGCGCCATGGCGATGGCCGGCATCGGAAACGAAGACCTGGACTTCGCGGAGGTCCACGACTGCTTCACCATCGCCGAACTGCTCATGTACGAGGCCATGGGACTGACCGGACCCGGCCAGGGCGCCCGCGCCCTTGACGAAGGATGGGTGTACAAAGACGGGAAACTCCCCATCAACGTCTCCGGCGGCCTCAAATCCAAAGGACACCCCGTCGGAGCAACGGGCGTCTCCCAGCACGTCCTCGCCGCCATGCAACTCAGCGGAACCGCCGGCGACATGCAACTCGGGAGAACCCGCCGCGCCGCAGTCCAGAACATGGGCGGCGTGGGCATCGCCAACTACGTCAGCATCCTCGAAGCGGTGTAGTGCCGAAATAGCCCAGCTTTAGGGCCTTGCGGCACAACATTTCCTTGCGGATTGCAGGGAATCCAGCCAAAGCTGGGCTATTTCGGCGGCGCTTCAGCGCGGATCAGGGCCGCGATCTCCCCGAAACCCAGGCGTTCGGCGTTCTGCAGCGCGGTCCGGCCCTCCGGGTCACGGACGCCGGGGTCGGCTCCGGCGGCCAGCAGCAGGCGCACCACTTCCTGCTGCCGCGGACCGCCATCGTTGAGCAGGATGGCTTCCTGCATCGCCGTCCAGCCGAGATTGTTGACGTGGTTTACCGGGACGCCCGCCGCGATCAGGATCTGCACGGTTTCCACGTGGCCGTGTTCGCTGGCCGGTATGAGTGCCGTCCCGCCGTAGCGGTTGGTGCTGGCAACGTCCGCGCCTGCCGCCAGTGTCAGCCGGAGCACCTCGTTGAAGCCTTCGGCCCCGGCGTAGAGGAACGCAGAATCCTGGATGGCGTCCTTGGCGTTCACGTTCCCGCCCCGGCCGATCAGCTCGGCGACCAGTGGCGCGTTGTTGGCCTTGGCGGCTGCGATAAGCTCCTGGTCGAGCTGTGCCTGGGCCTCGGCGGAAAGGGCAGGCGGGGAAGATGGGGCGGGTGCGGCCGGGGGCTGTTCCTTAGTAGGCGTAGCGTTGGTGGAAGCCGGGGCCGGAACGGCGGACGACGCCGAATCCACTGCTTGTGGCTCCACGGAGCCGGCCTGGCACCCGCTCAGAAACAGGGCAACCCCACCGGCAAGGACCAGGGCTGTCCCAAATCGCCACATACGCGAAGCCTACCTGGCGGTGCCGGCGATGGCATCGGCCCCTGCCGTGGCGCACGCCTCGTCCCGTGCACCGTCAGGAGCACCGCCGACGCCGATGCCCGCCACAGAGACGCCGTTCACCTTCAGCGGGACTCCACCGGGCAGGAAAAGGGTGCCGGGAAGGTCCGCGATGGAGGGGCCGTTACCGTTGATGCGTTTGGCCAGTTCGCTGGTGGGCGTGCCGAAGGCGGCCGCGGTGTACGCCTTTTGCTTGGCCGCCTCGATGGTGTGTTCAGCAGCGTTGTCGCCGCGGAGCAGCGCCTGGACGGTGCCGAACCGGTCCACCAGCGCGACCGTGACGAAGGGGAGCTTGTCCGCCTGGCACTTGGCCAGGGCGGCACTGACGGCTGTGGCCGACGCGCCAACGCTGATGCGGTCCTGCTGCACCACGGCTTCAGGCACCGGCTGGACGTCAACGGCGGGGACTGCCGCGGGTGCGGAGCTGGTCCCGGCGTTGGCTGCCGCCGTTGCCCCGGCGGTGAGGACGAGTGCGCCGGCAGCTGCTGCGGCGAAAGCTTTATGTGACTTCTTCACGATGACTCCTTGGACGGGCAGGATGGGTACGCACCAATCCTTCCGGGGGCAACGGCACGCGGCATCGGGCCTTCGTCTGCTCCATGCTCCCCCGAAAGGCCAGCCGTATCAGCCAAAAGGCTGAGGGACCGGCAATTGGCGGGGGCAATAGCATTGGAGGTAGCGTTGCCTACCACCCAGAACGGGACATCCCATGCCAACCCGAGTCCCCGGCACTGCGCCGGTCACCGCTCCCGCCCCGGACACCGGGCCCCGCCGGATTGCGGCCGGCCCCGGCCTGGGCAGCATCGACACTGCGGTGCACCTGGGGTTCGCCGTGCTCCTGGTGGCCTCCGTGGTCCGTTACATCATGCGGCACAGCCCCGCCGACAACCTGCTGGTCCTGGGCCTGGCGGCGGCGGCGAGCCTGTTGTATGCCGCCGTGGCTGTGCTTGCCGCGCGGGGAAGGCCGGGCGTGCCCTGGATGTTCACCCTGGTGGCGGTCTGGGCGGTGCTGGTGGTCGCGGCGCCGAGTTTTGCCTGGTGCTCGTTTGCGCTCTTCTTCCTGTGCCGGAGCGCACTTGCCGGGATCGCCGCCTACGTGGCGGCGGGTACGACGGCGGCTGCCACCGCGGCAGGCCTGTTCCGGATGAGTGACGGTACGGACCTTGCCATGATTCTGGGACCTGTGGCGGTGGGCCTCATGCTGACCTTGATCTACGACCGCATCCAGCACGACGCCGAGGAACAGCGCCGCCTGCACGCTGAGGTCTCGCGCGCACAGGGCCAGTTGGCCGCCAGCGAGCGCCGCGCCGGCACCATCGCCGAACGCGAACGGGTGTCCCGGGAAATTCATGACACCGTCACCCAGGGGATGGCCAGCAGCCTGCTCCTGCTTGAGGCCGCCGGACGGGCATGGCCCGGTGTGGCCGCCCGGGAGGAGCTCCGCCAGGCAACGGCGCTGCTGCGCACCAACCTGTCCGAAACCCGCAGCCTGGTCCACGAGCTCGCCTCCCCCGGGCTGGACGGGTCGCCCCTGCAGGAGGCCCTGCTCGTCGCCGCCAGGCAGTATGTGCCGCAGGCACGGCTCCTGGTCACCGGCGAACCGCGGACCGTGCCAGCTGACATCCGCCATGCATTGCTGCGGGTGGTGCAAAGCGCTGCATCCAACATCAAGCTGCACGCTTCGGCGTCTGCCGCCACGGTGACCCTGGGGTTCCTTCCGGAGGCCGTCACCTTGGATATCTACGACGACGGTGCCGGCTTTGATCCTGCGGCGGCAGCACCGCCGTCGGATGCCGGAGGTTACGGACTGCGGGCGATGCGGCAGCGGGTGGAGCAGCTGGGCGGCGTCTTCTCCGTGGAGAGCAGCCCCGGTGAAGGGACCATCGTGGCGGCCCAGCTCCCGGCATCTGCGGCTGGCGGACAAGACCCGGGAGGCATTACATGAGCGAAATTACCGTCCTGCTGGTGGACGACCACCTGGTGGTGCGCAGCGGGTTGCGCGCCCTGCTGGGAACGCAGCCGGATATCCGGGTGGTGGCAGAGGCCGCTTCCGGCGTGGAAGCCCTGGAAAAAGTCCAGGAGCAGCAGCCGGCGGTGGTGGTGATGGACCTGGCCATGGGCGACGGCATGGACGGAATAGAGGCCATCCGCAGGATCCGGGAGCTCAACAAATTGCAGGCCATCCTGGTGTTCACCACCTACGACTCTGATGCGGACATCGTGCGCGCCGTGGACGCCGGCGCCATGGGTTACCTCCTGAAGGACGCGGCGCCGGACGAGATCTTCGCTGCCGTCCGCGGTGCGGTGCAGGGCAAAAGCGTCATGAGCCCGCCCGTGGCTTCGCGGCTGTTCCAGCAGCTGCGCAACCCGGACGGGATCCTCACGCCGAGGGAGGCCGAGCTGCTCAGCCTCCTCACCGAAGGCCTCAGCAACCGGGAACTGGGCAAGCGCCTTTTCATCTCGGAAGCCACCGTTAAAACCCACCTCGCACACATCTACGCAAAGCTCGGCGTGGAAACCCGGGCTGCTGCGATAGCCACGGCAATACGCCGGGAAGGCATGCGTTGAGGACTTAATGCCGTGTCTGCCCTTGCACGCAGGCCGTTGGCACCGTACGTTGGGGAGCAGCGGGGGACGTTCTCCGCACACTCCGGGCTAATACCCGGGGAGAGAATCAGAGTCACATGAAGGAATGCAGCCATGGCAACAGGCACAGTTAAATGGTTCAACGCCGAAAAGGGTTTTGGCTTCATTGCCCCCGATGACGGGTCCGCTGACGTTTTCGCCCACTACTCGGCAATCGCCAGCAGCGGCTACCGCTCACTGGACGAGAACCAGAAGGTCGAATTCGATGTGACCCAGGGTCCCAAGGGCCCGCAGGCAGAGAACATCCGCCCCCTCTAAGTCTTGGGCAGCCTCCGGCGCCTGCGCCGGGGGAAATCCCAGTTCAGCGGCTTCTTCAGCGAAAGCTGGAGGGGCCGCTGTTTTGCGCTGAAGCCCGCCCATCCGGGGAGCCGTCTTTGGGATAATTGGAGCATGACCGGAGATGCCCAGGACAAGGATCCCTGGGACGAGTTTGATTCCCTGGGGCCTGCCGCGCCGGACCGCGTGCCTGGGTATCCTGGCGGTGAACCCCAAGGCTTCGGGTTCCGCACGGGAGTGCGCAGCGCCCGGGTTGCCGTGGGATTCGCCACCTACACCCTGGCATTGGGCACGGTACTGGCTCTGACCGGCTGCATTGTTTTTGTTGCCCGGGAGCAGTGGGTCCTGGTGGGGCTGATGCTCCTGATCGAAGCCGTCTTCATCCTGGCGTTCACCCGCCTCGTGGCGCAGGCCCGGAACCGTTCACCCCGGAACCGCCGCGCCCGTTGAAGCGGCCCCCTTGACCTTGACGCTGCGTCAACCCCTAGGCTCGGACCATGGAAGAAACCACGGCGGAAGCAGCCAGGGACTGGTCCATCCAGGACATCGCCAGGATGGCCGGCACCACCAGCCGCACGCTCCGGCACTACGACGACATTGGGCTCCTCAAGCCCAGCCGGGTGGGCAGCAACGGCTACCGCCATTACGACGGCGCCGCCCTCCTTCAGCTCCAGCGGATCCTGCTCCTCCGCGGGCTGGGGCTGGGGCTGCCTGCCATCGCCGAGGTCTTCCAGCAACAGACGGACGCCGTGAAGGCCTTGACCCGCCATCTGGAGTGGCTCCGGCAGGAGCAGGAAAGGCTTTCGCGGCAGATCGTGTCCGTCCGGCAAACAATCGAAACGGTTAAAAAAGGAGGCGAACTCATGGCAGAGAAGATGTTTGATGGCTTTGACCACACACAGTACAAAGACGAGGTAGAGGAACGCTGGGGCAAGGATGCCTACGCTAGGGGCGATTCGTGGTGGCGGGGCATGGGGGAAGCGGAGAAAAAGCAGTGGAAGGCCCGCTCCGAGCAGCTGGGAAAGGATTGGCTCGCCGCTGCCGGATCGGGTGTTGCCCCGGACGGCCCTGAAGCCCAGGAGTTGGCCCGGCGCCACGTCGAATGGCTGGAGTCCATCCCGGGCACCCCTGCCTCGGAAACCGGCGGTGACGTCAAAGGCTACGTCACCGGGCTCGCGGACATGTATGTTGCAGACGCCCGGTTCGCGGCAAACTACGGCGGTGAGGCGGGCGCCGGGTTTGTGCGCGACGCGCTGCGGACCTACGCGGAGACGAACCTCTAGGGAGGCTGTTTCCCGGCCGGCTACCGGCTGGCCGGGAAACAGCATGCAACCCGTCAGCCCCGCATCTTCCCCGCGGCCACCACTGCCCCCGACAACGCTGCCACCGTGAGGAACCTCCGCTGGACAGTCCGCCGCCTGCCGTGCCAGCCCCCGGCGACCGAGCCCCTCCGGACGGATTCCGAAGCCTGGTGCAGGTTTCCCGGAGTGTCCGGGGCAGACTTCCGGCGGGGCAGCTGCTTCCTGTCAACCTGGCGGGCGATGGACGCTTCCAGGATCCTGGGGGTGACTTTGTGCTGCAGGACCATCAGGCGCGCGGCAGGCCCTCCCACCACTTTTTCGCGACGGGGCCGTTCGATGACGTTCGTTATTGCCCTCGCCACACGTTCCGCCGTGTAGACGGGGGGCATGGCCGATGGGCGCCGTCCGGTGTAGTTGGCGGCGTGCTGGTAGAACGGGGTGTCGATGGTGGCCGGCAGGACCGTGCATACCTTCACGCCGGACAGCCCCTCGAGTGCCAGTTCCGAACGCAGGCTGACGCTAAGGGACCGGACCGCCGCCTTGGTGACGGAATACGCTGCGGAATAGGGCAAGGGGGTTTCTCCCACAATGGAGGCAACATTGACCAGAACCCCTGAGCCTTGGGCTGCCTGGCGGGCCAGGGCGGCGCGCGCACCATTCACGTATCCGGAGATATTGACGTCAAGGACCCTCTGGAAGTCCGCCGGTGGAATATCGTTGAGCCGTCCAAACGCTCCCACCGCCGCATTGTTGACCCAAACGTCCAGGCGTCCGAACTCCGCCACGGCTCGCGCTGCCAGGCTGTCCACCATGGCAGGGTCTGTCACGTCAGTAACCACCGGGATGGCTTTCGCCCCGCGTTTCCTGCACTCACGCGCCACCACCTCCAGTGCTTTGGCTCCGCGCGCTGCCAGGACCAGCCGCGCGCCCTTGTCGGCGCACCGAAGGGCAGCGGCCCGGCCAATCCCGCTCGACGCACCGGTGATCACAATCACTGACTTATTGACGCGCATCGGGGCTTCCCTTTCCGCACCCCCAAAGGGAGCAGACCAACAGTAAGTAGGCTTACCTCCTTGATGCTATCGATGCACGGCGCCCGGGACAACGTCCGCATGCGGCCCCCGGCAAACCCTGCTCAGGTGAAGGCGGAAATGCCGGTGACTGCCCTGCCCACCAGAAGTGAATTGATTTCGTAACTGCCTTCGTACGTGTAGAGGATCTCGGCATCACCAAACAGCTTGGCCATTCCAAAGTCGCCGCTGATGCCGTTGCCGCCCAGCAGGGACCGACCCATGGCCACTGAGGCCCGGGCGAGCCTGGTGGTGGTGGCCTTCGCCATGGCAGCCTGCGCCATCTCCAGCTGCCCGTCCTGCTGGAGCCGGGCCAGCTGCACCATCAGCGCAAGGGAAGCGGAGGCATTCCCCAGGATATCGGCAAGCTGCTGCTGGACCAGCTGGAAGCCCGCTAGTGGCCGGCCGAACTGGTGGCGCCCCAGCACATAGTCCCGGGCGACGTCGAAGGCAGCGAACTGAATACCGGCGGCCTGCCAGCCCACCCACGCCCGGGAGTCCCGCAGCAACCCCTGGGCGGACGCGAAGTCGGCGGCCCCTGGGAGCACGTTGCTGGCGGGAATGCGGACATCGTCGAGTGTGATGTCGGCATTCTGCAGGATGCGCAGGCCAATCTTGTTCGAGATCTTGGTGGCTTCGAAGCCGGGACGGTCGGTCTCCACGATGAATCCCTTGATTTCCTGGTCGGCCTGGTCCCGCGCCCAGACGAGGGCAAAATCGGCAATCGTCCCGGCACCAATCCAGCGCTTGGTCCCGTTGAGGATCCACTCGCCGCCCAAAAGCCGGGCGGAAGTTTCAAGGCCCCTGGAGATATCCGAACCGTGGCCGGGCTCGGTCAGGGCGAAGGCTCCCAGCTCCCTGAAGCTCGTAAGCCCGGGCAACCAGCGGCGCTTCTGCGCGTCAGAACCCAGCTGGCTGACCATTCCCACGATCAGTTCGTTGTGGATGCCGGCTACTGCGGAGAGGGATACGTCGGCACGGGCCAGCTCCGCGTACATCAGCCCTTTAAACAGGGCAGAACTGCCATCGATCTGCAACGCTCCGAGTCCGTGGCCGGCCATGTCCTGCAGCAGGCCAAACGGAAACTCCTCGCGGTTCCAGTACCCCAGTGACGCGGGCCGGACGGAAGCCTGGAGGAATTCACGGGTGCGGGCGTAGCGTTCGCGTTCGGCAGTGGGCAGCAGCTCCACGACGTGGATCAGGTCGGCGTCGGGAAAGGGCGGTGGGCTGGCGCCATGTCCTTGGGGCTGCACGGGCAAAGATCCCTCCGTCAACGAACCGTTGGATGTCCTAGTATATTCACAGGATTTTCCGGAAAGGGGACTGGCATGGGCGCGCATCTGCCCCGCGACCCTATCGCCGAGGCCCGGCGCAACTGGGAAGAGCAGGGCTGGGCGGAGGTCGCTGCACCCATGGCGGCCATCACCGCTGTCATGCGGACCCAGCAGATCCTCCTCGCCAGGATCGAAGCCACCCTCAAACCGTTCGGCCTGACGTTTGCCCGATACGAGCTCCTGGCGCTGCTGAGTTTCGCCCGGAGGGGCTCACTGCCCATGAAGAGGGCGAGCGCCCTGCTTCAGGTCCATCCCACGTCGGTAACCAATGCGGTGGACAGGCTGGAGCGGGCCGGATTGGTGGCCCGCTCCCCTCATCCAACCGACGGCCGCACCACGCTTATCGGACTCACCGCCGAGGGACGCAGCCTGGCCCGGCGTTCCACCGCGGCGCTGAACAGCGAGGTGTTCAGCGACCCGGGGTTCAGTCCGGATGATGTGGACCTCCTGATCCGGATCCTAGGTGATTTCCGCCGGAATTCCGGCGATTTTAAGGAGTGACGGGCGGCAGGGCCCCAGGTCAGCGGTTTGCCTTCGCGCGCTTCACGTGCCGGACCACCAGCAGGACCACGGCAGCGCCCAACGCCGCGTAGACGGCATAGTTCAGGAAGCGGGAGTACTGCTCAATAAGCCGGTACTGCGTGCCCAGCAGGTATCCAAGCCCGATGAGGGCACCGTTCCACAGCCCGCTCCCGGCAAGCGTGTAGAGGCTGAAGGTTGCCAGCGGCATGCCGGAGGCGCCGGCGGGCAGCGAAATGAGGCTGCGCACACCGGGCAGCAGCCGGCCGAAAAAGATGGAAGACCGGCCATGGCGGCGGAACCATCCGGCTGCATGCTCGAAATCTTCCCGGTCAACCAGAGGGAGTCTGGACAGCCCGCGGATGGACCGCTCCAGCCCCAGCTTCGCGCCCAGCCAATAGAGGAACAGCGCCCCGGTATAGGCACCCAGCGTGCTGGTGGCAAAGACAAGGAGCAGGTTGAGGGACCCCTGTTTGGCGAGGTAGCCCGCCAAGGGCAGGATCACCTCGCTGGGGATGGGCGGAAGGACTGTTTCCGCGAGGGTAAAGGCACCGACGCCCCACTCCCCCAGGCTGTCGATGGCCCGCGCGGCAACGCCCACAAGACCGCCGAGTCCGTCTGCAGGGCCGGCCGCGCCCGCCACTGTTACGCTCATGTGCTTCTCCCCAATTCCCGCTGTTTCCTGCGGTCCTGTCTACATTACGGGCCTGGAGGGAACCTGGCAGCCTTCGCAGGCCCCCTATCTTAGGGAGGCCGGCTTTGCCCTGACGTGCATCCGCTCCCCCTGGGTTCCGAACAAGCTGAGGAATTCCACCGCCCTGCCGTCCGCCCTGCCAAACCAGTGCGGAATGCGCGTATCGAATTCCGCCGCTTCCCCCGGACCCAGGACCAGGTCCTGGCTGCCCAGTACCATGCGCAGCTTCCCGTTGAGCACATACAGCCACTCGTAGCCTTCATGCACCTGCGGGTTGGGTTCCTCAAGCCGGCCGGCAGGCAGGATGTGCTTGTAGGCCTGGATGCCGCCCGGTTTCCTGGTCAGCGGAATGATGGTCATCCCGTGGGCCTCGAGAGGGCGGAGGTGCACCCGCGGATCCCCCGTCTCCGGTGCTCCCACGAGCTCGTCCAAGGGCACCTGGTGGGCCTTTGCCAGGGGCAGGAGCAGTTCGAGGTTGGGCCGGCGCTGGCCGGATTCGAGCCGGGACAGCGTGCTGACCGAGATTCCGGTGGCCTCCCCGAGCGCCGCGAGGGTGACGTCGCGTGCCACCCGCAGCGCCTTAAGCCGGGGGCCAACGGCGGCGAGGACGTCGTCGAAGTTTTCCTCCACCCCCCAATTTTGCCATACCGGCAAAATTGTTTGCCACTATTGCGCCCTGCGGAAGACCATGAATACATGACTCAACACATCAGTCCCAGCAACGATTCCATCTACGACGTCCTCATTGTTGGCGGCGGCGCCGCGGGCCTGAGCGCAGCCCAGATGCTGGGCCGTACCCGCCGGTCGGTAGCGGTAGTGGACAGGGGTGAACCACGCAACGCCCCCGCCGAGGGCGTCCACGGCTTCCTCTCACGGGACGGGATTAGTCCGGCGGACCTGCTGGCAGCCGGGCGCGCCGAGGTTGAGCGCTACGGCGGGGTGATCATCAATGGAGAGGCAGCCGCCGCGAGTGGCGACGTGCGGCAGGGCTTTGAGGTAACTCTCGACGGCGGGAGGCAGCTGCGCGGCCGGCGCCTCCTCATTGCCACTGGCCTGGTGGATCACCTGCCGGACATCCCGGGCCTTCGGGAGCGCTGGGGGAAGGATGTACTGCACTGCCCCTTCTGCCACGGCTGGGAAGTGCAGGACCAGGCAATCGGAATCCTGGGCAACGGGCCGTGGTCCGTGCACCAGAGCCTGCTGTTCCGGCAGTGGAGCTGCAACATCACCTTGTTCCTCAACGACCGGGCTGTCCCCACGGACGCAGAGCTCGAACAGCTGGCAGCCCGCGGCATCAAGGTAGTGGCAGGCGCCGTGGAAACCCTTCGGGTGGAAGGCGACGCGCTGCGCGGGGTGGCTCTCGCCGGCGGCCCGGAGGTTGCCGTTGACGCCCTGGTGGTGGGCGCACGGACCCACGCCCGGGTCCAGGCTTTCGCCGGCCTGGGCCTGTCCGCCTCACCGCACCCGACGGGCATCGGCGACTACCTCGAAACCGACGCCGAGGGCGCCACGGCCGTACCGGGCGTGTGGGCGGCCGGCAACGTCACGGACATGAAGGCACAGGTGCTGGCGTCGGCTGCGTCAGCCGCCTGGACCGCCGTCGTCATCAACAACCACCTGATGGCGGAGGAAATGGAGCGCGACCTCGCCGCCTACCGGGAGTCGATGGCCGTTACCGGTGCTTGAAAGCAGGCTGCCGTTTCTCCGTGAACGCGGCCATGCCTTCCTTCTGGTCCTCGGTGGCGAACATCGAGTGGAAGAGCCGGCGCTCGAACAGTACGCCCTGTGCGAGGCCCGTTTCGAAGGCAGCGTTCACGGCCTCCTTGGCCGCCATGGCCACCGGCTTGGACTTGGCCGCGATGACTTCGGCGGCCTTAAGGGCTTCCGGCACCACGTCCTCAGCGGGAACAACCCGGGACACCAGGCCGCACCGCTCGGCTTCCTCCGCCCCGATGAACCTGCCCGTCAGGATCAGGTCCATGGCCTTGGCCTTGCCCACTGCCCGGGTCAGGCGCTGGGACCCGCCCATTCCCGGAAGCACTCCCAGGTTGATCTCCGGCTGGCCGAACTTGGCGTTGTCCCCTGCGATGACGAGGTCACACATCATTGCCAGCTCACAGCCGCCGCCCAGGGCGAAACCGGAGACTGCCGCGATGGTGGGGATGCGGAGCCGGGTGAGATCCTCCCAGCCGCGGAACCAGTCGGCCGCGTACATGTCCATGTAGCCCTGGGCCGCCATCTCCTTGATGTCGGCGCCGGCGGCGAATGCCTTGCCGGATCCGGTAATCACCACAGCCCCGACCCCTGGATCTGAATCCATCGCGGTGACGGCGGAGACCAACTCCTCCATGGTGGCCTTGTTGAGTGCGTTCAGCGCCTGTGGCCGGTTAAGCGTTACCAGCCCCACCCGTCCCTGCTGCTCCACCAGGATGTTGGCGTACTCCGTCATTCAGGACTCCCGTCGTCGTGGGCTATAGGTGCATTGTTTGGTGGGGCTGCGTTCCGTAAGGCAGCAGCTGGCGGGGCAGCCACCCCTTGGGACGCCCGTGTGCCGGCGGACTTCTCCCGGATATCGGTGATGATCGCGGAGAAGTCCCGGCCCGCGCCGCCCTCCGCGGCAAACGTATCGTAGATCTCGGCGGCGAGCGGCCCCATCCGCCCGGCCACTCCCGTGCTGCGCAGGGCGTTGACGGCGAGGTTGAGGTCCTTGGCCATCAGCGCGCCGGCGAAACCGGGCTGGTAGTCGCGGTTTGCCGGGCTGGTGGGGACGGGACCGGGCACGGGACAGTTGGTGGTCAGCGCCCAGCATTGCCCGGAGGCCGCCGACGCGACATCGAAGAGGGCCTGGTGGCTCAGTCCCAGCTTCTCGCCCAGGACGAAGGCCTCGCTGACGGCGATCATGGACACGCCAAGAATGAGGTTGTTGCAGACCTTGGCCGCCTGGCCTGCGCCGTGCGCCCCGCAGTGCACCACCCGCTTGCCCATCACCTCGAGGAGGGGCCGGACGGCGTCGAAGTCCGTTGCATCTCCGCCCGCCATGAAGGTGAGCGTTCCCGCTTCGGCACCCACCACGCCGCCCGAAACAGGGGCATCAACGGAGCGGTGTCCCGCATCGACCGCCAGGCGGGCTGCCTCCCTTGCCTCATCAACGTTGATGGTGGAGCAGTCCAGGAACATGGTCCCCCGGGCCGCTGCCACCAGCAGGCCGGGCTGCCCGCCGGTTCCGCGGTAGGCGTCGAGCACCTGCTGGCCGCTTTGGAACATGGTCAACACCACGTCCGCCCCGGCGAGCGCTTCAGTGGCACTGGCCGCCACCGGAATGCTCCGCGCCCTTGCGGCCTTCAGAGCTGCGGGCACCACGTCATAACCGGCCACGGTATGACCTGCCTTGACGAGGTTCGCGGCCATGGGAACACCCATATGCCCCAGGCCAAGGAACGCAACAGTGTACTTTTCAGGCATGGTCCGTCTCCTTCAACTGCAGGTTTCCTGCTGTGCCAAGGTCCAGTTCCCGATCGAGTGGTTGGAAAAACCGGGCAACATGCTCCGGGAGCACCGCGCTGAGGGTTGGCGGGTGCCAGCGCGGCTTGCGGTCCTTGTCCACCACCTGAGCGCGGATGCCCTCGCGGAAATCCGGGCCCGAAAGGAATCGCAGGCCCACCCGGTACTCCTGCGCGAGGGCTGCATCAAGCGTCATCCGCTGGGCCCGGCGCAACGATTCCAGCGTTACCTTCACCGAGGTTGGGGATTTCCCTTCGATCGCGTCGGCGGCCTGCCGTGCTTCCGCTCCGCCGCTGCCCTGCCAGGCGCGGAGCCTGCGGACAATGTCCTCGGCGTCGGTTCCGGAATAACAGGAGTCGATCCACTCGCGCTGCCCGGCCAAGGCCGAGGGCGGAGCGTCCTCAACGCAGCGTCCGACGGCGGCTTCCGCACTTTCGCTTTCGAGCGCCGCCACCAGTTCGGGTAACCGGGCGGACGGGACATAGTGGTCGGCGAGCCCCAGGTACAAGGCGTCCGGCCCGTCCAGGTGCGCCCCCGTCAGCGCCGCATGGGTTCCCGCCTCCCCTGGTGCGCGGGCGAGCAAAAAGGTTCCGCCGACGTCGGGCGCAAAGCCGATGGTGGTCTCCGGCATGCCCGTCCTGGTCCGTTCGGTGACCACGCGGACAGAACCGTGGGCGGAAATCCCCACCCCACCGCCCAGCACCAGGCCATCCATAAGCGCCACATACGGCTTGGGGTACCGGGCGATCAGGGAGTTCACCCTGTACTCGGTCTGCCAGAAGTCCGCGGTCCGGGTTCCGCCCTGGGGGATGTCTTCGTAGATGGCCACGATGTCTCCGCCTGCGCAGAGGCCCCGCTCTCCGGCGCCTTGCACCAGGACGGTGGCCACGCCGTCGTCGTCCGCCCAGTCGGTGAGCTGCTGCAGGATCATGCCCACCATGCCCGCCGTCAGCGCGTTGACGGCCCGGGGCCTGTTGAGGGTGATGACCGCCAGGGCGCCCCGGCGCTCGAAAAGTACCTCTGATCCGTCCTGTAAACGTCCCGTCATCAGCTTCCTTCCGGCATGACGAAGCTGGATCCCTGCCGTATTCCGGAGGGCCAGCGCGTGGTGACGGTTTTGGTCTTGGTGTAGAAGCGGAAGGCGTCCGCGCCGTGCTGGTTCAGGTCGCCGAACCCGGAGGCCTTCCACCCGCCGAAGGTGTAGTAGGCCAGGGGCACGGGGATGGGAACGTTGATGCCCACCATGCCAACGTCCACGCGGGTGGCGAAATCCCGGGCGGCGTCGCCGTCACGGGTGAAGATGGCAACGCCGTTGCCGTACGGGTTCTCCGTGCAAAGCCGCAGGGCTTCCTCGTAGCCGGCTGCCCGGACCACGCTGAGGACGGGCCCGAAAATCTCGTCACGGTAGACGGCCATGTCCGGGGTGACGTGGTCGAAGAGGGTGGGTCCCACCCAGAAGCCGTCTTCATAGCCTTCCACCGTGAATCCGCGGCCGTCAGCCAGGAGGGTGGCGCCCTCGTCCACGCCCGCCCGGATGTAGCCTTCGATCCGTTCCCTGGCCGCCGCGGACACCACGGGACCGAAGTCCGAGTCCCGGGCCATGCTGGCGCCCACCTTCAGCTTCTTGATCCGTTCCTGGAGCCGGGACACCAGCCGGTCCGCGGTCTCCGCACCCACCGGCACGGCCACAGAGATGGCCATGCAGCGCTCCCCGGCGGAGCCGTATCCCGAGCCGATGAGGGCGTCCGCCGCCTGGTCCAGGTCCGCGTCCGGCATGACCACCATATGGTTCTTGGCACCGCCGAAGCACTGGGCCCGCTTGCCGTGCGCGGCCGCGGTCGCATAGATGTACTGGGCAATGGGGGTGGAACCAACAAAGCCGACGGCCTTGATCCGCGGATCCTCAAGCAGGGCATCCACGGCTTCCCTGTCGCCATTGACCACGTTGAACACGCCGTCCGGCACGCCCGCCTCGCTGTACAGTTCCGCCAGCCGGAGCGGTACAGAGGGGTCCCGCTCGGAGGGCTTGAGGATGAAGGCATTGCCCGCCGCCAGGGCCGGGCCGGACTTCCACAGCGGAATCATGGCGGGGAAGTTGAACGGGGTGATGCCGGCTACCACCCCGAGCGGCTGGCGTAGGGAATGGATGTCGATCCCCGCCCCCGCGTCACTTGAGAACTCGCCCTTGATCAGGTGCGGGGCCCCGGCAGCGAACTCCACCACTTCCAGCCCACGCTGGATATCTCCCCTGGAGTCGGCAAGCGTTTTGCCGTGCTCGGAGGACAGCAGCCGCGCCAGCTCATCCATGTGGAGGTTTACCAGGTCCACGAACTTCAGGAGGACCCTGGCCCGCCGTTGCGGGTTGGTCGCCGCCCACTGGGCCTGAGCCTTTGCGGCGGCAGCTACGGCGTTTTGCACTTCGTCCCGGCCGGCCAGCGGAACCCTGGCCTGGACGCGGCCGGTACAGGGATCGAAGACGTCACCGAACCGCCCCGACGTTCCTTCCGCATGCCGGCCTTCAACGTAATGGGACAGCTCGCGCACCATGGCGGATGCTCCTTCGCAGTGGTCCGGTTCCTGTGGCCCAGGTCATTACTGGTTGCGAATATACTCGGACTTCCTACTAAGTTCCATTGTCCGGACACTTCGCCGTCAGCACGTCCGGAGCTTCCGCCCTGCTTTACCTGCGGCCGTTCGGCCACGGTAAGTTAGGAACTGTGAAGATCGCTACCTGGAATGTAAATTCGCTCCGTGCCCGCGCAGACCGCGTCGAAGCCTGGCTTCAGCGCAGCGACTGCGACGTCCTGGCCATCCAGGAGACCAAGTGCAAGGACGATAACTTCCCCTGGGAACTGTTTGAGCGGATGGGCTACGAGGTGGCCCACTTCGGTGTAAACCAGTGGAACGGCGTGGCCATCGCATCCCGCGTGGGGCTCGAAGACGTTGAGCGGACCTTCCTTGACCAGCCCTCGTTCGGCAAGGCCGGCAAAGACCCGGTGCAGGAAGCCCGGGCCATGGCGGCAACGTGCGCGGGCATCCGCATCTGGAGCCTGTACGTCCCCAATGGCCGATCGCTGGACGACGAACACATGCCCTACAAGCTCAAGTGGCTGGAGAGCCTCAAGACGCACGCGCAGGGCCTGGTCGCGGAGAACCCGCAGGCCCAGGTGGCGTTGATGGGCGACTGGAACATCGCGCCATTTGACGAGGATGTCTGGGACATCGACCTCTTCGTGAACAACCGGTACACCCACGTCAGTCCGCCCGAGCGGGCCGCTTTCCACGCGTTCGAGTCCGCAGGTTTCACCGACGTTGTCCGCCCCTACACCCCCGGCCCCGGCGTCTACACCTACTGGGACTACACCCAGCTGCGCTTCCCCAAGCGGGAAGGCATGCGGATCGACTTTGTCCTGGCCTCCCCTGCGCTGGCCGGCCGGGTGACCGGTGCCTCCATCGACCGTGAGGAACGCAAGGGCAAGGGCGCCTCGGACCACGCACCCGTGCTGGTGGAACTGGCGGACTGATGACGGCCACCTGGACCCACGCAAGGAGACCGCAATGACGGGAAACCTCTACCGGGGCCAGGCAGGCCTGCCGTTTTCCTCGACCCTGCGCGTCTACGAACCCCTGGAAGCATTTCCGGAGGAGCAGCGCCCGGCCATCCAGGCGGCGGGCGCACGCACTGCCTCGCGTGCCGCCGTCGAAAACGCTGAGCTGTTGGCCTCGCTGGGCCGCATCACCCGCTCGGGTGGTGACCCGTTTCCCACCGGGCGCACCGATCTGGTGCGGGTCACCACTGCTCCGGCTTCCCAGGGCAGGACGTCCGACGACGGCGCTGACGCCGGGCCCGTGCTGCTGTACTGTCCCAGCCAGCTGGTCCTCCGGGCCGGCCTGGCGGCGAACGCACTGATGGAGGGGATCCACGGCCCGCTCGCGGAGCTGCTGATCCCCGAGGAACAGCGGGACAAGCACCAGGAGCGGATCGACCAGGTCAAAGCCCGCGACGGTTCGATCAGGGTGCACACCCGCGCATCCACCTGGGGTATCCCGTTCAGCTGGTTTTCGCTGTTCATGGAATCGGACCACAAGGATGTGGTGGAGGCGGCCGGCCGGATCCTCACCGTCAGGGTGTGGGCTTCCATCACAGACGCCTTGGAACGGGCCCGGTACGCCGTAGCCAACCTGGCGCTGGCGGCCCCGGACCTGGACATGCTGGATGACCTCGCCCAGCTCACCGAGTGGCTCGAACAGTTCCACGTGGAATCCATGGTTGAGCTCGACTACGGCGCCGTAGCGGACAAGGTTTATCCGGACGATTCCCCGATGGACATCCGGCTGGGCATCGAGTGCCTCGCCGAAGGCGATATGACCGGCGCTGCCGCTGCCTACCGGCGTCTGGCGTCCCGCTGGATTCCCATCCGGCAGCTGGCCCGCGCGTCCTGAGCACAACGTCCTGGCCAGCACGTTCTGGCCCGCCCGGCCGGCGCGGCCTGCCTAGCTGAGGGGCGGCGCGGTGGTCCGCCGGACGATCAGTTCGTGGGGCGCGACGACGGACTGCACCGACCCCACTTCGCCGTCCAGTTCGTCGAGGAGCATCTTGGTGGCCAGTTCTGCCTGTTCATCGGGCCGTTGCCCCACCGTGGTCAGCCCCATGGCGTCGGCGAAATCGTGGTTGTCGATCCCCACGACCGACAGCTCCCCGGGCACGCTGACCCCGATGCGCGACGCCTCGAAAACAACGCCCATGGCCATTTCGTCGGAAGCACAAAAGATGGCGGTGGGCTTGGCACCAGGCCGGGACCACAGCCGTCGGAATGCCTCCTGTCCGCTGCGGACAGTGAAATCGCCCCATTCGTCCCACTCCGGGCGGGTGGGCAGGCCGGCGGCGGTCATGACGTCCTTGAAGGCGAGGATCCGCACCCGGGGAACGTCGAAGTTCAGGTCCGTCTCGTCGTCGCCGTGCAGCAGCGCGATATCCCGGTGGCCCAGATCGATCAGGTGCCGCACGGCAGTGGAGGCGGCGGCATAGTCATCGATGCCGATGTAGGCGCACTCTTCGACATGGCCGCCCACGACAACGAGCGGGATATCGATCTTCTGCAGGTGGTCCAATTCTTCATGGGTCAGCGCCATACAGAGGACCAGCAGGGCGTCGATCTGCTTGTAGACCATGGTCTTGCTGAAGAGCCGCTCCCGGTTGCTGCCGTGGCCGCCGAGGTTGAACAAGGAGAGGTTGTATTGCCGGGCATGGAGTTCCCGGTCGGCCCCCTCAATGGCTTTCGAAAAGAACCAACGGCTGACGAACGGGGCCAGCACGCCAATGGTCTTGGTACGGCCGGTCGCCAGCCCCGACGCTGAGGATGAGGCCACGTAGCCCAGGTTCCCGGCGACCTCGAGGATCTTCTCCCGGGTGGCCGGCGAAACCCTGGGCAAACCGCGGACTGCACGGGACACTGTGGCAGTTGAGACACCGGCGGCGGCCGCTACGTCTTCAATGCTGACTCCGGAGTGGCCGCCCCTTTGGGATCTTTCTGTTGTGCGTGCCACCGTGTCCCCTTAATAACTCCTCGCAGCGTACCGCTGCTTGCTCGCCCTGCCTTTGCCCCCCGAGCCTTCATAATCCGCACTCCGTAGCCATGCAGAGTTAACTGATGGCGTAACCCCCAGACTATCTGCGCTGGCTGGCCGTGCGTGCGGGCAGCTTTCGCCGCAGCCGCACCATGCCGTACAGCGCCAGGAGCGTGGCCAGCAGGCCGAGGGCCCAGCCTAGTGCGGGTTGGGCAGTCACTTCCATCCAGACGGTAACCACCAGCAGGACCAGGGCCCAGAAGCCAAGGAACCCGATGATGATGTCAAAGTCCTCGCCGGACCTGACGCGCCTGCGGTCGCTTCCCGCCCCCTTGAAGGGGGAGCGGGAAGCGTCGCCTGTCACTTGACTGCGCCGGCTGTCAGGCCGGCCACAATCTTGCGTTGGAAGACCAGCACCAGGATCACCAGCGGGATGGTGACGATGGTGCCCGCGGCCATGATGGCGGTGTAGGGAATCTGGTTAGGCTGCGCACCGGCGAAGCTTGCAATGGCAACCGTGACCGGTTTCGTTGCCTCATTGGACAGCTGGCTGGCGATCAGGAATTCATTCCAGGATGAGATGAACGCCAGGATTGCCGTGGTGAAGATTGCCGGAGCTGCCAGAGGCATGATCACCTTCCGGAAAGCCTGTCCTTGGGTGCAGCCGTCCACGCGGGCCGATTCCTCAAGCTCCCACGGCATCTCGCGGAAGAAGGACGTCAGCGTGTAGACGGTCAGCGGCAGGACGAAGGAGATGTTCGGGATGATCAGCGCCTGGTAGGTGCCCATCCAGCCGATGTTGGTGAACAGCTGGAAGAGCGGGGTGATGAGGGCCACGCCCGGGAACATGGATGCGCCCAGGATGAAGCCCAGCACCAGGTACTTGAACCGGAAGTTCAGGCGGGCCAGGGCATAGGCCGCGAACACGCCGATGATCAGTGAAACCACCGTAACGGTCACACCGATGATGACGCTGTTCATCAGCGCCTGGCCGAACCTGTTGCCGAACGAAGTGTCGAACGCGGTGGTGAAGTTGTCCAGCGTCACGTGCGTGGGCCAGGGAGTGGTGTCGTAGGTGAATCCCACGTCCCGGAAGGCTGTCACCACCATCCAGTAGGCGGGGGCAAGGCACCAGATCAGGATGACGGCGGCGCTGATGTATGTCCGCACGCTCGCCCATTTTTCCCGGTTCTGTGAAGCTTTGCGGCCCTTGTCCTGCTGGGCCCGCAAACCGGAGGAAGCGGTTGTGGTTGTCATTTCTTCCCCTTACCGGTTGCTCCGCTTTGCTCCACGACGTTGGCTCCGAGGAAGCGGACGAAGATGAACGCCACCAGGAAGATGATCAGGAACGTGATGGTGGACAGGGCAGCCGCGGAGTTGAAGCCTTGCCTGATCTGGTTGATCACCAGGATGGACAGTGTGGTGGTGTTGTTGGCGCCGCCCGTCAGGATGTACGGAAGGTCGAACATCCTCAGGGCATCAAGGGTGCGGAACAGGATGGCAACCATCAGCGCCGGCTTGACCAGCGGCAGGGTGATCAGGCGGAACCGCTGCCAGGCGCTGGCACCGTCAACTTTCGAGGCCTCGTAGACCTCGGCCGGAATCATCTGCAGGCCGGCGAGGATCAGCAACGCCATGAACGGGGTGGTTTTCCAGGTGTCGGCGATGATCACAGCCCATTTAGCCGGCCACTCGCTGCCGGTCCAGAGGATCGAGGCGCTGAACAGCTTGTTGATGATGCCGTTGAAGTCGAACATGAACAGCCACAGCTGGGCGGTAACAGCGGTGGGGATGGCCCACGGTACCAGCACGGCTGCGCGGACGAGGCTGCGGCCCTTGAAGGTGCGTGCCATGATCATGGCCATCCAGAAACCAAGAACCGTCTCAAAGACCACAGTGATCACGGTAAACAGGAAGGTGGTGCCCGTCGCTGTCCAGAACTGGCCCCCGAGGGTTCCCGGCGGACAGGCAACGGTGCCGCCTCCCGGCGCCGCGCACTGCTGGCCAAGCCAGTTCACATAGTTCTGGATGCCGGCCGGGCCGCCGGCAGTGAAGAGGCCTGTGGCGGGGTCAAGCCCTGCGTCCTTCTGGAAGGACATCACAATGGCGCTGATAATCGGGTAAATGATCACGATGCCCAAGGCAATGATGGTGGGTGCCAGCAGCCAGGAAGCCCACTTGCCCTGGCTCAGTATCCGGTTGTCCTCGCCCACTCCCTTGGGTCCGTGATGGACCTCGGGCGCGCCCGACGCCGGCTTGACCGGCGTCGGGCCCAATTCGGTTGCCATGGTTTACTGCGATCCTGCGCCAGCGGACTCGATGGACTTCTGCATATCGGACAGTGCCTGTTCGGCGGGCTTCTCACCCTTCAGGGCTGCGTAGGCGTTCTCCTGGATCGCCTGGGTGACGGCCGGGTAGAACGGGGTGACCGGGCGGGGAACAGCGTTCTCGATGGAGGTCTTCAGGACCGGCAGGTACGGGAGCTTGGAGACCAGTTCCTGGTCCTCGTACAGTGCGCCGAAGACCGGAGCCAGGGAACCCTGGGTTGCGAAGAACTTCTGCTGTTCTTCCTCAATGAGGAACTTCACGAAGTCCAGGGCTGTGGCCTTGTGGTCGGAGTAGACGCTGATGGCGGCGCTGTGGCCACCCAGGGACGAAGCACCCGGACCATCCTTGCCCGGAAGGGCAGCCATGCCGAGCTTGTCCTTCACCTGCGAGGAACCCTCAGTGGTGGCCAGGTTGTAGACGTAAGGCCAGTTGCGGAGGAAGAGGAGCTTGCCTTCCTGGAAGGCGCGGCGGCTTTCTTCTTCCTGGTAGGTGATGGCCTCAGCGGGGATGTTTCCGTTCGCGAATGCCTCCACCAGGTTGTTCAGGCCTTCCGCAGCCTCGGGGGTGTTCAGGTTCGGCTTGCCTTCGTCGTTAAGGACGGAACCGCCGGCCGAGTTGATCGCTTCAGAGGCGTTCACCGTCAGGCCTTCATACTGCTTGAACTGGCCTGAGTAGCACCCGATGTTGTTGGCCTTGGCGATGGAGCACATCTCCATCATTTCGTCCCAGGTCTTGGGAGGCTCGGGAACCAGGTCCTTCCGGTAGTAAAGGATGCCGCCGTCGGAGGAAACCGGAGCCGCGTACAGGGTTCCCTTGTAGGAGCCGGCCTCGACCGTCGGTTCAAGCATGCCCGTGGTTTCGACGGCCATCTTGTCCTTGAGCGGCTGCAGCCAGCCCTTGGCCGCAAACTCTGCGGTCCAGACGACGTCCACGCTAGCAACGTCGTAGTCCGCATTCTTGGCCTGGAAGTTCTGCACGAGGTCGTCGTGCTGCTGGTCAGCCTGGTCGGTCTGTTCCTTGAAGGTGACCTTTTCGTCCGGGTGCGCTGCGTTCCACTTCTCAATCAGCGGACGGACCACGTTGCTGTTGTCCTTGCCCTGCACGTAGGTAATGGGACCCCGGCTGTCAAGGTTTGCTTCGGCGTCGCTGCCGCCGCCCGTGGTCCCGCCGCCGCCGCCGCCCGCGCATGCGGACAGGGACAGGGCCAGGACGCCGGCAGTGGCGACCGGAAGTAGGAATCTAGGGGTTTTCATTAGCTTGAAGCTCCTCGCTGAGTGACAAGTAAGTCGACAGTGCGCTTGCTAGGTGAGGTTGATGTGGTGACTGTCACACTAGTAAGGTTGCCGTGTTGAATGCAAGCGTTTACATCAAAAAGTTATCTGAGGGGAACCAAATGTCCAAGTCGAGCGTTCCTGCCTCCGGCCGACTCCGGCATGAATGGTGGTCCGACGCCGTTGTCTACCAGATCTACCCGCGCTCCTTCGCGGACGGAAACGGTGACGGGATGGGTGATCTCCGCGGCGTGATGGAACACCTGCCCTATCTGGAGTCCTTGGGCGTGGACGCCGTCTGGCTGTCACCGTTCTACAAGTCCCCGCAGGCCGACGGCGGGTACGACGTGGCCGACTACCGCCAGGTGGACCCGTTGTTCGGATCCCTCGAGGACTTTGATGCGATGTTGCAGGATGCTCACCGCAGGGGCCTGAAAGTCATCGTGGACCTCGTTCCCAACCACACCTCGGACGAGCACACGTGGTTCCGGGAGGCGCTGGCGGCGGCCCCCGGATCGCGGGAACGGGACCGCTACATCTTCCGCCGCGGCAAGGACGAGGTGCCGGGAACCGGGGACGGCAACCGGCCGCCGAACAACTGGATGTCGATTTTCGGGGGGCCGGCGTGGAGCCGGGTGACCGAGGCCGACGGTTCGCCGGGCGAGTGGTATCTCCACCTGTTCGACACCAAGCAGCCCGACCTGAATTGGGAGAACCCCGAGGTCCACGAGGAGATGCGGTCAGTCCTCCGGTTCTGGCTGGACCGTGGCGTGGACGGTTTCCGCGTGGACGTGGCGCACGGCATGGTCAAGGAGGAGGGCCTGCCCGACTGGGACGGGGCGGCGGCAATGGTTGAGGGCACGCACAGCCTGACGCTGCCGCCGGGTGATGCGCCGGGTGCGCACACCGACGCCCAGGAGCCGCACCGCGCTGTCTCTCCGGTCTATCCGCCGTCGCCCTTTTTTGACCAGGAGGGCGTGCACGAAATTTACCGCGACTGGAACAGGGTGCTGGCGGAGTACGGCCGTGACAGGATGATGGTTGCAGAAGCATGGGTGGAACCGGCGGAACGGCTGGCCCGCTACGTCCGGCCGGACGAAATGCAGCAGGCCTTCAACTTCGACTTCCTGCTGGCAGGCTGGGATGCCGAACGGATGGCCGCCGCCATCGACGCCTCCCTGGCGGCGGCAGCATCCGTAGGAGCGCCATGCACATGGGTGCTGAGCAACCATGACACCGTTCGGCATCCAACCCGGTTCGGGCTTTCCGACCCCACCACCTTCCCCAAGGGCCTGGCCGCGGACGATGAGCAGCCGGACGCCGCCTTGGGACTGGCCCGGGCCCGGGCCGCCACGCTGGTTTCCCTGGCGCTGCCGGGTTCCGCTTACCTGTTCCAGGGCGAGGAACTGGGCCTGCCGGAACACACCACGCTGCCTGCCGCTGCGCGGCAGGATCCCACATTCTTCCGGACTAAGGGTGCCGAAATCGGGCGTGACGGCTGCCGGGTGCCGCTGCCCTGGGCCGCCGGGTTGCCCGGTTACGGCTTTGCGTCCGGTAGCAGCCACGCACAGCCCTGGCTTCCGCAGCCGGAAAGTTTCGGCGCCCTCGCGGCAGACCAGCAGGACGGGGTGGAGGGCTCCACCCTTGAGCTGTACCGGGCTGCCCTCGCGTTCCGCGCCGGGCGGCGGCTGGGCCTCGGCACGCTGGAATGGGCGGACATCCATGCACCGGAGGGCGGCCTGTTGGCATTCCACAACGGGGATGTCCTGGTCCTCGCCAACATGGGATTCTCTTCGGCACCCGTTCCGGAGGGATACAGGGTGGCACTGGCCAGCGGCCCTGTTCCGGCCAACGAGTTGGCCGCGGTGCAGGAAGTTCCCGTTGACTGCGCCGTATACCTGGAGCGGGAGTAAGGCGTCAGCGGACGCGCTCCGCACGGCCGAAGCGCGTCCGCGCGCCCGCCCCGATATGGATGAGAACCGGGATTTCCTTGCCCACCACCGTTTCGAGCGCCGCCAGCAGTTCGGTGACCTCGGCGGCCAGCAAGTGCGGTGCAACGCCCTGGCGCGGAAGCAGCCTGACCTTCAACGCCGGGGCCCCCTTCACGTCATAGGTGGCCACTGTGGCACCGGCCAGGTCCGGCCGCCCCGCCAGTGCATGCTTGATGGCCTGCTCCGCCACTCCCCCACCAATGCGCACGTCACCGGGGACTTCTCCGGGGTCATACTCGGCAGCCAGCAGGTTGGACCGGCCCTTACCCTGCTGGGCGATCCACGCCACCATGAGCCCGATCAGCAGCAGTAGCACCAGGGCCACCACAATCCATAACCAGCTTTCGGCGCGTCCCGGGAACCTGGTGGCGTTGAACGCCTGGTTGATCCCGTTCCATGCTCCCGGGGACCAGGACTGCCACCACGACGCGGCTGACGGGACAGTTGCCAGCAGCACCAGCAACATGCCGGCGGCGAGCAGGTTCAGTCCCAGGACCGTGAGGAGGACCCGGTTGAGGAGGGTGGGCGTGCTGTTCATGCGCCGATCACTCCTGACGGCGTTACGCTGACGCGGACATCGGGTGACGGCTCCAGTCCCATCTGGTCCAGCTCGTCCTGGACGGCGGCGAGGACAGTCGCGTCGTCCACCGGCACTCCCGACGTGGGCCTGACATTGACCAGGACCTGCCGCTGCGAGACCACCACCATGACCTGCTCGGGCGTGACGTTTGCCGCCAGTCGGGCCCGGCGGGCCAGGGACGAGGCGATGACTTCGTCGTCGACCACGACGGGGGGTTCTCCAGGCGCCGCGGCCACGGAGAGGAGGTGGCGGGCACGCCGTCCCGGAAGTATTCCGTTAAGCAGGAAGACGAGGCCGATCATGGCAAGGACGGCACCGAGCGCCCCCAGCAGCAGCGGCGATATTCCGGCGGGCAGCGCGACGATCCGCTGGGCCGCCACCTGCGGCTCGATAAGCCACGCCGGCTGGCCGATGGCGTGCACCGCTGCCTCCAAAAGGCCGTACGCTACCAGCACGATGACCACAACGGCGGCAGTTATGGCCACCGCGGCTCGTGTGGAATGCGTCTCGCGGTAGACCACGCGGCGCATGTCCGGACCCTGGCCGTTGGCGCGGCGGTCCTCCGTACCCCGGGACTTCCTGGCCCCGGCGTCCACCCTGCTGCTCACCGGACGCGGCCTCCTTCACTGATAGTGGCGCCGCTGATACGAATATCCACCCGGCTCAGGCGCGCGCCGCTGAGCTCGGTGACCGTCTCCAGGATGCGGGCCTTCGCCTGGACTGTCCGTTCCCAGATGGAGCCGCCGAAACCCTGCAGCCGTGCCGGGTCCAAGGCCACCGCCTTCAACGGCGGGATGCTGATGGGCGTGACAAGGGACAAAGCCAGCAGGCCGTCGTCGTCCGTCCAGTCTGCCCGGACATCCTGCGCGTCAACGCCCAGCGCCGAAGCTGCCGCTGCCTTGGCGAGGCTTGTCAGTGCCTGCGTGCTGATGCGGTTGTGGCCGCTGAGCGCCTGCCCCCGCACCACCGGGGCGGGCGTGCTCATGATGATGAGCGCCGGCCGATGATGGCGTCCAGGACGCCGCGAAGGTCAAGCTTCCCCTCGGCGGCGCGGCCCAGGAGTGCCCCGATGGCCATAAAGAGCAGGGAAATCAGGAACCCCCACAGGCCGAACTGGAGGGACATGAAGGCGACAAAGGCGCCCATGGCGGCGCCTGCCAATGTCAGGCTCACAGCAGTGCCTCCCTTTCAGCGGTTCCCGGGGCTGCCGGTTTCACGGGAGCAGGCACGTAGACGTCGGTGACCTCGACGTTCACCTCGATAACCTGGAGCCCCACCAGTTCCTCCACGGCCCGGTAGACGGCGGCCCGCACCTGGTTGGCAAGGGAATGCAGGGGGGTGCCGTAGCTCGCCACCAGGCTGATATCCACTGCCACCTGGGTTTCGCCTACCTCGGCACGGACTCCGGCCGCATGGTCGGTGCTGCCCACGGCGTCGCGGATGGCCCCCAATGCGCGGGACGGTCCCGACCCCAGGGAATACACGCCGGGAACGGCCCGGGCGGCGATCCCCGCCACCTTGGCAACGGCGGTTTCGGAGATCACGGTACGGCCCGGGCCGGGCACCGGGACAGGAACCGGCGCGGCGCCACTGCGGATGCCCTGATCGGGTTGTGGGTTCTGGTATTCCATCAGGCACTCCCCCTTCTGTTGTTCCCACACTATCCCTAGCGTGCGGTGATGTGCTGTTAACTGAGGGACTGCAGTTAAACGACCAGGCGGGGATGCCCCCAAGAGCATCCCCGCCTGGCTTGTGCCGCTGACCAGCGGCGTTTGCGGTTTGTGCCGCAGTTTATTTGTAGTGGCCTTCGCCGCCAACCTTGACGTTGGTGGGCAGGTAGCCGAACGGGCCGAGGCCGTTCTGGCCGAAGCTGCGGTCCACCTGGGAGATACCGTTCTTGAAGTTGATCTTCACCGTCGGCGACAGGGATCCGCCGCGGACACCGTTGACGTTGTCGATGAACGACTGCACCAGGCCACCGGGCTGCACGTAATGCGAGTAGGCCTGGAACTGGCGGCCGTTCTGGTTGGGCGTGGGCGCCTCCGGGGACTCGGACGGGAGGTTCAGGTCAGTCGGTGAGCCCAGGGCCAGGCCGCTGTTGTTCATGGGCTGGTAATCGGAACGGATACCGTCGCCCACGAAGCCGTAGACGCCGTCGGGGCCGCGCATGCCTGCAGCGTAGGTGAACTGGTGGCTAATGGTGAACAGGTAGTACTTGTTCTTGCCGTTTTCGTTCTGGATGAAGATCTGGGGGCGCTCAGTCTGGTCGTTGACGCAGTTGGCGGACAGGATTGGCGGGAGGAAGGACCACTTGGTCAGGTCCTTGTTGTCCGCCACGGCCAGGCCCACGTTGGCGGTCTGGTAGTAGGCGCCGGTGCTGTTGACTTCATTCAGGCTTTCGGCGTTGGGGTCTCCAGGCTGGTAGCCGAGGTCTTCCTGCTTGCAGCGGTATTCGCCACGGGTGCCGCCGGTGTTGCCTTCGAAGACCATGAATGTCTTGCCGGGGTGTGCCGGGTCCGCGAATGTGTACGGATCACGGAAGGCGAAGCCGGGGTTCTGCTCCTTGGTCTGGTACATCTCGCCGTCCGGTTCAAGCAGCTTGGTGTGCTGGAACCCGTCGAAAGTGACGCCGTTCTCGTCTGCGTGGATCTTGCCGAGTGCCTTGGCGATTGCCGCGTCGGGGGCGATTCCGCCGCGACCGGCGTTCCGCTCGGCCACGTCGTAGAACGTGGTTGCCGTGTAGAACACGTTGACGTGGTTGCCCTGCATCAGGCGGGTGGAGCCGGACCACTCGGTGTTGCCGATCGAGGTGTTGTCCAGGAAGAGGTGTCCGCCGTAGTTCCACTTGTCCTTTGCCGGATCGGCGTTGGTTTTGCGGAAGAAGTAGCCGATCCGGGCGTTCCAGTGGCGCTGGTCGAAGCCGTAGCCGGCGTGGCGGTCGGCCACGAGGGAGAAGATGACGTCGTAGCCCTTGTAGCTGATCTGGTTTGCGTGCTCGTCTGTGAGGGACCAGGTGTCCCAGACCCAGACGTCGTCATTCATGGTGGGGAAATCCTCGGGGATCTCCGGCATGGTGACATCCGGGCTCATGGAGTTCTCCCCGGGAGCCACGGTGGAATCGCTCTGCGCCATAATCTGCTTGGCATCCGCGCGGGTCCACTTGGAGGTGAAGTCCGACGCCGGGTCGTGCGCCTGCTGGGTGTGTTCCGTGGGGAGAGGGAAGCCCGGGGTGGGCGCCGGCATCTGCCCGGCGGCCGGCGGGTCGGCGGGCTCATTGGCCTGTGCCGACGGGACGGCCAGGAAAGCCGAGGCCGCAACGGCTGCCGCCAGTGCTGCGGCGGCAGGACGCCACCGCAGCATCCGGCGTGTTTGGGGGTGCTTGTGCATTTTTGCTCTTCTCGCGGAGTTGGAACTGTTCGTGGAAGACGGGCGGATGCCCTGGTTCCCCGCACTCCGGCGAGCCCCGACGACTTCGTGGCGTCATCGAGGACGCCTTTGTGTCGAGGGCCGGGACCTGGGTGGGGTCCCGATGTGGCCCTTGCTGATACCAGGAGTATCCGGGCCGGGTTCCACGCTAGGCAGGCGCTTCCCCGCATTTCAAACCGTGTTTCGTGCCCGGGAAAACCTAATTCCACTCAGCCGTGCAAGCGCTTACGCATTCCATCGCGCGCGCGTGCCACAACCGCTATTTAGGGTCAAATGTTTCACATGTCAGACAAATTTCCGCCTTAACAAAGCGAGGTTTGTTGCGTCCACCACATGCGGTCCCCGGTTTGGCGGTTTGACCCGGCAGGGCGGATCCGTGCCGGTGTGGGTGTTGCGCACGCTACTTCTCGGCACTGATATTCCTGGGCGACCCCAAAAGTACCGGCGCGTAGGAAAATGTCCGCGTCGAGGGGGACAAAGGGTTGCGAGCCCGAGCGCCGGCGAGGGCTGCTCGACGGCAGAAGCCGGGTCGCGAATCCGCGCGGTCCCGGTTCTGTTGCGCGGACTGGTGAGGAAGGCCGGACGAAAATTGGGGGTGGGGTTAAAGAAGAAAAGCACCAGTTCCGAAGAACTGATGCTTCCCAGTGGTGGCTCCGACCGGCGTCGATCCGGTGACCTTTCGATTTTCAGTCGAACGCTCTACCAACTGAGCTACAGAGCCTAGGTGACTAGTCACCTTGAGAGCCGGAATTCCTTCCGGCAATCAGAGCGACCCTGACGGGACTTGAACCCGCGACCTCCGCCGTGACAGGGCGGCGCGCTAACCAACTGCGCTACAGGGCCTTGCGTTTCTTGCATTTGCAGTATCTCTACCGCTTTTTTCAAGGCTTCCAGCCTACCAGACTTTTTTAGCCTGCTTGACCAGTTCCTTGCGTACCCCCAACGGGATTCGAACCCGTGCCGCCGCCGTGAAAGGGCGGTGTCCTAGGCCGCTAGACGATGGGGGCCAGAACCCGTTCGGAGCAAAATAAAAGGCGTAAAGCGAGGCTTCCCGTCTTTGTCCTCTGCGTTTCTCCGAACTGGACTCTAAAACTATAGGGCCTAGTTCCGCATTATCCAAAATCGGCCAAAAACCCCGTGCCTGGACGGGGGGAACAGGTGAAGATGGACTGATGGATGCCGTCGCAGCGCTCAATGAAATTGCCTTCTGGTTGGAGCGCGGACGCGCCGCCACCTTCAAGGTCCAGGCGTTCCGCAAGGCCGCCGCGGCCATCAGCCCGCTGCCGCCCGACGAAGTGGCAGAGCGCACCAGGACCGGCCGGCTGAAATCCATGAAGGGAATCGGCGACCGGACCTACCAGGTCATCCAGCAGGCGGTGGCGGGCGGCGTACCCGACTACTTGGCGGACCTCCGCGAAAAGGGTGCCCAGCCGCTGGCCGACGGCGGCAGCGACCTTCGCAATGCCCTTCGCGGCGACCTGCACAGCCACAGTGACTGGTCCGACGGCGGCTCCCCCATCGAGCTGATGGCGGCGGCCGCCGGGGTGCTGGGGAGGGAATACCTGGCGCTTACGGACCACTCGCCAAACCTCACCATCGCCAACGGGCTGTCAGCGGAACGGCTTACAAAGCAGCTGGACGTGGTGGCCGCGATCAACGCCAACGGCCAATCCGCTGCCAGCGGGAAACCGGCGGTGCGGCTGCTGACCGGCATTGAAGTGGACATCCTGGAATCCGGCGAGCTGGACCAGGAACCCGAGCTGCTGGACCGCCTGGACATCGTGGTGGCCAGCGTCCACTCAAAGCTGCGTGCCGACCGGAAAACCATGACCCGGCGGATGCTCGGCGGCATCCAGGCCCGGCACACGAATGTCCTTGGCCACTGCACGGGGCGGCTGGTGGAAGGATCGCGCGGCACACGACCGCCGTCGGAATTCGACGCGAAGGAGGTGTTTGCCGCCTGCGCCGAAAACGATGTGGCAGTGGAGATCAACTCCCGGCCCGAGCGGCAGGATCCGCCCGACGCGCTGATCCAGCTTGCGCTGGAAGCCGGGTGCCTGTTTTCGATCGACAGTGACGCGCACGCCCCCGGCCAGCTCGACTTCCTTCAGTACGGTGCCGAGCGCGCGGCGCGGAACGATGTCCCGCAAGACCGCATCATCACCACCTGGCCGGTGGAGCGGCTCCTGGAGTGGGCAGCGGCGAAGTAGCCGCTGACCACCTCAAACCTGCAGCGGCGCAAAGCACAAAGCACAGCTAACGGGCAGCGTCGGCGAGCTTTTGCCGGAAGTCCGCCTTCGTGGACAGGGCCAGCTTTTCGCCGTTCAGGAAGAAAGTCGGCGTTCCGCTGACTCCCAGTGCCTTTCCATCGGCGATGTCTGCCAGGATCCGTTCCTCAGTCTTCGGGTCCGCAACGGCGGCGTCGAACAGGGCAAGGTCCAGGCCCAGTTCCTCCGCGTACGTCCGGAACAGCGCCGCCTGTGACTGCTGGCTGCCGGCCCACTGGGCCTGGGTCTCGAAGAGCCTGTTGGCCATCTGCTGGTACTGGCCCTGCTGCCCGGCCGCCTCGGCGGCCAGGGCCGCCTGGCCGGAGTTCGGATGCATCGACAACGGGAAATGCCGGTGCACAAATGTGATCCTGTCCCCGAACTCCGCCTTGAGCTCTTCAACCACGGGGTGGATGGAACCGCAGGACGGGCACTCGAAGTCGAGGAACTCCACCAACTGGGCCTTCTCCACCGACGGCGAAGTGAGGCGGTGGCTGTCCGCGCGGACCAGTTGCTCCGCACCTGCGGCAGGCGGCGCGGTCTGCTGCTGCTTCCCGGCGGTAAAGAGGGCGAACCACGCCACCCCGCCTATCACGATGACGGCCAGCAGGATCCAGATGATTGTCCGGACGAGGCGTGCGGTATCACGGGGTGGAGCAGGGTTTGAGACCATAACCCGCATCCTAGCCGAGGCGGGATGCCGCGGCGGCTCAAGGGCAGCGCAACTTGGCAGGAAGTTGACTAGACGTGGCCGATTTCCGCCAGCCCCCTGCTCTTCCGTCCGGATACATTGGCTCCATGCCTTCACCCACCCCCGTGAACAAACCTGGTTCCGCACCGCTTCGCGCAGCCTCCCCGGTCAAGGCCCTCGGCGTGGCGGCGATGGTGGTCACCGTGGTGCTCTGGGCCTCGGCCTTCGTGGGAATCCGGGCCATCGGACCCCACTTCTCCCCCGGGTCCCTGACACTCGGCAGGCTGGCGATTGCCGCCGTCGTACTGTCCTTCCTTGTACTGCCACAGCTGCTGAGGAGCCGGCACCTGCCGCGGGGACGCGAATGGTGGCCGATCCTGGCGTACGGCGTCATGTGGTTCGGTGGCTACAACGTGGCCCTGAACGCCGCCGAACACGTCCTGGACGCAGGCACCAGCGCCCTGCTCATCAACGTCAACCCCATCCTGGTGGCGATCATGGCCGGCGTCTTCCTCAAGGAGGGGTTTCCGCGGTGGCTGCTGATCGGGAGCACCGTGGCCTTCGCGGGGGTGGCGCTGATCGCCCTGGGTTCCGGCCAGCCTGCCGGCAGCGGTCCCGGGCTGGCGTCCGGAGCAGGGGAAACCACGACGGCGTACATGGCGGGCGTTGCCCTTTGCCTCCTTGCCGCCGTGCTCGCCGCGGTCAGCGTTATCATCCAGAAGCCTGTCCTGCGGAAGTTTCCCGCGGCCCAGGCCACCTGGTTCGGGATCCTGGTGGGCGCCGCGTGCTGCCTGCCCTTTGCCGGGCAACTGGCGTCCGAGGTGCAGGCTGCGCCGCCGGAGGCAACGGCGGGGCTGATATACCTGGGGATTTTCCCCACCGCCATCGCCTTCACAACCTGGGCCTACGCCCTCTCGCTTGTCGACGCCGGCAAGATGGCGGCTACCACGTACCTGGTCCCGGGAACCACGGTGCTGATTTCGTGGCTCCTCCTGGGTGAAATCCCCACGGCGTGGGGACTGGTGGGCGGCATCATCTGCCTGCTGGGAGTGGGACTGACCCGCCGCCGGACGCGTTCCCGGACAGGGCATAAGGAGCGGGTCCGGCGCTAGAGTCGAGGTATGCCTCCCAGCCTTCCGCCCGGCCTTCCCATCATCCCCGAGGGCCCGCATGAACCGTTGGGCTTCCGGATGTCCGCCGACGAGTTCGAAGCCGCAGTGTCCGATGCCCTGGACAGCATCCCGGACAAACTGGCCCGCGCCATGGACAACGTGGCCGTCTTCATCGAGGACGATTACGTGCCGGGGCCGGGAGAGGACCCGGACACCGTCCTGCTGGGAGTTTACGAGGGCGTACCGCTTACGGAGCGTGACTCCTGGTGGGACGCCGGCTCGCTGCCGGACAGGATCACCATTTTCCGCGAACCCATCCTGGAAATTTGTGCGTCCCGGGAGGACGTGATCCATGAAGTGGCGGTAACCGTGGTCCACGAGGTGGCGCACCACTTCGGCATCTCCGATGACCGGCTGCACGAACTGGGCTGGGGCTAGCCTTGTAGGCATGGGACACGACCACAGCCACACGCACGGCATCACCGCTACCGGCCAGCACCGCAAGCGGCTGGTGGCCGTGCTGCTGATCACACTGGCCGTCGTCCTGATCCAGGTGGCGGGGGCAATCCTGTCCGGGTCACTGTCCCTGCTGGCCGACGCGGGGCACATGCTCTCCGATGCGGCCGGTGTGACCATCGCACTGCTGGCCGCCTGGATTGCGGGCCAACCGGCGAGCGACCAGCGGACCTACGGCTACCAGCGGGCGGAAGTCCTGGCGGCCCTGGCCAATGCATTGATCCTGATCGTCATTTCCGTGGTGATCTTCACCGAAGCGGTCCGGCGGATCGGTTCCGCGCCGGAAGTGCAGACCGACATCATGCTCTTCGCCGCCATCCTCGGCGCAGTGGCCAACGTTGCGTCCCTGCTGATCCTGCACGGCGCTCACCAGGAAAGCCTCAACGTGCGCGGCGCCTACCTGGAAGTCCTCGGCGACCTCCTGGGCTCCTTTGCCGTTATTGCCGCGGCAGTGGTGATCATGCTGACCGGCTTCAATGCCGCGGACACCATCGCCTCGGTGGTGATTGCCCTGCTGATCCTGCCGCGGGCGTGGAGCCTGCTGCGCGACGTTGTGGATGTCCTGCTGGAAGCCAGCCCAAAGGGCGTGGAAGTGCAGATGATCCGCGAGCACATCCTGTCTGTCCCGGGCGTCACGGACGTGCACGACATCCACATTTGGACCATCACGTCCGGGGTGCCCGTCTTCTCCGCCCATGTGGTGGTGGAGGACGGGGTGCTCAACGCGCGCGGCGCCGACCAACTGCTGGACAAGCTCATCACCTGCCTGGGCTCGCACTTCGATACTGACCACTGCACCTTCCAGCTGGAACCGGCCAGCCATTCCGAGCACGAGGCGCACCAGCACGCATAGGGCGGCCATGTCCCGGCACCCGGTCAGCTCAGGACGTCCTTGGTCACGAACCGGCCGTACGCAAGCGCCCCGAACACGGCGATGTACCCGGCCTGCAGCACAGCGTTGCTGGTGAAGGAGTCCCAGAGCACCGGCTGGCGGAGCATGTCCCCGAACCCGAACCAGTAGTGGCTGAACAGCCACGGGTGCAGCCACTCGAGCTGCGGCAGCTGGTCCAGGACCTGGGACACCACCGACACCACCACCGTGGCCGCCATGGCGCCCACCGGCACCACGGTGAGGGTGGACAGGAAAAGCCCGACGGCGGAAAGTCCGGCCAGCGAAACGGCGAGGTATGCGGCAATGAGGAGGATGCGGACCGCGGCTTCCGGCGGCGGGATCACGTCGCCTGACAGCAGAGTCACGGGGCCCACCGGAAACAGGGCGGCGCCGATGGCGGCGCCGGAAAGACCAACAGTGAGCGGTGCAACCACGCAGAACGCAAGCGCCCCCGCATACTTGACCAGCAGCAGCCGGATCCGCCCGGCGGGGGCAACCAGCAGGTACCGGAGGGTGCCCAGGTTTGCCTCACCCGCGATGGTGTCGCCGGCCACCACTCCCACCGTGAGAGGCAGGAACAGCGGCACGGAAACCAGCATGGCAGTGAAGGCAACGAACAGGCCGTTCTGGCTGATCCGGTCCAGGAAGGCCGGGCCACGGCCGGGGGGGACCGCGGAAGATACGCGGACCGCGACGGCGACCAGCACCGGAATGGCCGCGAGCGCCAGCAGGAGCGCCCACGTACGCCGGCGCCCGAACAGGACCTTCAGTTCCGAGAGCACCAGGGAGAACGGGGATTCCCTGTCCACACGGGCTGATGGTGCGGCTGTTCCCGGGACATCGGCCGGCACGCTACTGGGCAACGTCGAACCCCTCCCCGGTCAAGGCAACAAAGCGGTCTTCCAGGCTCTCGCGTTCGACGGCGAATCCGCGGACCCGGACGCCGGCCGCCACCAGGTGGGCCACAACATCCTCAGGGAGACGGCCATCGGCCCCGCCGTCCGCGCCCAGGCCGGCGAGGAGGATCTCACCGTCCGGCTGCGCTCCCCCGGCTTCTGCTGCCAGCCCGAGGCCGGCCAGGACAGGGCGGGCAGCTCCGGCATCGGGCGTCAGCAGCCGGATCCGGGCGCTGCCCGCCCGGCGCAGCTCGGCGAGGGGCCCCTGCGCCACGAGCCGGCCGGCGCTCATGACGGCAGCGTGCGTGCACATCTGCTCCACCTCAGCCAGCAGGTGGCTGGAGACGAAAACAGTGGCACCATCATGGGCCAGCGACCGGACCAGGTTGCGCACCTCCCGCGTGCCCTGCGGGTCGAGGCCGTTGGTTGGCTCATCCAGGACCAGCAAGTCCCTGCGGGTCAGCAGGGCATTGGCGATGCCCAGCCGCTGCTTCATGCCCAGCGAGTAGGCGTGGACTTTTTTGCCAGCGGCGTGCGAGAGCCCTACCCGTTCAAGGGCGCGGTGCACCCTGGCTTTGCGGGTGGCCGGCACGGTATTGGGGCCGGCAGCATCGAGGCGGGAAAGGTTGGCCGCGCCGGACAGAAAAGGGTAGAAAGCAGGCCCCTCCACCAGCGCGCCCACCCGCGGCAGCACATCCCGGAACCTGCCGGGCATCTCGATCCCCAGCAGGTTTACCGTTCCTGAGGACGCGGCGGCCAGGCCCAGCAGCACGCGGATGGTGGTGGTCTTGCCAGACCCGTTGGGGCCAAGGAACCCGAAAACGGATCCGGGCGGCACCGCGAGGTCCACGGCGTCCACGGCAACCTGCCGGCCGAAGCGCTTGGTGAGCCCATGCGTCTCGATGGCAAGTCCGTGCGTTCCGGGGCCGCTGCCGCCCGCCGGGCTCACGGAGCCGCCGACGCAGCGGCCTGCAGCCTGTCCGGCGGCACCATGCCCGTGAAGATGCGGCCGTCGCCGGTAATCAAAACGTTCAGCAGCGTGGTGGACAGCAGCCGCCCGCCAGGGACTGCGACGGTGGCCTGGGACAGCAGCGGATCCCGCAGCAAGGATTCAACGAGGGTTCCGCCCGCTGCCCCGGCAGGGATTCCCACCACGGTCTCCCAGCCCTGTCCCGTTACCGAGGGGCGGACCGGATGCTGCCGGATGGCGGCCAGGTGTTCCGGGGTGATGATCATGCCCGGGGCCCGGAAGCTGAGCGGCCACCGGGTTGGGTCACGGAACTGCAGTTCCTCCACGGTGCTGCCCGGTGGCGGCACGAATGTAAAGAGTGAATCGTCCGGAGTCTCAAAGGAAAGGCTGCTGAACCCCGCGCGGAACGACGGCGAGGCGGCACCGCGCGCGGTCACCTGGACGGACAGCGGCATACCGGTTTCCCCGTCCACGGCGATGGCCACCTTGCCCACCAGGGTGGCATCCGTGCGGGGCTCGAGCACCAGGTTGTAGGCGGTGCGCCCGGCGACGTCCACGTCCTCCCCCACCGAGACGGCCGTGGTCGGCTCCACCTTGGCAAGGAGCCGCCCGGCGATGTCCTCGGGCGTGTGCATGTGGATAGCGGGAGGCGCAGGCAGATCGGCCGTGGGTGCGTCCGGCTGCGGCGGCCCAGCGGGCGGAGGAACATACAATGGCAGGTCGCTGGCGAAGGCGGGCAGGATCAGGTGCGCGGTGGAATTGTCCTTGGAGGAGTAGAACCAGAGGTCGCTGTCCCGGCGGACGATGTCGCGCTCGGCCAGCCGGTCAACTACCTGCACGCGGACCTTGGTTTTGCCGTCCATGTACACCCGGGCAGTGTGCTCGCCCGAGAGCAGCTCGAAGATGGAGGATGCGGTGCCGGCCGAGGCCGGCCCCGAGCTGGGCCCTGTGGCGGGCAGCTCAGGCAGTCCCAGGTCCGAGGACTGCTCGATGGTGCCGGAGAATGTGTGGGCCTCGTGCCGCTGCAGCAGGGCAAGGACCTCTGCGGGGGTTTTCCCGGGCAGGGGGTCACCGGCACGCGCCGGTATGGTTCCCGCCAGGACACCGGCGGCAATCACAGCCGGAACCGTCACGGCAGGAAGCCACCGCACCCAGGCACGCCTGGTGCCGGATGCTTTCCGGCGCAGGAACCTGCTGCCCGAGCCGGTGGTTTCGGAGCCCGCTGTTTCTGAGCCCATAGCTCAAGGGTACGCCTGCGGCGGCTGGTAGACACGGCCCGGCTGCCCCCTCCTCAGCGCGCGTTTAAGGTTCCACCGGCATGATGGTTCCCGAGCCGCCGTCGACCGTTATTTTCTGTCCGGTGGCGATCCTGCCGGTGGCATCCGGCACGCCCACCACGGCGGGAATACCGTACTCCCTTGCCACCACGGCGCCATGGGAGTTGGGGCCGCCCATTTCCATGACCAGGCCGCCTGCCGTGAGGAACAGGGGTGTCCAGCCAGGGTCGGTGGACGGGGCAACCAGGATTTCGCCGGGCTCGAGGCGGGCGCCTAGGGGATCAAGAATGACGCGGGCGGGCGCGGTCACGGATCCCGCAGAAGCGGGGCTGCCGGTCAGCATGCCTGCGGACGTTTTTGCTGCCGCCGCCGCCTGCAGCGCCTCGGGCTCGGTTCCGTCCGAGAGCAGCACCCGCGGGATGCGCCGCCGTCCGAGTTCCCACTCGTACGCGGCACGCCGCTCCGCAACCAGCCCGCGTACGTCCAGGGCTTCCCCGCCGGCTGCAGGCCCAAGAACCGCTTTATGGGCTTCATCGAAGTCGAGGAAGAAGATGTCGTCGGGCTGGGCAAGGGTTCCCGCGTCAGCGAGCCCGTTTCCCACGTGCAGCAGCTGCCGGCGGACCTCGGCGAGGCCCAGGACCAGCTGGTACTTGGGCAGTTCCCGCAGCCCGGCAAACAGCCGTGCCCTCCTCAGTGCAGCGCGGACCGCGAAAGCGTGCAGAGCGCTGCTGGCCCTGGCGCGGGCGACGAGCCGTTCCACCTGTGCGTCCGCGGCCTCCGCTGCCTTGCTGAACTGCATATCCGGGGCGAGGTCGGTGTCTTCCAGCCGGAGGTAGTTGGCCAGGACGCCGATGATATGGGCGGGATCGTCGGACCAGCGTGGCATGCCGACGTCGATCTCCGCCACGGCACGGTGCCCGTACCGGTCGAGGAACCTGGTAAGGCCTGCCTCCAGCCGGGCGGGGACGCGTCCGGCCCGGAACTCCTCGGCCAGCTGGGCCGGGTCCTGCGTTGAAAGGACGGTGCGTGATTGGGCGTCGCCACTGATTGCAACGGCGAGGTGCCACAGCTCAAGGTCCATCTCCGTGGTGATGTTGTTGGGCAGGCCGCGAAGGACCGGCAGCAGTTCGTCCCAGCGCTCATCGCCGAGCACTTTCCGTGCCACCGCAAGCATGGCGAAACCCAGCGCGGGAAGAGGCAGGATGGCGGGAACGATGGCGAACAGGCGGGTCCGCAGCAGCATTTCGGCGTGGTCAAGGCGTTCGGCGGGTCCGGCGCCCGCCGGTGCCGGCAGTACTGCCTCAAAGTCGCTGGTGAAGCGGTCGAGGCGGCGGAGCGCCGCGCCGGGCCGGACCAGGCCCCGAAGGATCGACTCGGGGGCTTTGGCACGCGCTGCCGCCGGGACAATATGGCGCAGCAGCGCCAACGGGGTCCTGCGGGTCACGGCGAACGCGGGATGGTCAAAAAGCTGCCTAAGCAGCACGGCTGAGCGGGCTTCCATGATGTCGAAGACACGGGGAAGTATCCGGCGGCCCACCGTGCTCCGCAGCGGGGTGGTGAGATCGAAGTAGATCCGCTGCCCGGCTTCGGCGTAGGGGGACGGCCCGCGGCGCGGGTCGGGAACGCTGAAGCCTGCCGCCGTTGCGACTGAAGAGGCGATGAGCCGCAGGGCCGCCCTCCCCATGGGTGTGATGGGACGGGTCAGGCCCTGGGCAAGGCTGAAGCAGAGGTAAGCCCTGGTGCCCTGCGTTCCGGTGTCGCCCCCCGTTCCGGTGTCGCCCCGCGCGGCGGCGCTGCCATGCGTACCTTGGCGCTGCGGAACCGGATACAGGGTGGTGATGTGCCTGGACTGGGTGAGCCACAACGTGCCGGCACCGTCGATGGCCCATTCAATGTCCTGCGGGGCACCAAAGAACTGTTCTGCCTGGCGTCCCAGGCTTGCCAGCCCGGCCGCCTGGACGTCGGTGAGGCACTCGGATGCTGCCGCGCCCGGCGCCTGCACGGTCTCCGTTCCGCCGCCGGGGACTGCCCGGACCGCCACCCTTTTGTCGCCCGGCTTCCGCTCCAGGACCCTGCCGGTTGCAGCATCCACCACGTAGTGGTCCGGGTTAACCGCCCCTGAAACCACTGCCTCACCCAGGCCGGGGCTGGCGTCGATGACGGCGTGGCCCCTGCGCCCTGTCACAGGGTTGGCGGTGAACATGACCCCTGCCGTCTCCGCGTCCACCATCCGCTGGACCACCACCGCCAGGGCAACGTTGTCCGGGTCGATGCCCAGGCTGGCCCGGTAGGCGGCGGCCCGGTCCGTCCACAACGAAGCCCAGCATTTCCGGACCGCTTCCAGGACGCGGTCTAGGCCCACCACGTTGAGGTAGGTGTCCTGCTGGCCGGCGAAACTTGCGAACGGCAGGTCCTCCGCAGTGGCCGAAGACCGCACTGCCACCGGCACGTCCTGCCCAAGGCCCCGGTAGGCCTGTTCCACCGCTGCCGCTATGTCCGCAGGGATGGGCGCGGCAAGAATCGCGGCGCGGGCGTCCGCTGCCGCGCCGGCCAGCGCCGACGGTTCAGGAGCACCGGCACCGGCCGCCGGTTCCAGGACAGCCTGGACAGCGGCAAGCGCCGGAAGCAACGCGGAAGGCGTCCCGATTATGCGCCGGTACGCTTCCGTGGTGAGGCAAAAGCCGTCCGGCACCGGAAAGCCTGCGGACAGAAGTTCGCCCAGGTTGGCTGCCTTGCCTCCCACCAGATCCAGCATGCCGGCGTTGACGGAGTGCAGGTCCCGGACCAGTCCGGAACCTGCACCCGGGCTTTCCTCGGGCTCCTCCGGCCGCTGCATGTCCACGCCTCCCTGGTGGCCGGGTCACCAGGGGATCAGGCAGCGTCGCCCAGGATGGGCCCGAACCGGGCCCGGTCCGCAAGGCGGGGGTCTTCACGGTCCGGAACCACCATGACGGGACCTTTGGCGTGGTGGAGTACGCCGTCGGACGTCGAACCCAGGAGCATACCGGTGAAGCCGCCGCGGCCGCGGGTTCCTACCACGACCAGCTCCACGTGGCGGCTTTCCTCCACCAGCACGTCCACGGGCGAGCCGTCCCGCAACTGTGATTCCGTGGGAAGGGCCGGGTAGTGGCTCCGCAACCACGCCATTCCCGCGTCCAGCGTCACCTGGATGTCCGCGAAGAGGGCCTTGCGGTCCATTGGTGCAGGTACCCAGGCCAGCGAACCGCTGTATTGGGGCACGGCACACACAACCCGCAATGTGGCGCCCAGCCGCTCAGCCTGGTCCGCTGCTTCCAGGACGGCAACGCGGGCCTGTTCCGATCCGTCCACGCCAACTACCACCACGTTCTCCACGCGCTGGTGCCCGGCCTTGGCCTGTTCGGCCCTGATGCGCCGGTCTTCAGTGGTCTCCCCCAGCCGGTCCGAGCAAATGAGCGGAACGGTCACCGTGGGGCACTTGGCATGTGCAGGCAGGGCGCTGCTCACCGAGCCCAGGAGCCGGCCCACAAAACCGCCGCGTCCGCGGGTGCCGAACACCAGGAGCTCGGCGGTTTCGGACATCTCCAGGAGCACCCCCGAGGCGTCGCCGTTCTCAACAGAGGAGCTCACGTCAATGTCGTACGGGGCAACCTTCTGCAGCGCCTGCTTCACGACGGCCTCGGCGCCCTCGCGAATGACAGAGTCATCCACAGTGGCATAACCCCCATCAAGCCCGGACGCAGCGAAGATGGGCACGGAGTAGGCGGTGACGATATGCAAAGGACGACGGCGCCGCTGGGCTTCACGGGCCGCCCACACCAGGGCGCACTGGCCATGGTCCGAGCCGTCCACGCCCACCACGATTCCATCGGGCGCGGCCGAAGTGCCACCACCGTCCTGTGCCGGGTCCGGATGCAACTCTTGTGCGCCCATGGGGCCGCCTCCTTGCGCTACTGCCGCCTGATGTTGCGGCTATTCTGCCAGAAGCGGGAGCGTTCCCCTGCACCCGGCCGGCGGCCGCATATGCTGGCGGAACAACCCGCCCCCGCTTCTCACTATTCTCCGTCCGCTGTGCCTTAGCAAGCCTGGCAGGGGCGGAAATCCACATGTTATCCACAGCTTTTCCACACCCTCCGGGAAAGCGTCTTCACCCGCAGAAAATGTTTGCGTTTTGGGCTATCCCTGGCCGCCATTGTTCTGTAGTCTTCAGGACATTGTTGGTGCGGGGAGCCCGCAGGCGATGCCTGCCAGGGCTGCCCGCCCATGTGCTGCGGCCGGACTTTGGGGGCACGGAACGCGCGCCGGCGAGGATGCCGGCACCAGCCGAAACTTCGAAGGAGGGAAACTGTAGTGTCAAGCATGCCTGGGAGTGCCGGGACCGAACAGACCACCACCGTGATCATTGGCACGGGCCTTTCCGGCCTTGCCGTGGCCGCCGAACTGCGCCGGCACGGGGTGGACTCCATCGTGGTGGACGGTCTCGACGTCCTGGGCGCGGCCCAGCCTGCCACAACGTCCCTGCAGCGCTGCGATGCTGCGGACCCCGCCACCCTCCGGGAGCGCAACGAAATCCTGCGGCACCTCCGCAACTATGCCGCCAGCCACCACGTGGACGTGCGGAACACCACCCGTGCCGTGCAGCTGACCATGGTGGGCGGCAAGCCCGCTGAAGCCGCCCCGCAATGGGAGGTCCACACTGCCACCGGCGTCCTGCTGGCAGACCATATTGTCCTCACCCGGTGCGCCCAGAGCCAGCTCCGGCGGATGATCAACGAGTTCGGCATCGCCGTGGGACGGAACCTTGCTGCGGCCATGCGGGCCATCGGCATCTACCTGGTGGGCGTCGGCGAGCTGATCACGCCGTCCCCCAAGGAAGTTTTGCGCCAGGCCAAGACGGTTGGCCAAGCCATTTCAGCCAAGGTCCAGGCGTCCCCGGCAACGGGAACCCTTGCAATGCTGTCCTGGTAGCGTGGCTGCCCGCGCTGCCCCTCCGGACGCTGCTCCCCGTCCGGATCTTTGCGGCGGCTATGAGGCATCCGCCTGATCTTCGCCGGCGGACAGCCGGCGCTTTGCGATGACAGCCAGGGCAACGAGCAGGCCCAGGGCCACAGCGGCGAAAATGACAATGCTCCACTGGAACGGCTGTTCGGCGTTCGCCGGCACCGGCGGTTCCGCTGTCGCGCCCGGCTCAGCCGTGCCCATTCCCGGAACTGTGGCGGCCGCCGTCTGACTTCCTGCCGGCGCACCCCCTTCCGCAGCGCCGGCCGCGGAAAAGCCGAAGGTGCCCTCGATAGGGTGCGAATCCGAACTGACCACCCGCCATGAAACCGTGTACGCCCCTGCAGGTCCTCCCGGCCGCAGCTTTTGCGACGCCACGTTGTCAACGATCTGCACGGGCCCGTCGGCCCATTCGGTGCCGGACGCGTCCTTGACCGAGAAGGACGCACCGATGCCCAGCGGGTTGTTGTTGAACGTCACCGACACCTGTTCCGGCGGGGCGGGCAAGGACGCACCCTGGGCAGGGCTGCTGGATTCGGCGGCGTCATGCGCCGCGGCGGGACCTGCCAGGCCCAGGGCGGCGGCAGCGAAGACGAGGAAGCCGAGCAGGAGGCTCAGCGGATGGCGGCGGACGGAACGCATGCGGGACTGCTCCTTGTGTTGGCTTCCTTACAGACTAGGGGAATTTGCCGGGCGCGCTGCCGGCGCGGCCATAGGATTCAGATATCCCCACATACTCCCCCGGAGGACTAATGCTCAAGCAAGGCTCTGCCCTGGACCGGTATTTCAAGGTCACGGAGCGCGGTTCCAACTTCTCCCGCGAGATCCGCGGCGGCTTCGCCACGTTCTTCGCCATGAGCTACATCGTGGTGCTGAACCCGCTGATCCTTTCCGGTGCGGACTCCAGCGGCAACACGCTCGGGTTTCCCGCGGTTGCAGCCGTGACGGCGTTCATTGCGGGCATCCTGACCATACTGATGGGAGCCTGGGCAAAGCATCCCTTTGCGCTTGCCACGGGACTGGGCGTCAACGCCTTCGTGGCGGTCACGGTCGCCACGAACCCCGGGCTGACCTGGCCGGACATGATGGGCCTGGTGGTCCTGTCCGGCGTAACCATGCTGATCCTGGTCCTCACCGGCTTCCGGACCGCCGTCTTCAAGGCCGTGCCGGACGGGCTCAAAACCGCCATCGTGGTGGGGATCGGGCTGTTCATCGCGCTGATCGGGCTCGTCAACGCCGGCTTTGTCCGGCGCATCCCGGACGTCGCCGGAACCACGGTGCCGGTGGGGCTGGGCTTTGACGGCAAGCTCCTGGGCTGGCCGACGGCGGTGTTCGTCTTTGGCCTGGTCCTCACCATCGCCCTGGTGGTGCGGAAGGTCAAGGGCGCCATCCTGATCGGCATCATCACCTCCACGGTGATCTCCGTCATCCTGGAGATGACCCTGCACATCGGGCCCAGCTTCGACGGCCAGACCTCCAACCCGCAGGGCTGGTCCCTGGTGGCGCCCACCTTCACGGAATGGGCCGCACCGGACCTCTCACTCATCGGCAAGGCAAACCCCTTCGGCGCGTTCGAGCACCTGGGCTTCGTGGCCGCCACGCTGCTTGCCTTCGTCATCCTGCTCAGCATCTTCTTCGACGCGATGGGCACCATGGTGGGCCTGGCGAACGAGGCAGGGACGGTGGACGAGCACGGCAACATTCCCGATGTCGACCGAGTCCTCCAGGTGGACGCGCTGGGGGCGATCGTGGGCGGCGGCGCGTCCGTGTCCTCCAACCAGATCTACGTTGAAGCCGGCGCCGGAATTGGAGAGGGCGCCCGGACCGGCATCGCCTCCATCGTCACCGGCCTGCTGTTCCTGGTGGCCATGTTCTTCACCCCGCTCATCAACCTGGTCCCGTTCGAAGCCGTTGCGCCCGCGCTGGTGGTGGTGGGCTTCATGATGGTGTCCCAGGTGGGCAAGATCGACTGGCAGGACTGGGGTATCGCCATTCCCGCCTTCCTGACCTTCACCCTGATGCCGTTCACCTACTCCATCGCCAACGGCTTGGGCGCCGGCTTCATCGCCTACGTCCTGATCCGCACCTTCCAGGGCAGGGTCAAGGACATCCATCCGCTGATGTGGGCCGTGGCCGGGGCGTTCCTGCTGTTCTTCGCTGTGGGTCCCATCGAGGCAGCGCTGGGGATGTAGCCCGTGGTCCCCCGGCGACCCGCCGGCCTGGCCCGCGCAAAGGCGCCCTACACCGGAGTGTTGGGGGCCAGCCCTTCATCCCCGGACACCGCCCGGGCTTTCCTTTCGCGCAGCCGGTCCAGCCGGTTCATCAGCGGCGAGGTGGTGGCGCCATGGATGACGATGGACATCGCCACAACCAGGCCCACGAAACCCCAGAGCCATTCCGCCTGGTCCGCGAACTGGCCCTTGCCCAGCGCATAGGAGAGGTAGTACAGGGAGCCGATCCCCCGGATGCCGAAGAAGGACAGTGCGATCCGTTCCCGCGGCCCGGTCTTCCCGCGCAGCAGCCCCAACCAGCCGGCCAGCGGACGGACCAGCAGCAGGAACGCCAGCGCCACCAGCACCTCCGCCCAGCCAATCCCGGCCAGGAGCCCACGCGCGATCGCGCCGCCGAGCAGGACCAGGATCACCACCGTGAGGAGCCGTTCCAGCTGCTCCACATAGGAGTGCAACACGCGGTGGTAGCCGTGGCTGCGCTCCGCAGTCCGGATGGTGACTGCGCAGACGAACACGGCGATGAACCCGTACCCTTCCACCATTTCCGCCAGCCCGTAGGCCAGGAAGGTAGCGGCGAGGGCAACGAAGCCTTCCGAGTGGTTGGAGAGCCGCAGGCTTTCCTTCCGGGCCGAGAAGAAGAGCCGTGCCAGCAGCTTGCCGGTGAGGAAGCCCAGCAGCAGGCCGATGGCCATCCGCCAGAGAACGTCCAGGCCGAACCACTGCGGGAACCAGGCGGCCGGGTCTGACCCGGTGATGCTGATGGCGATGGCCAGGTACACGAACGGGAACGCCAGGCCGTCGTTGAGCCCGGCTTCGGAGGTGAGGCCGAACCGCACCTCGTCCTCCTGGTTGGCATCGTCGTCGTTGTCCGCAGGTTCGCCGACCTGCACCTCCGACGCCAGGACAGGGTCCGTAGGGGCAAGGCTCGACGCCACGAGCAGGGCGGCCCCCAGGCCAAGTCCGAGGAACCACAGCCCGAGCAAGGTGAGGGCCGCAATGCACAGGGGCATGGCGATCCCCAGGAGCCGCCAGGTGGTGGACCAGCTGCTGCGGCCCACCGGCCGGTCCAGCGCCAGCCCTGCACCCATCAGGGAGATAATCACGCAAATTTCCGAAAGGTGCAGGACAAAGTCGCCGTGCGCCAGAGGGTCGGGATCGGGCAGGGTGGGAATCAGGGCAAAGGCCGCCATCCCTGCCCCGAGGAACACCATCGGCATGGAAAGCGGCATGTTGCGCAGCAGTTTGGGCAGCACGGCGGCGATGAACACCGCCACCCCAGCCGCGGCAAACAGGATGTTGGGGGCTTCAAACACGTGCTGTTCTCCGGCCTGTTCGTTGCGCCGGTCCGGCGCCGGCAACGTCATGCACTCCCGGAAGGGATTGCTCCACCATAGCCCCTGCACTTTGCCCCCGGCCCTTCCGAAGTGCCGTTTCTTGCATTCCAGACACCACGACGGCGGCGCTGCTGGATTTCCCCGCCGGCATGCGGTGAGCTTGACGCATGGCTTCCGTGAAACCGTCCGTCGATGTCCCGCCCGAGCCCTGGACGGGCAGGTTCGACGGCGATGCCCCCGAGCACCGCCGCTGGTGGCAGGCGATGGCATCTTCCGCCGGCGCCGCCCGGGCGGGTGAGGCCGCAACCGCCAGTCCGGCCGGTTCCGGAGACTCCCTCAAGCCCGCCACCCTGCTGGGCTTTGCCAGCGACGAAGGGGTGCGCCGGAACAAGGGCAGGACCGGCGCCGCCGCGGCCCCCGCCGCCATCCGGCAAGCCCTTGGCCCCTTGGCCTTCCACCTGGACCGGGCCGTGGCCGACGCCGGTGACGTGGTGGTGTCAGAGGGCGCGCTCGAAGACGGCCAGGCGCGGCTTGGGACTGCAGTGACCGCACTGCTGGACGCCGGGCACCTGACGGCGGTGCTTGGCGGCGGGCATGAGACCGCATACGCCAGCTACCTGGGAGTGAGCGCATCCCAGGCTGTGCAGCAGGGCCGGCGGCTGGGCGTGCTGAACCTGGACGCCCACTTTGACCTGCGGGACGAGCCCCTTCCCAGCTCCGGGACTCCCTTCCTCCAGATGGCCCGCGCCGAGGCCGCAGCCGGGCGCGACTTCCGCTACGCCGTCGTCGGAATCTCCGAGGCCAACAACACCCGGGCACTTTTTGACACCGCCCGGCGGCTCGGCGTGCAGTACCTGCTGGACGAGGACTGCGTGGCGGACCGTGTGCGTGCCTTCGTGGCTTCCTTCCTGGCGGACATCGACGTCCTCTACCTGACCATTGACCTGGACGTGCTTCCGGCCGCGGTTGCCCCTGGCGTCAGCGCGCCCGCGGCATTCGGCGTGCCACTGCCGGTCATAAGCGCGGTATGCCGGCAGGTGGCATGGAGCGGCAAGCTGGTCCATCTGGACATCGCGGAACTGAACCCCGCATTCGATATCGACGGCCGAACGGCCAAGGTTGCCGCGCGGCTGCTGGACACCCTGCTCCGCTGACGCCGGCCCGGGAGGCGTCAGGCCTTCAGCAGGTACCTGCGCTCGGGCCGTCCCACCCCGTACCTGAGCCGCACCTCGAGCAGCCCTTCGTCGTGCAGGTACTCAAGGTAGCGCCGCGCGCTCACCCGGGAAGTGCCCAACTCCTCGGCAACCTCGGCAGCCGACAGGTCGCCGTCGGCCTCCTTCAGCGCGGCCTCCACACGTTTCAGGGTTTCCACGCTGCAGCCCTTGGGCAGCGGCCGCTCAGTGCGGTCCAGCCCGAACACCCGGTTGACGTCCGACTGCTCCGCGACGTCCTTGGTGGCATCCAGGCTTTGGTAGGCACTTCGGTAATGCTCCAGCCGCTCCTGCAGGTCCGTCTGCGAAAAGGGCTTGATGAGGTAGTGCACAATGCCGCCCCGCAGCGCCTTCCGAACTGTCTCCACTTCGCGGGCCGCGCTGATCACCAGCACATCGAGCTCCGGGGCAACCTCGCGCAGCCGGTGCATGAGGTCGAGGCCGTTGATGTCCGGCAGGTGGATGTCCAGCAGCACCAGGTCCGGCTGCAGGCGCTCGGTCTCGACGACGGCCTGGGCGCCCGTGTGCGCGGCGCCCACCACCGTGAAGCCGGGTGTCCGCTGGATGAACCCGGCGTGGACTTTGGCCACCATGAAGTCGTCGTCGACTATCAGGACCTTGATCATGGATGTGCACCTCTTGTGAAGCGGGCGGTGAAGACCGCCCCGTTATCATTGTCCACCGTCAGTTCGCCGCCGGAGCGGCGGCAGACCACTCGGGACAGGGCAAGGCCGAACCCGCGCCCGCCCTCCCGCGCGGAGTCCTTGGTGGTGAACCCCTGCCGGAAGATATCCTCCACGGCAGCGGCCGGCACGCCGGGCCCGTTGTCCCGGACGGTGAGGGTTACGTGGTCATCGCTGTCCTCCACGAGCACCCGGACAGTTGCCTGCCCAACCCCGGAGACGGCGTCGAACGCGTTGTCCACCAGGTTCCCTGCCACCGTGGCAAGGTCGCGGGAAAGATCGTCACTAACAGGACGCAGGGCGGACTCGGGGTCCAGCTGGAGCGTCACGTTGCGTTCCGCGGCAAGGCTGGACTTTGCGATGAGCAGCGCGGCGAGGGCAGGATCCTGGATCCTGGCGGTAACCTCGTCATTGAGCCGCGTCCGGTCCACCGTGGCTCCGTTGACAAACTGCACCACCGATTCGTAGTCACCAATCTGGATCAGCCCGGAAATGACGTGCAGCTGGTTGGCGAACTCGTGGGCCTGGGCCCGGAGGGTATCAGTTGCCGTGCGGGTGGCGCCGAGCTCCCGCTCCAGCGAGGACAGCTCGGTCCTGTCGCGGAGCGTTGTCACGGAGCCGATCTCGCGGCCGCGGGAGCGGATGGGCACCCGGTTCAGCACCACCAGGCGTTCTCCCACCAGCACCAGCTGGTCCGGATCCGGCTGGTCGCGGGTGAGTACCACCTTCAGCGCGGGATCCACCGGGAGGGAGGCGACCCGCTTGCCCACGCAGTCCGCCGGGAGTCCAAGCAGTTCCCGGGCGCTGTCATTGGCCACCGTGATGCGCTCGTTTGGGTCCAGGGCCACCACGCCTTCCTTGAGCCCGTGCAGCATGGCCTCACGGTTTTCCACCAGACCCGTGATCTCGCTTGGTTCCATGCCAAGGGTCTGGCGCTTGACCCGCCGGGACAGCAGGAACGAACCGGCGACGCCCAGGACGCTTGCCACACCCACATAGGTGAGGAGGTTGGGGACCGCGTCGCCCAGCCTTTCCAGCGTAGTGGGGTAGTGCCTGCTGATGGATGCGATGCCGATCATCCTCCCGGTATCGTCCAGCACCGGGACGTGGGCGGACAGGACCGCGCTGCCGCTGCCGGGCACTACGCCGGTCCAGGCCCGGCCTTCCATGACGCGGCTCTCGCCCAGCTCCAGTTGCTGGCCCACCAGACCGGGATCCGACGAGGCAACCACCGTTCGGTCCAGTTTCGCAAGCGCCACATGGGAGGACCCGGAGACAGTGCGGACGGATTCGGCCACGGCGGGAAGCGCCGCACCGGCCCTGGGTTCGGCGGTGGGCAGCAGTTCGCGGACCGCGGGGTTACTGCCAAGCGCCTCCGCGGCAGAGAGGGCACGGCGCCCCTCGACCCGTTCGAACGTGGCGGCGGACTGCGCCAGGGATATGGCCACCACAGCCACCAGGACGGCCAGGACAATCAGCAACTGCAGCAGGAGGTACTGCCCCGCGAGGGACATCCCTCTTCGTCGAGTCACTGTGGTGCTTCCCTTTGTTTCCATGCCGGCGCGGTGCCTGCCGCAATTACCGGGAACTATATCCCACCGGCACTCCCCCGCCGGGGCCCGAAGGTGGAAAGGGCTCCCCGAAACGTGAACGCAATGAACTTAACTTTCTCTGCGTACACAAGAGTGACTGGCATCACGGCGGAACCTAGCATCAAATCACCAGTCAGTCTTGCTGATCGTTTTTCAGAGAAGAGGAACACCATGCGCCAGATCCGCGCCTTGCGAATTGCCGCCGTCGCCGCCGGCATCGCCCTGATGGCCACCGGCTGCGGTGCCACCGGCAACAGCTCCACCAACACCTCCAGCCCCGGCGCCGCTGCCGGCCCGCTGACCGGGCTCCAGATCATGGTCCCCAACACTCCGGGCGGCGGCTACGACACCACCGCCCGCGTTGCCGCGAAAGTACTCGACGACGAGAAGGTCGCCACCAACACCGAGGTCTTCAACCTGGCCGGCGCCGGGGGAACCGTCGGCCTGGCCCGAATCGTCAACGAAAAGGGCAACGGCGACCTCACCATGCTGATGGGCCTGGGCGTGGTGGGCGCGAGCTACACCAACAAGTCAGAGTCCAAGCTGACGGAGACCACTCCGCTGGCGAAGCTCATCGAAGAACCCGGCGCCATCATGGTCAACAAGGATTCGCCCTACAAGACCATCGACGACCTGGTCACCGCATGGAAGGCAGACCCCGGCTCCATCAGCGTCGGCGGCGGTTCCTCCCCAGGAGGCCCCGACCACCTCCTCCCCATGCAGCTGGCCGGAGCCCTCGGAATTGATGCCACCAAGGTGAACTTCGTGTCCTACGACGGCGGCGGTGACCTCCTCCCGGCCATCCTCGGCAACAAGGTGGGCTTCGCAGCCTCCGGGGCCGGCGAGTACCTCCAGCAGATTCAGTCCGGCGAGGTCCGGGTGCTGGCCACCAGCGGCGAGAAGCGGCTCGAAGGCGTGGACGCACCGACGCTGAAGGAATCCAACATCGACCTGGTGTTCACCAACTGGCGCGGCATCGTCGCCCCTCCGGGCATCAGCGATGACGACAAGGCCAAGCTGATCGCCGCCCTTGAGAAGATGCACGGAACCGAAGGCTGGAAGGAAGCCCTCAAGGCCAACAGCTGGTCCGACGCGTTCCTCACCGGCGATGAATTCGCCAGCTTCCTGACCGAGCAGGACAAGCGGGTGGCGGACGTCCTCACGAAACTTGGCCTGGCGTGAGCACTTCACCAACTTTGGCCGCCAGGCTCAAAGGCCGCTCCGAGCTGGGGGTAGCCCTCCTGCTCGGGGCGGTGGGCGTCATGGTCCTCGTGGACGCCATCGCCCTGGTCACCCCGTACTCCCAGTCAGATCCGGTGGGACCCAAGACGGTCCCGTACATCATCGCGGGCCTGCTCCTGGTCTGCGCCGTCCTGCTGGCGGTCAACGTGTTGCGCGGCGGACAGGGCGAAGCCGAAGGCGGCGAGGACGTGGATCTCTCACACCCCGCCGACTGGAAGACCGTCCTGCCGCTGGTGGGAGCCTTCGTGGCCAACGTCCTACTGATCGACTGGGCCGGTTGGGTGATCTCGGGAACCATCCTGTTCTGGGGCAGCGCCTGGGCCCTGGGCAGCCGGCACTATGTCCGTGACGGCCTGATCTCCCTGGCCCTTTCCGTCCTCACCTTCTACGGCTTCTACCTTGGCCTCGGCATCCCGCTCCCCGCCGGCCTCCTGGAAGGGATTCTCTGATGGATGTCTTCTCCTCCCTCATGGACGGCTTTGCCACCGCCCTGACGCCCATGAATCTCCTCTACGCCGTCATTGGCGTGATCCTGGGTTCCGCCGTCGGCGTGCTCCCGGGCCTCGGCCCGGCCATGACCATTGCCCTGCTGCTCCCGGTCACCTACGTCCTGGAACCCACCAGCGCCTTCATCATGTTCGCCGGCATCTACTACGGGGGCATGTACGGCGGCTCAACCACTTCCATCCTGCTAAACACGCCAGGGGAATCGTCCTCTGTTGTCACCGCCATTGAGGGCAACAGGATGGCGAAAGCCGGCAGGGCCGCCCAGGCCCTTGCGACGGCGGCCATCGGCTCGTTCGTTGCCGGCACCATCGGAACCGCCCTGCTGGCAGTCTTCGCACCGATCGTGGTGGAGTTCGCCGTCAGCCTGGGCTCGCCGAGCTACTTTGCCATCATGGTGCTTGCACTCCTGGCAGTGACAGCAGTCCTTGGATCATCTCGACTTCGGGGCTTTGCCTCACTGGGCCTCGGCCTGGCAATCGGCCTGGTGGGCATGGACTCCGTCACCGGCCAGCGCCGCCTCACCTTCGGCCAGCCCCTGCTGGCCGATGGCCTGGACATCGTGGTAGTGGCAGTGGCCATCTTCGCGGTAGGCGAAGCACTTTGGGTTGCTGCCCATATGCGCCGCACGCCGTTGCACGTCATCCCGGTAGGCCGTCCCTGGATGGGAAAACAGGACTGGAAACGGTCCTGGAAACCCTGGCTCCGCGGAACGGCGTATGGTTTCCCCTTCGGTGCACTTCCGGCCGGTGGGGCCGAAATCCCCACGTTCCTCTCCTACGTGACGGAGAAGCGGCTCAGCAAGCATCCCGAGGAATTCGGCAAGGGTGCCATCGAAGGTGTTGCGGGGCCGGAAGCTGCCAACAACGCGGCAGCCGCCGGAACCATGACGCCCCTGCTTGCCCTGGGCCTGCCCACCAACGCCACCGCCGCCGTGATGCTCGCAGCGTTTGTCCAGTTCGGCATTCAGCCGGGACCCCTGCTTTTCGCCAACGAGGGACCGCTGGTTTGGGCCCTGATCGCGAGCCTCTTCATCGGCAACTTCCTGCTCCTGCTCATCAACCTGCCCCTGGCACCGATGTGGGCAAAAATCCTGCAACTCCCCCGGCCGTACCTGTATGCAGGCATCCTGTTCTTCGCCACGCTGGGGGCCTATTCAGTCAACCTGCAGGCATTCGACCTGCTGCTCCTGCTGGTGCTCGGCGCGCTGGGGTTCATGATGCGGCGCTTCGGACTCCCTGTGCTGCCGCTTATCCTGGGCGTAATCCTGGGGCCGCGGATCGAAGCCCAGCTTCGCAAGAGCCTGCAGCTCAGCGCAGGTGATCCTGCCGGCCTCTTGAGCGAGCCGATCGCCGTCGTCATCTATATCATTTTGGCGATCATCCTCATGTGGCCGTTTATCTTCAAGCTGATCCGCCGCAACCGGCCGGCGGAAAGCCCCGTGACGCCAGGGGGAGCCGCAGCCCCGGCCGCTCCGTCCGGCAGTTCCGCACACGCAAAGCTGCCCAGCCAACAGGACGGCACAGCCCGCTCCGACACCACGGTCCATACCCCCAGCTCCGGCCCGCAGGACGGCACCGTCCACCCAGACCAAAAGGAGACACCATGACCATCGTGGTGGGATACGTCCCGACCCCCGAAGGCGAAGCGGCCCTCACGCAGGCGATTGCCGAGGCCCGGAAAAGCAACACCAGACTGTTGGTCATCAACTCCTCCAAAGGAGACGCGTTGGTGGACAACCGATATGCCCAGGAGCCGGACATCCAGAGCATCGAGGACCGCCTGGCCACCCAGGGCATCGACCACGAGATCAAGCAGCCGGTCCGTGGTCATGATGCCGCAGCGGAGGTCCTGGATGCGGCGGAGGAAAACGACGCCGAGCTGATTGTGATCGGCCTGCGGCGCCGGACGCCGGTGGGCAAGCTGATCATGGGCAGCGTGTCGCAACGGATCCTGCTGGAGGCGGACTGCCCGGTCCTGGCCGTGAAGGCCGGCTGAACCAGCTAGCCTGCCCGTACCAGCGCCTGGCGCTGGCGGCCCAGGCCCTCCACCTCTACCTCCACCACGTCACCCGGCTGGAGGTAGGGGAACCGGCCACTGAGTGCCACCCCTTCTGGAGTCCCGGTGAGGATCACGTCACCGGGCTCCAGGCGCATGTACTGGCTGCAGTGGTGGACCAGGGTGGGTGCGTCGAAAATAAGCTGCGACGTGTCCGAGTCCTGGCGGGGTTCGCCGTTGACCCAGCTGCGCAGCGGCAGGTTGCCGCCGTCGATCTCCGCCGCTGGAACAAGCCACGGCCCTAGGGGCGTGGATCCCGGCAGCGTCTTGCCCTTGGTCCACTGCCCGGCTGCACCGGGAAGCTGGTACTCCCGCTCGGAGAAATCGTTCGCCGTGACGTACCCGGCGATGCAGGCGGCCGCCTCCCCGGTGGTGGCGAGATAACTGGCTTCCCTGCCGATGACGATGCCGAGCTCCACCTCCCAGTCGAACCTGCTGGACAGCGGCGGGACCATTGCCCTGTCGAAGGGCCCGGTGACAGTGTTGCCGGGTTTCAGGAACATGACCGGAACTTCCGGCGGGGCCGAGCCCGACTCCGCCGCGTGGGCCGCGTAGTTCATGCCGATACCCACCACTGTTCCCGGCCGGGCCACCGGAGCTCCCACGCGAAGGCTTTCCGCATCTGCAACGGCCGGCAGCATTCCGGCTTCCAACGCGGCACGGACCTTGGCCAGGCCACCTGATGCCAGGAAGGCGCCGTCCACGTCCCGGGTCAGCGGAAGCAGGCTGAAGTACTGAGGGGAGCCGCCGGCATCGGCCACCAGGACCACCGGCTGCTCGTTCCCGCTCTCGCCCAGGCGCATTAGCTTCATGCAAGGTCTCCTTTTCACTAGCCCGGTTACTTCAAGGCTGTTTTCATAGTGGCTGATTCCGGGCTGCCGCCGCCAAACGACCTGATTGTGACTGCCACATCCCCGGCGCAATTGAGCAGACATCTGACATTCGCACCTTCCTGCCGGTAGACTGGACCAGCCCTCCGGCAAGAAAACAGAAAGTTCAGCAGATGAGTACAGCAACATTGGAACGCCTACCGGTCACCGTGGAGCCCGCTGAGCCGGCCCTCCGGTCCATCGACCTGGAATTCTCCAGCGCCCTGGACGTCCACGCCGGGCTCGAAGAGGCAGTTGCCGAGCTCATTGAGGTGGCAAGCAAGGACGCCGCCTGCGGAATTCTTGTGACCAGGCTGCACGCCGGGCGCTACACCGTCGCCCTGGATGAGGCGGTGCCGTTCGGCGAAACCTACGAGGCCATCGCAGCCTGAGGCTGCCGCCTTTCGGGACACGAAACCAATTAAGTACAAATCCCCGCACTGCCTTCGGCGGTACGGGGATTTGTTCTATTCTCCAGGGGCTGCTAACCGCGGCGGACCTGCACGCCGTCGGATTTCAGGAAGAGCTGCTTTTCTGCCGGACCTGCCGGCACAAGCCAGAGAACGTTTCCGCTCTGCGACACCTCTTCCACCTCCCCGGCTGCTATCACATGCGCATGCTTGATGATCTCGACGCGGTCACCAACCTGAAGGCTTTTCCAGTTGGATACCACGGCGGAATGGGCATTGCGCCTGGACAGGACTGCCCCACGTGCTTTCATTTGAACTTCTACCCCTTTGTATACGTTCTGCGCCACAGCATCGTTGATGTGACTTCCACTACACCTTCAGTTCTACTACACTCTGTGGCCGCCGACGGCCATGTCGGCCAAAATCCCATCAGGTGGACAGAGAGGCGGCAGAAGCTGAAGATCCTTCGTTCTCAGGCGAGGGAGCCGACGGCGGATTCGGCCGCCCTGCGCACCTCACCTGACGCCAGCAGCCGGTCAGCCGCTTCCAGTTCCGGCGAAAGGAAACGGTCCGTTCCGGGCCCCTCCACCACCTCGCGCAGGGCAGCGACGACGGCGGAACCTGCGGGGCCGGGCGTCAGGACGCCGCCGGAGAGCTGGGTCCTGATGTCCAGGGCCCGTGCCGACGTGACCAGCTCGACAGCCAGGACGCGGCGCAGGTTCTCCACGGCCTTCCGCAGTTTCCGTGCCGCGTGCCAGCCCATGGACACGTGGTCCTCCTGCATGGCAGAGCTCGGGATGGAGTCCACCGATGCCGGAACGGCCAGCCGTTTGTTGTCGGACACCAGCCCCGCCTGGGTGTACTGCGCGATCATCAGGCCGGAGTCCACGCCGGGATCTGCCGCCAGGAAGGCCGGGAGTCCGTGTGAGCGGGCAGGATCGAGCATCCGGTCCGTCCGTCGTTCCGCGATGGAGCTCAGATCGGCGACGGCGATGGCCAGGTAGTCCAGGACGTAGGCCACTGGGGCGCCGTGGAAGTTTCCGTTGGAGCTGACGCGACCGTCGGGCAGCACCACAGGGTTGTCGATGGCGGCTGCCAGCTCGCGGGTCGCCACGAGTTCAGCATGGTCCACGGTGTCGCGCACGGCGCCGGCAACCTGCGGGGCGCAGCGGAGCGAGTAGGCGTCCTGGACACGGGAATCACCCACCCGGTGGGAGGCCACGATCGGCGAATTGGAGAGCACTCGCAGCATGTTGTCCGCGCTCGCTGCCTGTCCCGGATGGGGGCGCAGGGCGGCGTGAAGCTCCGGGAGGAACACCTGGTCCGTCCCGAGCAGCGCCTCGACGCTGAGCGCCGCGGTGATGTCCGCCGTCGTCAGCAGCTGGCGAAGGTCGGCGATGGCCATCAGGAGCATGCCCAGCATGCCCTCGGTGCCGTTCACGAGGGCCAGGCCCTCCTTTTCAGCGAGGATGACGGGCTCGATGCCGTGCTCTGCAAGCAGCTCGGCGACAGGCCGTTCTCCCTGCCCGCCGTACCTCACGCCGTCGGGACCTTCCGCTTCACCTTCGCCCATCAGCACCAGGGCGCAGTGCGAAAGCGGGGCAAGGTCGCCTGAGCAGCCCAGCGACCCGAACTCGCGGACCACCGGCGTGATGCCGGCATTGAGGACGTCCACCATGGTCTGCAGGACCACGGGCCGCACGCCGGTGCGGCCCGACGCCAGGGTCTTGGCGCGCAGGAACATGATGCCCCGCACCACCTCGCGCTCCACTGCCGGGCCCATCCCCGCGGCGTGGCTGCGGATCAGCGACTTCTGCAGCTGGGTGCGCAGTTCGTTGGGAATGTGCCGGCTGGCGAGGGCGCCGAAGCCGGTGGAGATGCCGTAGGCGGGAGTGTCGCTGGAGGCGAGCCCGTCAATGTGGGCACGGACCTTGGCGACGGCGTGGAGGGCTTCCGGTGCAACGGACACCTTCGCGTTGTGGCGCGCGACCGCGAGCACATCCTCGGGCGTGACGCCGCTGGAGCCGAGGGTGACGGTCAGCGGTTCGTGGGTGGTTACAGTCACTTGTGGTTCCTACTTCTTGGTTTCTGCGGAATCTGCCGATTCCTTCATGGGAATGCGGACGCCGCGTTCTTGGGCGACATCGAGGGCGCGGTCATAGCCGGCGTCGGCATGGCGGATGACACCCATGCCGGGATCATTGGTCAGGAGGCGCTCGAGCTTTTCCGCGGCGAGGTCGGTGCCGTCGGCTACGGAGACCTGGCCGGCGTGGAGCGACCGGCCGATGCCTACACCGCCGCCGTGGTGCAGCGAGACCCAGGTGGCGCCGGAAGCGGTGTTCAGCAGGGCGTTCAGCATGGGCCAGTCGGCGATGGCGTCCGACCCGTCGGCCATGGCTTCGGTTTCGCGGTACGGGGAGGCGACGGAGCCGGAGTCAAGGTGGTCGCGGCCGATCACGATGGGGGCCTTGACCTTGCCTTCCTTGACCAGCTGGTTGAACAGCAGCCCGGCCTTGTGCCGTTCGCCGTAGCCGAGCCAGCAGATACGGGCCGGCAGGCCTTCGAACTCCACGCGTTCCTGGGCTGCATCGATCCAGCGGTGCAGGTGCTTGTTCTCGGGGAAAAGCTCCTTGATGGCCTCATCTGTGACGCGGATGTCTTCAGGGTCACCGGAGAGCGCAACCCAGCGGAACGGGCCCAGGCCCTCGCAGAACAGCGGACGGATGTACGCCGGGACGAAGCCGGGGAACTCGAAGGCGCGGGAGTAGCCGCCCTTGCGGGCCTCGTCCCGGATGGAGTTGCCGTAGTCGAAGACCTCGGCCCCGGCGTCTTGGAATTCCACCATCGCCTGGACGTGCCGGGCCATCGAGGCCTGGGCTTTCTTGGTGAACCCTTCCGGATCCGCCTCGGCCTCGCGGTGCCATTCCTCCACCGCGATGCCTTCTGGCAGGTAGGACAGGGGATCGTGGGCGGAGGTCTGGTCGGTGACGATGTCCACGGTGAGTTCGCCGGCTTTGTGGCGGCGGAGGATCTCCGGGAAGACCTCGGCGGCGTTGCCGACGTAGCCCACGGACCAGCCGCGGCGCTCTTCCTTGGCCTTGAGCACCTTGGCGATGGCGGCGTCGAGGTCGGTCTCCACCTCGTCCAGGTAGCGCTTGCCGGCACGGCGGCGCAGGCGGGTCTCGTCGACGTCGACAATCAGGCAGGCGCCGTCGTTCAGGGTGACGGCGAGGGGCTGGGCGCCGCCCATGCCGCCGCAGCCGCCGGTCAGGGTGAGGGTGCCGGCGAGGGTGCCGTTCTCGTCTCCGGTGAGCTTGCGGGCGATCGCGGCGAAGGTCTCGAAGGTGCCCTGCAGGATGCCCTGGGTGCCGATGTAGATCCAGGACCCGGCCGTCATCTGCCCGTACATCATCAGGCCCTCGGCCTCAAGCCGGCGGAATTCGGGCCAGGTGGCCCAGTCCCCCACCAGGTTTGAGTTGGCCAGCAGCACCCGCGGGGCCCACTCGTTGGTGCGGAACACGCCCACCGGCTTGCCGGACTGGACCAGCAGGGTCTCGTCCTTCTCCATGGTTTCCAGGGTCCGGGTGATGGCATCGAACGCAGCCCACGAACGGACCGCACGGCCCGTGCCGCCGTAGACCACGAGGTCGTCCGGGCGTTCGGCAACCTCGGGGTCAAGGTTGTTCATCAGCATGCGCAGCGGCGCTTCGGTCTGCCAGGACTTGGCGGTGAGCTCGGTGCCGCGGGCTGCTTTGACCGGGCGGGCACCGGTGGTGAAATCGGCGGGTGCCATGAGGGCTCCTTTTCGTTGTGTGTCTGCGTGGAAGAACTTCTGTATCAACTAAAGCCCCTTCGGGAGCTGGTTCACAGGGGTTTCGATGGGGTGCTGTCCGGTATTTCAGACAACCCTGACCGCGCTTGCCCTGTCACTGCCGGTCCATGTTTCCGCAGGCGGAAGGCTAAGAGTGACGGGGCATGCGAGGCTACTTTCCGGGGCGTCCGTGGATCCGGACCGAGAGTTCGTCGGCGGCTTTCTGGACCCGGGCAGCCAGGACGGGCCATCCGTCGGCGGCCAGTTTGTCCTCAAGGAACGTGACCGCAACGGCTGCGGTGGGCCAGCCCAGGTGGTCGGTGACGGCGGCGGCAATGGACCCGAATCCGGGCGTCACCTCACCGTGCTCGGTGGCGTAACCGCGCTGCCGGACCTGGTCCAGGTGCGAGGACAACGCCGAGTACTTCATGATGGGCGCCTCTGTCTCATGCCGCGCAGTGAACGCAGCCGCATTTGGATACAGTGCCCGGACCTGGGACTTGGGCAGCGCCGCGAGGATGGCGCGCCCGCTGGCGGTGAGGTGGCTGGGAAGCCGGACGCCGACGTCGGTCACCAGGGACGGGCGGTTCTTAGCCCGCTCCTCCACGATGTACAGCACGTCCCGGCCATGCAGGACGGCGAGGTGCGCACTCTCCCCGAGTGCGTCAACCAGGCTGGCGAGCAGCGGGCGGCCCAGCCGGGACAGGGGTTCCTGTCGCGAATAGGCTGAGCTGAGTTCGAATGCGCTGATTCCCAACCCGTAGCGCTGCTCCTCATGGAGGTGGAGAACGAAACCGTTCGACTCCATGACGCCCAGCAGGTGGTAAACGCTGGAGCGTGGCAGCCCCAGGGAGGAGGCAATTTGCGACGCCGCCATCGGCCCGCGCCGCGAGGCCAGCAGTTTGAGGATGCGCAGCGTGTTCTCGGCTGCAGGAACCTTTGATGCCACCTTTGCGCCCCGTACTGCCGCCTGCGGCTTCGTTTCCGTCGCCAACATCCACCCTCCTTCCTCAAGGACTCCCGGCCTATCCGGGATCCCATACTTAACCATGCACCTTCAGTTACTCTTCTTATTACTACTCAACACCCCCACCGTCTAAAATCCCAGACATGGTCATTAAGCGCGACCAGCAGTCTTAAAAGATGCGTGTTCCCGGCATTAGTCGGGCTGCCCCGCTTCGGAAGTTCCCCGGCGCACACCGGCACTGCGCTCACACGTAGCATCAGAAGGGCAGAACGGGCGCCTGGAATACTTACCCAGCGGGGAGCTCGTCCATGAACCCGACCACCGAGGCAACGGCAGCGGCAATTGTGTCCCTGCCCTCCACGCTCCGCACTGCGCCGCCTGCCATGAACCAAGCATCCCAAGGGGGGTCTGACAAAACGGCCCCCTTAGTGGGCAGGCAGAAAAAGATTCAGAAGTCTTTTTCGAGAACCCGCCCCCCTGGGCGGGGGCGTGATGGCGGCCGGTGCTTCCGCGAGGGGGTGACCGACGACGACGCGCCCACCTTGAGGACGAACCTCGCCCCTGCCGGTAGTTCCGGCAGCAGCCTCCCGGAGTTAAGATCAGGCATGGTTCCCCTCTCCAACCTGCTGGCATTTTCGCTGGCTTCCGTGGTGCTGATCGCTGTGCCGGGGCCAAGCGTGCTCTTTGTGATCGGCCGTTCCCTCGCCCTCGGCTGGAGGGGCGGCGTCCTCACCGTCCTGGGAAACGCAACCGGGCAACTGGTTCAGGTGGCAGCGGTGGCCCTTGGTGTGGGCGTTGTGGTGGCACAGTCGGTGATCCTCTTCAGCATCGTGAAGTTCGCCGGGGCGGCCTACCTCGTCTATCTGGGCATACAAGCAATCCGCCACCACCGGAAGCCGGCCGCACCCGATCAGCACACCGTCCCGTCCTCGCCCTGGCGGCTGGTGGGACAGGGGGCCATCGTGGGGGCCACCAATCCCAAGTCGGTGGTGTTCTTCGTCGCCGTCCTGCCGCAATTCGTGGATTATCCCTCCGGCGCCATTCCCTGGCAGCTGGGCCTGCTCGGCGCGGTGTTCCTGCTGATCGCCCTGATCTCGGACAGCCTTTGGGCCATCGCCGCCGGCACAGCCCGGCAGTGGTTCGCCCGCTCACCGCGGCGGGTGGCGGCGGTGGAAGCCACGGGTGGAACACTCATGATCGGGCTGGGTGGAACCCTCGCCCTCACGGGAAACAAGTCCTGAGAGCCAGCAAGTCCTGAGAGTCAGCACGATATAGCCGGAACAAGCAGGTGCCCGGTCCCACAGGGCCGGGCACCTGCCTGTTTGCAGCCCGGCTAAGCCGATGCTGCGGCGGACCGTACCGCCTCGGCGAGGGACGTCGTCGTACGGCCGATCAGCCGGCGCAGGTCGCCGCTGCTGACGAGGAGGTCGCCCCGGGCGATGCCGAGATCGGAGTCGGCCAGGATCTCCGCGAATGCCTCCGGAACGCCCGCGCCGGTGAGCAGCCCGGCATAGTCTCCGGCCGGCAGGTCGTTATAGGTGATGTGCTTGCCGGTGGCGGCGCTGATTTCGGCAGCGAGGTCCGCCATGCTGAACGGTTCATCGCCGCCCAGCTCGTACACCTTGCCCGCCTGCCCCTCCGCCACCAGCACTGCCGCTGCGGCGTGGGCGTAGTCAAGCCGCGAGGCGCCGCTGACCTTGCCGTTACCGGCGCTGCCGGCGATTGCCCCCTGTGCCAGCGTTCCCTGAAGCTGCCCGGTGTAGTTCTCCAGGTACCAGCCGTTGCGCAGCAGGACGAACGGGACACCGGACTCGCGGAGGATGGCTTCCGTGACCTGGTGCTCGGCGGCGAGCTTCATTCCGGTGGTATCGGCGTTGGCAATGCTGGTGTACGCCAGCAGCTCCACTCCCTCGGCCTTCGCGGCCTCAATCACCGTCCGGTGCTGCTCCACCCGCTGGCCCACTTCGCTGCCCGAGATGAGAAGCACCCGGCGCGCGCCCTTCAGGGCCGTGGCCACGGACGCCGCGTCCGAGTAATCCATCGGGCGGACGCGCACCCCCTGCTCCGCGAAGCCGGCCAGTTTGTCGAGGGACCGTCCGGCGGCCACGATGTCCTGCACCGGAACGTTGCGCTCCAGCAGTGCCTCGATGACGTGGCGGCCGAGTTGTCCGGTTGCTCCCGTTACGACGATGCCCACAGTAGGTCCTTTCAGTTAGGTAATGACCTGTCGAAGGGCACAACCAGGCCGTTCCGAAGTTACTTCCCGAAAGAGAGTACGCACTTTGAAGTAAGGTACTGACCCGGAGGTAAGCTGGTGGCATGGAAGCCACGACGCATCCGTCCCCCCTGCCCCGAAGCTTTGCCGACGGCGTCTTCCCCGCCGGGTGCCCAAGCCGGACACTGCTTGACCACATCACAAGCAAATGGGGAGTGCTGATCCTGCTGTCGCTGTCCGAAGGGGCGCAGCGGTGGAGCGAACTGCGGCGGCGGGCTGAAGGCATCAGTGAGAAGATGCTGGCCCAGACCCTCAAGACCCTGGAACGCGACGGGCTGGTCAGCAGGCATCCCCAGCCGGTCATTCCTCCCCGCGTGGATTACAACCTCACCGAAAAGGGCTATGAACTGAGCGAACTGTTGATCCCGCTGGTCGCGTGGGCATTCGACAATGCCGACGAGATCATTAACGGCCAGCGCTGACCGTCGCCGTTGCCGCCCAGGAACCACAACCAGCACATTTTCCAGCAGGTAGTGGCATGCCCCAAAGACGAGTACCTGTTACTGGTGTGACTGGTGTGAATAGCGCATAGCTTTTGCGTAAGGTGCCGGCCGGAATTGGAGGACCATCCTCTGCTGGGAGCGTTCCTGCCACCAGCACCAGACGGAAGCGGCAGGCTGCCGCTCGAGGAGTTGGTTTGCATGGCGAAGGACTATGCGCAGGACATGTCCGGCTTGGGGAGCCCCATCAGCCTGGCCGCTGCGGCGGGCAGGACGTGGGGCAGGGTGCGAAGCACGCTTCGTCCGCGTTCCCCCTACCGCATCGGGGACGCGGTGGTGGGCGATGATCCCTTCAACGGCAGGCGCGAAGGGTTGGTGATATCGCACCGGGGAACGGCTGTGGGCGTACACACGGCCCACGGGGTGTTCTTCTACGACCACCGGATGCTCAAGCCCCACGATTAGGCTGCCCCTGGTCCAGCGCCAACACCGACGAAAGACAACGGACCTTGCGGGCGGCTACTTCGCGGACCAGCCGCCGTCCATGGTGTAGCTGGCACCGGTGACCATGCCCGCACGGTCTGATGCGAGCCATGCGACCAGGGACGCCACCTCCTCCGGCTCCACCAGGCGCTTTATGGCGGACTCGGTGAGCATCACCTTGGCCAGGACTTCGGATTCGGGGATGCCGTGCACTGCGGCCTGGTCAGCCAGCTGCTTCTCCACCAGCGGCGTGCGGACGTAGCCGGGGTTGATGCAGTTGGACGTCACCCCATGCTCCCCGCCCTCCAGCGCCGTCACCTTGCTCAGCCCCTCAAGGCCGTGTTTGGCGGACACGTACGCGCTCTTGAACGGCGAGGCCCGGAGGCCGTGCACCGAGGACACGTTGATGATCCGCCCGAACCCGTTGGCATACATGTGCGGCAGGGCAGCCCGGACCAGCAGGAACGGCGCCTCCAGCATCAGGGTCAGGATCCGCCGGAACTGCACGGGATCGAACTCCTCGATGGGGCTGACGCGCTGGATCCCGGCGTTGTTCACCAGGATGTCGCAGTCCAGGCTCAGGGTGGCGAGCGAGTCCACGTCCAGCAGGTCCACGGCCCATGAGGTGCCGCCCACCTCGTCGGCGAGCGCAGCGGCGCCGGCGGAGTCGACGTCGGCCACCACCACTTTGGCCCCGTGCGCCGCGAGCAACCGCACGCACGCTGCTCCGATTCCGCCGGCGCCCCCGGTGACCAGCGCCTTCCGCCCGTTCAAATCATGTTCCATTGCTGTTCCCATCGTGCGCGTAGTCAACCAGCGGTCCAACGGCCTGCGCAGCTCAGCGTGCGCTGGCCGGAAGCAGGCCTTCCCGGGCGGCGTCGGCCTTGTCCACTTCTTCGAGGGCGATGCCCTTGGTTTCGCGCAAGCTCAGCACGGCAACCGAGGTGATGGCGCAGGCGACCACCAGATAGATGGCCGTAGGCACCCAGGACCCTGTGTCCTTCAGCCACTGGGTTGCCAGCAGCGGGGCGAGCGAACCGGCGAAGATGGACGTCACCTGCGACCCCAGCGACACTCCGGAGTACCGCATGCGGGTGGGGAAGAGCTCGGCCATGATGGCGGGCTGCCCGGCGTACATGAAGGCGTGCAGGCACAGGCCGATGGTCACGGCAGCGACGATGATCACAGGGTTGCGGGTATCGAACATCGGGAAGGCGAAGAACGGCCAGGCCGCTCCGGAGACAGCACCAATCAGGTACACCGGCTTGCGGCCAAGGGAATCCACCAGGCGCCCCACCTGCGGGATGACCAGGAAGTGGATGACGTGGGCGATCAGCAGTGCCAACAGGAGGGAGGAGGTGTCGTACTGGTGCACGCTCTTGAGGTAGACGATGGAGAAGCTCACCACCAGGTAGTACATGATGTTCTCCGCAAAGCGCAGGCCCATGGCCTGCAGGATGCCTTTGGGGTACTTGCGGACCACCTCAAAGACGCCGTAGCTGACGGCCTGCTCTTTCTCCACCAGGGCTTTGGCCTCGAGGAAGATGGGGGCTTCGGTGACGTGGGTGCGGATGTAGTAGCCAACGAACACGATCACCGCGGAGAGCCAGAACGCCACGCGCCAGCCCCAGCCCAGGAATGCCTCACTGCTCAGGACCGAGGACATAATGAACAGCACCAGGGTGGCCAGCAGGTTGCCCACGGGTACTGCCGCCTGCGGCCAGCTGGACCAGAAGCCGCGCGACTTGTTGGGGCTGTGTTCGGCGACCAGCAGCACGGCGCCGCCCCATTCACCGCCCAGCGCGAAGCCCTGGATGAAGCGCAGGGCCACGAGCAGGGTCGGGGCCAGGTAGCCGATTTCGGCAAACCCCGGCAGGCAGCCCATCAGGAAGGTTGCCACGCCCACAATGACGATGGTCAGCTGCAGCGTCGGTTTGCGGCCCAGCTTGTCACCGATCTGCCCGAATACGATGCCGCCCAGCGGACGTGCCACAAACCCCACGGCATAGGTGATGAAGGCCTGGATGATGCCGTCCAGTTCGTTGCCCGTAGAGGGGAAGAAGTATTTGCCGAACACCAAGGTGGCAGCGGTGGCGTACAGGAAGAACTCATACCACTCCACCACCGTGCCCACCATGGACGCGGCCACAATCTTCTTCAGCCCCGCTCCCTTGGCGGCGGACCCGGCGGCATTGTTGCCCGGGCGTTGTTCTACGCTCACTGGTTTCTCCTTTAGTGTCCACACTGACACGTGCTGTGATCTACAGCACTGATGACTACCCTGAGTATTGCTGCACAAACATGCGGCCTCAATGACCAAAGCGGCACCCGCCCTGTGCAGAATTGCAGATATGAACGCCAATCCGGATGACCTTCTGGTACTGCTCGCGGTGTCCCGCTCCGCAAAATTCACGGCCGCGGCCCAGGCCCTGGGCCTGAACCACACCACCGTGTCACGGCGGATCGCCGCGTTGGAGAAGTCGCTGGGCGGCCGGGTCCTGGCCCGCGCCGCGGGCGGCTGGGAGCTGACGGAGCTGGGCGAACAGGCTGTGCACGTGGCCGAGCAGGTGGAGGCTGTCCTTGGCACGCTTGGACCTGCGGGGAAGGCACCCGACCCGATAACCGGCGTCGTACGGATGACCGCTACTGACGGTTTCAGCGCCTACATTGCGGCACCGGCCGTGGCCCGGCTGCGCCGCGACCACCCGGGGCTCAGCGTGGAGGTGGTGACCATGACGCGGCGGGCACTGCAGCAGCGTTCCGGTCTGGACATCGAGGTGGTGGTGGGAGAGCCGCAGGTGCACCGCGCCGAAGCCGTCCGGCTGGGGGAGTACATGCTGGGGATGTATGCCTCACGCTCCTACCTTGCCGAACACGGAACGCCCGTCACTGTGGCGGAGCTTAACGGGCATCCGCTGGTGTACTTCGTGGACTCGATGCTGCAGGTCGACGACCTGGACGCGCCGCGCCGGCTGGTCCCGGCCATGCGCGACGGGCTGACTTCCACCAACGTCTTCGTCCATGTGGAGGCCACGCGGGCTGGAGCGGGCGTCGGCTTCCTGCCCTGTTTCATGGGCGACCTCCACGATGACCTGGTCCGGCTGCTGCCGGACCAGATCGCCGAGCTGCTCCCGTACTGGATGGTCCTGCGGCCGGATTCGCTGCGACGGCCCGCCGTCGCGGCAGTGGTGCAGGCACTGCGGGACCAGGTGGCCCTGCACCGGGAAGCCCTGCTGGGGCGGGGACGACAGGCATGACTACCGCGCCTCACCCGGCAGGTCGTGCCGGACGGGGGCGCCGGCAGCGAAGGCCCGCACCTGGGCGTCGTTCCAGCGGTGCGCCGGGACCGCGCCGCCCAGGAGGCGGCGGGCGAGCTGCGGATCATCCCCAAAGGGAATGTCGCTGCCGGCCATGACCATGTTTCCGTAGCGGCGGCCCTTCAGCATGGCGGGGTCGGCGATGATCAGGGTGTGCTCGAACGCCGCGGCGATGGTTCCGGCGTCCTCACGCGCGTTCTTCAGGTCCGGCCCGTCGCCGGAGTTCACCACGTAGATGCCGCCCGGGGCCAGGACGCGGCGGACGTGCTGGTTGAATTCGGCAGTGGTCAGCGGGCGCGGGGTCAGGGCGCCGGCGAAAACGTCCCGGATGATGAAGTCCCGGGTGTCCGCGGTCAAGGTCTCCGTCACCTGGCGGGCCTCCCCCACCCGCAGGCGCAGCAGCGGCGCCTTGGGAAGATCGAACCAGCCGCGCACGTACTCGGCCAGCTTCCCGTCGAGTTCCACCACCACCTGCCGCGCATCCGGGTAGGCGGCGGCAAAGTAGCGTGCCAGCGAGCAGGCGCCGCCACCCAGGTGCAGGCCCCGCAGCCTTGGTGGCGGGGATGTTCCGGCCTCGGATCCTCCGGAAGCAATGCCCGACGGCGGCCAGCGCGACTCGATCAGCGCCGCCATCCAGCGCATGTACTCGAAGTCCAGGAACAGCGGGTCGGCGAGGTCGATGTGCGAGCTCATGACGCCGTTGATCTTCAGGAGCCAGCCAGTGGAGTTGTCCTGGTCCGCGATAAGCTCGCAGTCGCCCGTGTCGATATAGTAGACGCCCTCCACCGGACCGCCCGGTTTGCTGCCCTTGGGCTGGTCGGCGACGCCCGCCGTCGTCCGGCCCGCCCGGCCGCCTGACTTTCCGCGTTTCGCCATTACCCGTGCCGCGCCTCAGTCATCCTTCAACCCTAGTTGAATTCCTGGCCCGCCCACCGCCCCGGGGACGGCCGGAGCGCGGCCACAGCAAATGCAGCTAGATGGCCGGTGCCGCGCCTTCGCCGTCCCGGATCCGGTTCACGACGGCGGTAGTGGAACGTTCGGCCACGTAGTCCAGGATGGCCACGCGGCCGCCGTACTCCTCCACCGCGGGAGTCTCGGCCAGCATCTCCGGCGTGTAGTCCCCGCCCTTGGCGTAGACCTCCGGGCGGAGCCGCCTGATGAGCGGCTCGGCGGTGGGCGTATCGAAGACGGTCACGTAGTCCACGCAGCTCAGGGCCGCCACCACGGCTGCCCGGTCCCCCACTGCGTTGATGGGCCGCCCGGCACCCTTGAGCCGGCGGACGGAGCCATCGCTGTTGAGGGCCACCACCAGGATGTCGCCCAACTGCTTGGCCTGGTTGAGGTAGCGGGTGTGGCCGCTGTGCAGCACATCGAAGCAGCCGTTGGTCAGCACGATCCGCTGCCCCTGCGCCCGGTGAGCCTCGATCTGCCGTTCCAGTTCATCAGCGCCGAGCGCGGTGTCCGCGAACGCCCGCAGGTACCGGCCCAGCTGTTCGGTGCTGCAGACCGACGTTCCCGGCTGGTGCACCACCACGTCTGCGGCCGACTGTGCCAGATCCAGGCTCGCCGTCAGGGGCAGCCCGGCCGAACGTGCAAGGGTAAGTGCAGCCACGAACGTGTCGCCGGCTCCGGAGGCCTGCTTCTCCGCTGCCGGGCGTGCCCACGTACGGTGCCTGACGCCGTCGGAAGTCACCAGTGCTGTCCCGTCCCGGTCCAAGGTGACCACCACGGCCCGGGCGCCCGTGGCAGCCAGCAGCTCTGCAGCGTGCCCGCCGACGGCCTCCACACGCTGCTGGCCCTCGGGGAGCCGCAGGTCCAGGAGCCGCGCCGTTTCCTGCGCGTTCGGCGTCACGAGGTCCGGCCGCAGCGGAGCCCAGGGGCGGGGGTCGTGCGAGTCGACAACCACCAGCGGCCGCCCGGATGGACCGCCTTCCGGGCCTACCGCCAGCGCCTTCACCAGCCCGGCATGCACGGGATCGGCCAGGACTCCGTTGCCGTAGTCACAGACGAGTACAGCGGCCTGGCGTTCGACGGCGGCATCCACCGAGGCGGCCAGCGCGTCCAGGGCTTCGGCATGTACAATTTTGGCTGAGTCGTCCATCCGCAGCATCACCTGGCCGCCGCTGCTGATCCGAATCTTGGTGGTGGTCACCATGTCCGGGTGGGAGTGCAGGTAGCGGACATCGATGCCGGCCGCCACCAGCTGGTTGCGCAGGTCCACCCCGGCGTCGTCGGTTCCGATGATCCCCGCCACGGAAACCCTGGCCCCCAGGGCAGCCAGGTTCATGGCGGTGTTGGCTGCGCCGCCGGGAACGGATTCGCGGACCTGGATGTCCACCACCGGGGCGGGTGCCTCCCGGCAGAGCCGCTCGATGCTGCCGCTCCACCAGCCGTCCAGCATGAGATCGCCGATCACGAGGATCCGTGGTTCTTCGGCCGCCAGCCGCCCGGGCAGCCACTCGGACAGCGCACGCTGGCTGGAGAGGTCCACGGTTTCGGGAGACGTGCTCATGGCTGGTCCTTGCGTGGGGTAAATGCAGGAGGAGCAGCAATGTGCACCACCTTCACCTGGGTGAACTCATCCAGCAGTTCCGGGCCGTAGCCGAACCCGTGCCCGCTTTCGCCGCGGGGCTGCGCTGCGCCACCCGGGGCGCCGCCAAACACCTCATTGACCTTGACTGTCCCCACCGGCAGGGCCGCCACCGCCTGCTGGATGTGGGCGATGTTGCCGCTCAGGACAGTGGCGGCGAGGCCGTACCTGCCGTTGCATGCCAGGCGGAGGCCGTCGTCGAACGTCTTCACCACCTGCACTGGCGCGACCGGGCCGAAGGTTTCCTCTGTCATCACCTGCATGCCGTCCGTGCAGCCGAGCAGCACCGTGGCCGGGTAGAAGGAACCCGGACCGTCCGGAAGCACGCCGCCCTCAACCGCCCGTGCGCCCTGGTTCAGGGCGCCGGCAACCTGGGCATGAACCTCGTCCCGCATGCGCAGGTCCACCAGCGGCGCCACGGTGCCGTTGCTGTTGCGCAGCGCTGCTTCGGCTTCCAGGGCGGCGCAGAATTCCTCCGCGACGGCCTCGTGGACGTAGATCCGCTCCACCGCTGTACAGATCTGCCCGCTGTTGCTGAAGGCGCCGATAGCCGCCTGGCTGGCAGCCCAGACCGGATCCACGTCGCTGTCCACCAGCAGGGGATCGTTGCCGCCGTTCTCCCTGATGACGTGGGCCCCCGTCAGCGCCCCGGCCCTGGCTATCCGGGCTCCGGAGGCACTGGATCCGACGTGCGCCAGCACGTCCACGTCAGCCTGGGACAGCAGTTCACCCACTCCTGCCCCGCCGGACACTGTGAGGAACACGCCGGGCGGGAAGGCAGGCGCCAGGACCTCGCCCAGCGCCTCGCCCAGGCGCGGGCACCGCTCGCTGGGTTTGTGGATGACGGTGTTGCCGGTGACCAGCGCCGCGCCGATCAGGCCGCAGGCCACCGCAACCGGGTCGTTCCAGGGCGTCAGGAGGACGGCGATGCCATGCGGTTCCGCCACGGTGTAGTCCGAGGCGAGCCGGTTGCCGCGGAGGCTGTGGCCGCGGTGTACCGGGCCCAGTTCGGCGTATTGTTCCAGGGTGGAAACGCCGGCAGCAATCCCGGCGAGCGCCTCCTCCACCGGCCGGCCGGTTTCGCTGGCGTTCAGTCCGGCCAGCTCCTGCGCTGCAGCATCCAGTGCCCTGGCGGCGCTGCGGAGGGCGGCACCCCGCTCAGCCGGTGCCGTGGCTGCCCACTCGCCGGCGGCGCTGCGCGCCACCTCCACGGCATGGTCCACCGCAGCCGGCTCGGCTTCTGCGACCGTCCACAGGACCTTACCCGTGCGCGGATCCCGGATGGTGATGCCGGAGCCGTTGGCGGCGTCCCTGCTGGTGGTGGTTTCGGTGGCTGTTGTAGGCATGGGGGTCCTCCCGTCGGTTTGTGCTTGGCCGGTCTGCAGGTTTAGGGCCAGGAGCCCTCTTCCTCGTGGCAGATCAGCATTTCGCGGACTTCACAGCCCTTCGGCTGGGACAGCGCGAACAGGATGGCCTGGGCCACGTTTTCGGGGTCGTTCAGCCGTGAGTCATCCTGCGGCTTGTACTGCTCGGTGCGGTCGTCGAAGAAGTGGGTCTTCATGCCGCCGGGGATCATGGTGGTGACGCCGATTTCGCCGCCGGTCTCAGCCGCGAGCGCGTGGCTGAAGCCCACCACGCCGAATTTGGAGGCGCAGTAGGCCGTTGCGTCGGCCACCGCGCGCTTGCCCAGCGTGGAGGCGATGGTAACCACCCGGCCGTGGGTGGACTTGAGGTAGGGCAGGGCCGCGCGCACCACGGATACCGTGCCCATCAGGTTCACCCCGATGACTTTCTCCCACTCCGTGGCTTCGACGTCGGCCAGCTTGCCGCAGCGGTCGATGCCGGCCGCCGTGACCACCGCGTCCAGGCCTCCCACGGTGTCGGCGGCTTCACGTACGGCAGCTTCCACGGCCAGGCGGTCGGCGACGTCCACTTCGAAGGCCTTGACGCCAGATACGCTGCTGATATCGCGGTCCAGCACCACCGGGGTGCCGCCCGCCTTGAGGACGGCATCGACGACGGCGGCGCCCAGTCCGGAGGCCCCTCCCGTGATCAGGACGCGGCCGGGTGCATTGGGTTCTGTGGTCATGGTGTTCCTTTCAATGGGAAATACAAAATCGGATGGTCCGGTGGGGCCTGTTAGCCCACCTTCGCTAGCGCATCGGCAAGGCCTGTGGTGGAACGGGCCGGGTGGTAGGGGACGGTGAGGCAGCGGCCGCCCCAGCTTTCCACCAGGTCTGCCTCAGGGAGCTTCGCGCCCTTGTAGTCGCCGCCTTTGACCCAGATGTCCGGGCGCAGCCGCTCCAGGGCGGCCTCGGGTGTGTCTTCGTCGAAGACCAGCACCGCGTCCACGCACTCCATTGCGAGCAGCAGCTCCGCCCTGTCGTGCTGGCCGATGATGGGTCGCTCCGGGCCCTTGAGCCGCCGCACCGAATCATCCGAGTTCAGGCAAACGATCAGACAGTCCCCCAGGTCACGGGCCGCGGTGAGCGAACGGACATGGCCCGCGTGCAGCAGGTCGAAGCAGCCGCCGGTGGCAACCACGGTTCCGCCGTTCTGCCGGACCGTCCTGGCCAGCAGCAGCGGTTCAGTGGGACGGCGCTGCGCGAGCGCAAAGGACTGCGCCAGCTCAAAGGACTGGGCCGGCTGTAGGGATCGTGCCCGCGCGGAGGACAGCCCTAAGGCTTCGGGCTCCTGCGCGGCTGTGCCGGTGGTGCGGTCCGGCAGTGCCGACACTCCTCCGGCGGCCAGGAAATCTGCGGCGTCATGGACTGCCAGGCCGGCAGCTTCCTCGAGGGTCCGTCCGGCGAGAAGGTGCACGGCCAGGCCGGCTGCCAGCCGGTCCCCCGCGCCGCAGGGATCACCGGCTTCCACCCGGGGAGCGGGGACGAAGTGCGGGGCCGGGTCATCGCCGCGCAGCAGCACGGCGCCCTGCTCGCCCTTCGTGACCAGGACAGCCTTGCTGTGCCAGTGGTCCAGCAGGATCCGGCCAACCTCGGCGGCCTGGTCCGCCAGCTCATCCATTCGTGTGACCGGCGCGTGGTCCTGCCCGGGCTGCGGAGCCTTTTGCGCCAGGGCCTGGGCGGCCTTGACGGCTTCGGACAGGTTCGGCGTGACCACGGCTACGCCGGGAACCGGGTCCGGGCCGGAAGGATGGGGATCCCAGATGACGGGCACCTTCCCGGCCTGCCGGGACAGGAGCTCGCGGAGCCGGGGATTGGCCGCCACTCCCCTGCCGTAGTCGGCGACGATGATCACGCCTGCCTGTTCCACGGCGCTGAGCATTGCCGGGTTAACTTCGGGGACTGGCGTCTTACCGCAGCCCTGGTCGAAACGCACTACCGGGTGGGAACCTGCCCGCACCCGGGTTTTCACTGGCGAGGGGTAGCCACTGGGACCCGCCACCAGCCGCACTCCGGCCAGGTGCTCCTTCAGCTGCCGCCCGGCGTCGTCATCGCCAAGAACCGTCACCAGGGTGACGGGCCAGCCGTCCTCGGCAAGCATCCGGGCCACCAGCCCGGCACCCCCGGCCCGGCGGCGGACGCCCGAGACATCCACTACCGGAACCGGGGCGTCGGGGCTGAGGCGGGTGGCCTCGCCCAAGAGGTCCACGTCCAGCATGACGTCACCAACCACAACGATCCTCATGGCCGGCCACCTCCAACCGTGGGGCTGCGGCGGGCGACTTCGAGGTCGAAGGCCCGGCACACAGCGTGCAGTGCGATCAGGTGCCCTTCCTGCGCGTTGGCGTTGAGGGCGTCGATCATGACGGCTTCGTCGCAGGCATCAGCGAGTGGGTTGGGCCCAACGCCGGTCAGCGCCCAGGTGGTTACATTGAGCCGCGACGCCGCCTCCGCGGCGCGCAGCAGGTTCGGGCTCTTGCCGCTGGTGGACAGGAGCATCAGCACATCGCCGGAACGGGCGTGCGCGCGGACCTGTCGGGCGAACACCTCGTCGTAGCCGTAGTCATTGGCGATGGCGGTGACCGCGGAGGACTCGGCATGCAGGGAGATCGCGGAGAAGGGGACGCGTTCGCCGTCGAACCTGCCCACCAGTTCGGCGGTGAGGTGCTGCGCCTCTGCGGCCGACCCGCCGTTGCCGGCAGCGAGTAGCCGCTGGCCGCGCAGCAGGCGCTGCGCGAGCTCGACACCCCATGCCGCGAGCCTGCCGGACTGGCTGCGCAGCGAGTCCAGCGCCGGAACCACGCTGTCCAGGTGGCTCCGGACGGCGTCGGCGCTTTCCGGATCCACGAAAGCGGCTCCCGGCAGCATGGCGGGCAGTCCGGGCGCGGTGGCCAGTGCGCGCAGGTCGGACTCCCTCAGGGACCATTCAGCAGTCACAGCGCTGCTCCTTCCATCGGGGCGATGCCGGCCGGAGCCTCCGCCACGGCGAGCTGGTACGCCTTCTCGGTTTCCGCGGCCACCCGCTCCCATGAGTATCTGGTTTGGGCACGCCGCTGGCCGGCCTGTCCGAGCTCGGCCCGCAGGTCCGGATTCCCGAGCAGCAGCGCAAGCGCGGAGGCGATGGCCTCCGGATCGCGCGGTGGTACGTGCAGGCCGGTGGCGTGGTCCACCACCGTGTCCCGCAGGCCGCCCACGGCAGCAGCCACCACTGGAACACCGCAGGCCATCGCCTCGAGCGGGACGATGCCGAAGGGTTCATACCAGGGCGCGCACACCACCGCATCCGCGCTCCGGAAGATCCCGGGCATCTCGCCGCGGGTGACCTGGCCCTCAAGCGACACCTGGTTCGAAACGTCCAGCTCGGCCGCGAGGGCCAGTAGCCGCTGCACCTCCGGGTCGGCATGCAGCGCACCCGAGTCTCCGCCGCCGCCCACGATCAGCAGCTCGACGTCGTCGAATCCCGCCTGGCGCAGGTACGGCAGGGCGCGGATGACCAGGTCCACGCCCTTCCGAGGCACCAGCCGCCCCACGGAGAGGATCCGGTGGCGGCGGGTCCGGGCGGCGGCCGGTCCTTCTGCGGAGAAGAAGCCCAGGTCCACGCCGCAGGGGGCGATGGATATCTTGCCGGTGGTGATGCCCATGGCCTTGAGCTCAAAGACTTCGTCCGAGCATGTCGCGATGATCCGGTCCGCGGAGCGCCCAACGCCCGGTTCCAGCCAGCGGCGTTCGGTGGGGCTGGTGTCCTCGGCGCCCTGGTGCCGGCGCTTCACGGTGCCCAGGGCGTGGAAGGTCTGGATGACGGGGACGCGGTATCCGGCGTCGGGACGCCGGGCCGCGTCGAGCGCGGCGAGCCCGGACATCCAGAAGTGCCCGTGCACCACGTCCGGCGGCCGCTGGCCCCAATCTTTGGCCACCCCGTCGGCAAGCTCCCCCATGTAGGGCAGCAGCTCATCCTTGGGAACGTGCCGGGCAGGGCCTGCATCAACATGGACAACCTCGAACCGGCGCCCCACCCGGACCCTGGCGGGAAGCTCCGTTGCATCCCTGCGGGTGTAGACAGTCACGTGGTGGCCCCGCTTTGCGAGCGCCTCGGACAGCGCGGCGACGTGCACGTTCTGCCCGCCGGCGTCCACTCCGCCCAGTGCCGCCAGCGGACTGGCGTGCTCCGAAATCATGGCGATTTTCATGGGGTCTTCCTTCCTGGCGCCGGGACGAGGATCCGCTCGTCCTGGTGCCCGTTGACGGAGTGCCGGGGCTGGCTGCGCAGGTCCGCCAGCAGCTCATCCCAACGGTCCTGGAACTTGCCCAGGTTGTAGCGTTCCAGTGCCGCCTCACGGGCGGCGACGCCCCGCCGTCGGGCTTCATCCGGATTGGCGACCAGCCGCTGCGCACAGCGCAACAGCTCGTCGATATCGGCGGAGACGGCGCCGGCTTCCGGCGGCACCGCTCGCGGTGCTTCGGTGGTGGCCAGCGCCACCACCGGCATACCCAGGTGCATGGCCTCCAGGAGGGACAGGCCCAGGGAGGTCCAGCGCATCGGGTGTACATAGACGCGGCAGCGGGCCAGTTCCCGGTGCAGTTCCTGCGTTTTCAGGTCGCCGCGGGAGGTGAGGCGTGCCGCCGCTATTCCGGTGTCTTTTGGCAGCCCGTCTGTCTTCATGCCGAAGACCTGCAGCGGTGCCACGGAGGCGAAGGCGGGGAGCAGGTCCGTGCCCGTGACCCGGCCCCTGCGCACTGGTTCGTTGACCACCACTCCCAGCTCGGCCAGCTCGCCCGTATACAGGTGCCCGGGGTCCGGGATTCCGTGCTCAATGACCGTGGCGGGAGCGGATCCGTTGTCCCAGGCCAGCTTGTTGAAGTGGGTCACGTGGACCACGGGAATGCTGTCCTGGCCAGCCAGCGGGTGGCTGGTGAACGGGAAGTCACCCTTGGGGGTGTTGTGCTCCACGTACACCGCCGGCAGGTCAAGGCCCGGGGTCCGCCCAAGCAGCCGGGCCGCTTCCGCGATTTCTTCGGGGCGTTGGAGTACGACGGCGTCAACGGCGTCGGCGTCGAGCGTCGCCAGGTCCACCTCCCGTACTGAAGACGGCCAGTCCCTGCCGGCACGGCCAAGTCCCCAGGCGCCACCTCCCGGCAGGACAGGAAGGAGGTACTCATGACGTCCGCGGACAAAGGCGTCCGTCCAGGAACCGTGGACATGCCAGAGCAGGATTTTCATCTGTTGCGGGCCTTTCTACGGGTGCTGACGTGGGTGCTGAAGGAGCTCACTCCGCCGATCAGCCGTTCGACGGCGGCCACCACTTCCTCCGGGGATACCGAGTCGAGGCAGGGGTGGCCCGGGACCGGGCAGACGCGGGCGCGGGTCATCCGGCAGGCCGCGTTCTGGTCGCCGAGGAGTTCCAGCGGCACCCCGTACGGTGCCCACCGGATGGCCGGCACCACGGGCGAGAACAGGCATGCCACCGGGGTGCCGACGGCGGCTGCCAGGTGCGCAGGGCCGGTATTCCCTGTGACCACGGCGTCGGCGCCCGCCATGACGCCTGCCAGAGTGGAAAGGTCCGTACGTCCGCCAAGGTCCAGTGCCGAGGGACCTGCAACGGTGGCCGTCAGGGATGTCTCGTTGGGGCCGCCTGTGACCACCACCCGGTGCCCTGCGCCCTGAAGGAGTTCGACGGCGGCCGCGTGGTGCAACGGCGGCCAGGCCCTTGCCGGGACGGCAGCCCCGGGGTGGACCACCACGTAGGGCCCGTTCCCCACCAGGTCCCGCACATCGGGGACGGACGCCAGGCGGAGCTTGCCATCGTCCCCTGCCGGCAGCCGGAAACCGGCAGCCTCCGCTATCCCGAGCGCACGTTCAGCCTCGGGCTGGTCCTCCGGAAAGTCTTCCCCCGGCTTCAACCGGACATCAAGCAGTGACCCCGCGTAATCGGTGGAGGCCCCGGTGATCCGCTCGACGCCGGCCAGCCTCAGCAGCAGGGCCAGCGGCAGCGGGGACTGGTGGAAGGACGTGAGGATGACCGCTTCCGTAATGCGGGAGTTGCGGACGAAATCGATGAGACGGTCGGCGTGCGGGCCGGTCATCTTTGGCGCGGGGTTCATGATCCAGGGGCTGTCCCAGCTGTAGACCTCCGCCGCGCCGGGCAGCAGGCCGGCCGCGGCCTCCCCCTGCCTGCCGCACAGCATCACCACATGGTTCGCCCCGCTGCCGTCAGGAGTCCGGCCGTGGGCCACGGCCCGGACCGCCGGCCCGGCCAAAAGGACATCGCCCATGCTGTCCAGGCGTGCCACCAGGACGCGGCCCATCAGGGCGCCGCCTGCAGCAGGCCGACGGCGGCCGCGAGGTCCGGGGCGACCAGCCGTGCCGCTGCCACCTCCTCTGCCCGGGTCACCGGGGTGGGAACCAGAACGCCTGTTGCTCCGGCAGCCTCCGCCGCGCGGACATCCGCCCCGATGTCGCCGATGAGTGCTGCCTCGGATTCGGGAATGCCCAGCTTCCTGCAGGCGCTGTGGACCATGCCGGGCTGCGGCTTCCGGCAGGCGCAGGCGTCTTCTTCCGAATGCGGGCACACTTCCCACACATCGAAGGGTCCCAGCAGTTCTTCCACCCTGGCGTTGACGCTGGCCACATCGGCCTCGGTGATCAGGCCGCGGGCGATGCCCGACTGGTTGCTGATGACGCCGGTGGCCATGCCATCGGCCCGGAGGCTGTCCAGCACTGCCTTGGCGCCCGGCATCGGCCGGACCAATGCCGGGTCCCCGTTGTAGGGCACATCGACCACCAGTGTTCCGTCCCGGTCGAACAGGACAGCGCGGAACTTGGACGTTTCGGAGCTTCCCATATCCACCCTGTTCCCTCCTCCTGCTGCTCCTAAACAGGGCCGCAGGCTTTTCTCGGCTTTCAGACCGGAAAGATCCGAGCCGCTGAACAGGCAAGATAGGGATTTCTGGGGCTACTGCTACTCCTTCCGCCCCGCTGTGGACGTGGTTTCCGCGAGCGGCACGCGGGCGTTCGCGCGGCTATCGGGTCCTGGCTTTGGCACCGATCCGGCGGCCGTGACCGTTGCCGGCAAGTCCGGAACCGATGGCGGTGGGGCCGGGGCGCAGTGACCCCGCTGTTCCGCTGCTCCGGCCCGATTGGCCGGTCCCCTGCTGTGCATGCGTCCCATCGTCGCGGGCAGTTCCGCCCGGACGGGAGCTGTTCTCAAGCCGGCGCTGAAGTTCCACCAGGACCCGGGCCAGCCGGCGCGAAACCTGCATCTGGGACATGCCAAGCCGCTTCCCCAGCTGCACCTGGGTCTCCTCGCAGAAATAGCGGCGGTAGAGGAGTTCCCTGTCCGCGGCGTCCAGGTCCTGCATGGCCTCCCGCAGGCAGGCCAAATCCTCCAGGCGCTCCAACGGCGTTTCCGGGCAGGCAAGCATGTCCCCGATGGGGGGTGCGTCCGAGTTGGGGTTGACGGCGTCGAGGGAGTCCGGATGCATGCTGCTGGACGCCGAGATGGCTTCCTGGACTTCCGCCGGATCGGTACCGAGCTCTCCGGCAAGCTCCTCCACACTGGGATTCCTTCCCAGCGTCTGGGTCAGCTCCGGCTCGGCACGGAACAGCCTGGTCCGGAGGTCCTGGATGTGCCTGGGCGGGCGGACCACCCAGGTCCGGTCGCGCAGGTACCTCTTCAGCTCACCGGTGATGGTGGGGGCGGCGTAGGCGGGGAAACTTTCACCCTTGGCCTGGTCAAACCCGCGGGCTGCCTTGACCAGGCCAAGATAGGCCACCTGGTTAAGGTCTGCACGTTCGCGACCACGGGCCTCGAACCGGCCTGCGAGGGCTTCCGCAAGGTCCAAATAGCTGAGGACGAGGTCGTTCTCAAAGGTTTCGCGCAGGCGTCCGGACGAGGCGGTTGAGGGGCTTCGATGCGGCAGGTCTGGCTGTGGCCGGTGGACCGGCGTAGCATCCACGGCAAGCGCGGCTGAGTATTCAGGCATTGTCGATGGTTCCCTCGGTCTGGTTCCGAAAGCCTGCGGCAAGACTTAGAAGAAGGAAATCATAAGGTTGCTTATAAAACAATCCTCCCCGCTATAGGCTCAGGCTGTCAGCGGATCAGCCCATCACCGGAGGAGTCCTTCTTCATGCGCATCGCCATCACCGGAGCCAGTGGAAACGCAGGAACAGCACTGCTGCGCAATTTGCAGGGCCAACTGTCCGGGAAACCCGGAAGCCTTCAACTGACCGGCATCAGCCGGCGGCTTCCGGACACCTCCCGGGAACCGTACGCAGGGGTGGCCTGGCACACGCTGGACGTTGGCCTGGAGCGCGACAAGCCGCTGCTGGAGGCCGCGCTGACCGGCGTGGACGCCGTGGTGCACCTGGCGTGGCAAATTCAGCCCAACCGGGACCTCGAGCAGCTCTACCGCACCAACGTGGGGGGCACCAGGAATGTCCTGGAGGCAGCCAGGGCCGCCGGTGTTAAGCAGATAGTCTGCGCGTCGTCCGTTGGCGCCTACAGCAAAGCCCCGAAGGACCGGCGCACGGACGAATCATGGCCGGCGGAGGGCATGGCGGGCTCGCACTACAGCAGGCATAAGGCGGAACAAGAGAAGCTGCTGGATAGTTTCATGGAAGCCAACCCGGGAATAGCGGTGGCCAGGCTCCGGCCCGGCCTGATCTTCCAGCGGGACGCCGGCAGCGAGATCGGCAGGTACTTCCTGGGGCCGGTGTACCCGCGGCTCCTGCCGGCCCGGCTCCGGATTCCGCTCCTGCCCGCACCGGACAACCTCATTTTCCAGGCCGTCCACGCGGACGACGTTGCCGAGGCCTACTGGCGGGCCATCGACCAGCGGGCCAGCGGCGCCTTCAACATCGCCGCTGAACCCGTGCTCACACCCCGGGAAATCGCCCGCATCCTGGGCGCCCGAAGGATCCTCCCCATCCCCATGGCGCTGCTCCACAAAGCCGTGGGCCTGGCCTGGCGGCTCCGGCTCGTGCCAACCGATTCCGGCTGGGTGGAGATGGCAGCAGGGGCGCCGGTCATGGACACCGGCCGCGCACGCCGCATCCTGGGATGGGAAGCAAAAAAGTCCTCTGTGGATGCCTTCAAGGAAGTCCTTGAGGGCATGGGACGGGGGAAGGGAGTGCCCCCTTCCCCCGTCCTTAAACCACGCAAAGACTGACAGCGCGAACCCTGGCAGCGCAAGCCCAAACCCCCGGCCCCATCACTGCCTTGCCCTGACGCCAAGCCTCGGCCTGCCAAGCCCTCGACCTGCCAGACACCGGCGTGCAGGTACTAGATACCGGTCCGCGGGTTGTCACGGTCCCGGCGGTCGGCGTCGCCGCGGGCCTCGTCGTTAATGGTCTCGTCGCCACGGGCATCGTCGCGGATGGTCTCGTCGCGGACCGCGTCACTGCGGACAGCGTCCTGTGCGCCATCGCCACGGGTACCGGCGCCCCGCCTGCTGCCATCCCTCCCCACATCCGGATCAACGTCGTCTGCCTTGCGGCTGTGGCTGGCGACGTCGGCGCGAAGGGAATGCGCTTCCTGGGCCGTTGCATCGGCTTCCTGCCGGAGCCGCGCCGCATTGACCTGAGCCTGCTCGGCATCGGCGCGGGCTCGCGCCGCTTTGGCCTCGCGTTCCCGGGCATCGAGTTCCATATTCTCCGCCTCGCGCCGGATTTCTGCTGCTTTTTCCCGATGGGCATCGTCGCGTTTTTGCTGGATTGCCTTCCGGCGCCTGCCGCTTACCAGCAGCAACGCAATCAGTACCAGCACAACGATGGCGACTACCACCCAAACCCATGGAGCTATTTCCAAACTACCCACCACTTTCCATTTCGAGTGCCCGGCCTGGCCTGTGCCATACCGGCTGACGTTTCCTGGAACCGTTAAAACTCGCTTAGCAAGGGTACTTACCTTTTATTAGTAATCATGCTTATTATTTTACGGCCAGTATTGCTGGTTCTTGATCAACAACCGGCCTTCTTGGAAAGAGAGAGCGAAGATGACAGAGAACCAATGGCCCGAGGACCCCGCTTACACGGCTCCCCCGGCCACTACGGGAAGTCCGGGCGAGCGGACCGCCACCACCTTTCCAGCCGCCGCCACTCCGCAGGCCGGGTTTACGGACACCAGTGACACCTCAGGAGGGTCCCGGAAGGACGCGGCAAAAGAAGAAGCGGCGGACGTAGCCCGCACAGCAAAGGACTCCGCCCAGGGCGTCGCCCAGACGGCCAAGAGTGAGGCGGCACACGTAGCGGCCGAGGCGAAGTCCAGTGCCAAGGATTTGCTCGGCCAGGCGAAGTCGGGCCTGAGCAGCCAGGCCGGCACGCAGCAGCAGAAGGCGGCCGAGGGCATCCGGACCATTTCCAGCCAGTTGCAGAGCATGGCGGACGCCCCGGACCAGCAGGGCGTTGCCAGCGACCTGATCCGCCAGGCCGCAGAGCGCACGTCGTCCATGGCTACCTGGCTTGAGAACAAGGAGCCCGGTGACCTGCTCGGCGAGGTCCAGCGGTTCGCCCGGAACCGTCCGGGAACCTTCCTGCTGCTGGCCGCTGGTGCCGGTGTCCTGGCCGGCCGCCTCACCCGCGGCCTCACGGCAGGCGCTCCGGAGACCCCATCAGCAACTGGCCGCACCGCCGGCATTGCCGGGGAATACTCCGGTACTGGGTACGGCGACCAGTACAGCGAATCGTACCGGCCCGCCGGCGGGACAGTGCCGCCGCCTCCGGTCCAGCTTCCCGGCCCGGCCACCACCACGGCAGGGTACGACGGCGGCGCTCCCGGCAGCGGCTACGCCGAGCCAGTGCGTCCTGCCAGTGCCCTGGACAGTCCGCAGCTGGTGGAAGAACCATGGTCGGGAAACCAGATTGCTGACGATCCCCTCCGCGACCGCGACCTGGCCGACGATCCGATGGCCGGGGATCCCCTCACCCGGGACCGCAACGCGGACGGTCAGTCTGGCAGGCCGTGATGAGTAGCCAGATTCCTGAGATGCCGCCCAGTGAGGCGCATCAGAAGGCTGATAACGCTTCGCTGGGTGAGTTGCTGGGTGATGTGACCCGGGACCT